>JAZNXM010000131.1:0-10344 GCA_045593865.1 Acetatifactor sp. | reverse complement strand
GCCCACGCGTTACTCACCCGTCCGCCACTAAAGCTTAACAAGATTTGACCGAAGTCTCGTCAGCGTTAAGCTTCCGTTCGACTTGCATGTGTTAGGCACGCCGCCAGCGTTCATCCTGAGCCAGGATCGAACTCTCACGTTTAAAAGTTTGATCTAGCCAGAACTCAAGCTTGGCTTTTTGTTCTGTCCGTTATTTACTAATTTGTTCTGAATAAATTCTCTATTGAGCGGTCTTGCGAATTACTTCGTAATTCCCAAGCTTTTGCTTTCACAAAATAAAAGCTGAAATAATCAATTCTCTGCAAGCAAGCTTGCCCGACTTGCTTATTTCATCTTTTGCCCTGCTCAATACTTTTTGGAATTTTTCAGGGTTGCATTACTGTTTATTTGTCAAGGTGCTTATAATTATGAGCCTTACTAGTTGCATAAGGCAACGCAGAAGGAGGGATTTGAACCCTCGCGCCGCTATTAACGACCTGCACCCTTTCCAGGGGTGTCCCTTCAACCACTTGGGTACTTCTCCAAAAAGTTGATTCCGAAAACATATTCAATTTCTCATCAACATTGGAGAATAACTCCAACGGAGAGGGTGGGATTCGAACCCACGCGCCCTTGCGGACAAACGGTTTTCAAGACCGCCTCGTTATGACCACTTCGATACCTCTCCGAGCGCTACCGTTCATTCAACGGCAAGTGTTATTCTAGCAAATCTATTTCATTCTGTCAACACCTTTTTTTTAATATTTCTCCAAATATTTTGTATTCGAAATAATTCAAATTATATCAACATTTCGCACAATAATTAATATAGAAAACATTGCGCTGTTTTCATATCTTCCGGTGTTGTAATCTTTATATTCTCATAGGAGCCTCTCACAAGTTTAACCGCTTTTCCTTTCATGGTTTCTGCCACCATGGCATCGTCTGTAATCTCTATACCGGATGCTTTTATCTGCTCCATATTTTCAATCAATTCGCGGTAGGCTTCAACAATCAGTTCTGCATCAAAGACCTGAGGAGTCTGTATCTGCCATACCGTTTTCCGATTCGGTGTCTGCATCGCAAACCCTTCTTTATTGATTATTTTAATGGTGTCTTTCACAGGCATTCCTGTTACACAAGCGCCATACTCCAATGCCGCGTCATAGGTATCCTGCAGAATTTGTTCTGTCACAAAAGGACGGGCACCATCGTGAATAAAAACAAGCCTATTCTTTGCATATACGTCCGCCTTTTCCGGCATTGCAGCCTGTTCAAAAACGACGGCTTCAGACTGGTGTGGCAGCTCAGACGCCATTTGCAGCTTACTGTCAAGCAGCTTCAACGCTTCCCAGACAGACTGATATCGCTCCTCACCGCCTTCAATCACTTCCGTAACTTTCAAAAAACCGTATTTTTCGACAATTTCCCGGCGGCAATATGGAATCTCTCCCTTTCCCACCACCAGTATCACATCATCAATAAGTTTGCTTACCTCAAATACATGTAATGCATACCATAACAGCGGCTTGCCATTCAGAATAAGATATTGTTTCGCCACATTACTCTGCATTCTCTTCCCTGCACCTGCAGCCAACACTACTGCTGTGCATATTGCTTTTTTCATGTACATTCTCCTACTCATGATATATCACTTGATCTTTAGTAATAGATTCCGCCATATAGTTCTTATTTCAGTATGCCGGCAATCTATCCTACCATTTTCAACGTTCTCCCAATTTCAGGTTCGGCACTGCATTCAGATCCAGACCGCTCCTTACACCCTTCCGGTACTCATAGTATCCTGCCACACCAATCATTGCAGCATTATCTGTGCAGAAAACAGGACTGGGATGATAACATTCAATCTTCCTCTTCGCACATTCCTCTTCGAATGTCTTGCGCAGGGAAGAGTTGGATGCCACACCACCGGCAATCGCGAACTTCTTATAGCCATACTGTTTTACTGCATGAAGTGCATGCTCCACCAATACATCAATGACTGCCTTCTGGAAAGAGGCCGCTACATCTGCTTCACAAATCGCTTCACCTTTCATCTGGCAACCGTTTAAGTAATTCAGAACCGCTGATTTCAAACCGCTGAAACTGAAATCGTATTCATTATCACCTACTTTTGCTCTGGGAAATCGGATTGCTTCCGGATTGCCTTCTTTGGAAAGTTTGTCAATTTTGGGACCTCCCGGATAGCCCAAACCGATCGCACGGGCCACCTTGTCAAAGGCTTCTCCTGCCGCATCATCCCTGGTTTTTCCGATTATTTCGTACTCCCCATAATCCTTTACCACCACCAGATGAGAATGGCCTCCTGACACTACCAAGCAGATATATGGCGGTTCCAGGTCTTTATTCTCAATATAATTGGCACTGATATGTCCTTCGATATGGTGAACACCTATGATCGGAATTCCTGTAGAAAAACTAATTGCCTTTGCCGCGGACACCCCTACCAGCAGGGCACCTACCAGTCCCGGGCCATAGGTAACTGCGATGGCATCTATATCCTCTAATGTCACACCGGCTGCCTGCAATGCCTCTTCGATTACCTGATTAATCTTTTCAATATGTTTTCTGGATGCAATCTCCGGCACCACACCTCCATACAAGGTGTGCAGTGCAATCTGGGATGAAATCACATTGGACAGTACCGTTCTGCCATTCTTTACCACCGCTGCCGCAGTTTCATCACAGGAGCTCTCAATTGCCAGTATTAACACATCTTTCTCTTCCGTTCTGTTTGCCGTTTCCATGCTCAAACCTCTTATTCCTCTATTTTCTCACTGCCTCGCATGCTTATAACATTGGCATATATGGAATTGTTCCTCATTATTACACCGGGAAGCAGGAATCTTGCATATGCCGGGCAGCAAAGTATTAATCTTCAAACATCAGATCCACACTACGTCCGTCTTTTGCCGCCACTGATGCCGGGAATATTTTCTTTACCTCAGGCATATACTCTTCCGGTTTCACAAAGGAAGGACTGTAATGGGTCAGCCACATTTCCTTTACACCGGCTCTGTCTGCCATCTTTGCAGCTTCATACATAGTCATGTGTTTATATTCTTTGGCTTTTCCCAGCTTCTCAGGCTCGCCGTACATGCCTTCACAAATAAACAGATCTGCACCTTTTGCATGTTCCACAATACTGTCAGTAGGTCTGGAATCGGTACAATAAGTTACCTTCAGACCTTTTCTGGGGGCTCCCAGTACCATATGGGGAGTATATACCATGCCATCTCTCTCCAGCGTCTCGCCCTTCTGCAAATGGCTCCAGCATTCCCTTGGAATCTGCAGTTCCATGGCTTTTTCCGGATGAAACTTACCAATACGGTCGATAACCATGCTGTAGCCGTAGCAGAGCACATTATGATTGACTCTGAAAGCCTCTATGCGGAACCCCTCAAATTCAAATATCTGATTTTGCTCCGTAATCTCCTGAAACTGAATCTCAAAGGGCAGTTCCGGTGCAATGGTACGCAGCGCATTTACGGTCTTTTGCAGTCCCTTGGGACCAATGATCAGAAGAGGTTCTGTACGCTCCGCATTTCCCATGGTAAGAAGCATCCCCGGCAGACCACTGATGTGATCCGCATGGTAATGGGTAAAGCAAATAATATCAATGGGTTTCGGGCTCCAGCCCTTTTGCTTCATGGCAATCTGGGTCCCCTCTCCACAGTCAATCAAAATACTCTTACCATTATATCGCATCATCAGGGAAGTCAGCCATCTGTATGGCAGAGGCATCATTCCGCCGGTTCCCAACAAACAAACATCCAGCATTTGTGTTCTCCAAATTTCTATATTTTTTCAAAGCAGCGCCGTAACCCGGCTTCCTCGGGCGCTTGGTCTGTCACGAAACAAGAATCACATAAGCTTCCTGTTTTCGCTCACAAAAATTACATAAGCTCCCTGTTTTCGCTCTCTTCCACCGGAATGGCAAATCCTTCGACCAGCTTGTCATAACATTCCTCACATAAATCCCAGACATGCTTCATTCCGTCTTTATTACTGAAATATCCAAAATTATATTCCACGTGAAAACTTCCTTCACGAAGGAAGCCGTTTTCAACTTTCATTTTTTTGCCGCAGCAGTTACAATGAACCTCTGCCAGCATATTCTCCTGTCTGTTACTATATACACGCATCTTTATTATCCTTGCCTTTCTATGATTATACTACCAAAGGCTTTATCCTACCTAAGGCTTCTGCAACTCCTTAAGTATAACAAAAATACCGCAATATATAGCTGGTAATTTGTGTAACTTTTATCGTTTCCACATGATCATGGCATCCTCCACCGGCTTTTCGTAAAACCCGGGGCGGACTCCCTCTGATACAAAGCCCAGCTTCTCATATACCCGGATTGCAGCAGCATTACTGACTCTGACTTCCAGAGTGAACTCCCGGATACCCTGTTGAGTTCCTGCTTCCAGAAGCTTTGTAAGCATCCGCGTAGCGATGCCCTTGCCTTGATATGCCGCAGCTACCATCACATTGTGAATGTCCCCTTCCTCCAGAATATGGGTAAGACCGCAGCCTCCCACTACACAACCATCCTCCTCTGCCACCAAAAACAGACTGTTTGGATCCTGTACCAGTGCAGCAAAAGACTTTACAGACCATGGCTGGGTAAAAAGTTCCTTTGCCAGCTGTCCAAGACTTTCAGCATCCTCTATAACTATCTTTCGAATGTTCAGCATCTTCCTTCTTCTCTTTCCCTTTCAGCCTGGCTCTTGCGCAGATACTCCGGCCCATGAGCTGCCGGCGAGACTACTTTTCCTTCCCATGCATAAATACAGGCCAGGGCAGCCACACTTGCGGCACGCTGTCTGTTCAGATTGGCCGGTGCAAATGAGTAAGGAACTTGTACATTCGCTTCAAGCTGTTTCTTATACACAGGCACACCATCCCCTAAGAAAATGACTTCATGCCCAAATTCATTACAAGTTTCAATAATCTCACGAATGTCCACTGCACACTGCTCATGCAGAGCTTTCATAGTCCACACATGTTCTTTTTCTTCAAAGCAATAAATGCCTGTATATACCTGATTGCGTCTGGCATCCATAAGGGGGCAGACATATTTATCTGTGCCACACAGATTAAAGGCAAGTCCCTCCAGTGTCGGCACCTCGACTATATCCTTCTTCAGCGCAAGTCCCATACCTTTTACGGTAGCAGAACCGATACGCAATCCGGTAAAAGATCCGGGGCCTGCTGCTACTGCTATATAGTCAATGCTGTTTAAATCCAGACCTATCATTTCCTTGATTTCATTCAACATAGGCAGCAAGGTCTGGGAATGTGTTTTTTTATGATTCATGGTGTATTCGGCAAGCAATACATCGTCCTCGACCACTGCCACACTGGCAACAAGACCTGAGCTGTCAACTGCTAATATTTTCATATCAATCGTCCTTCTTTACGGCTTTTGAATTGCAGTAATCCTGCGGTAATCAAAGCCCTTTTTCAAATCCTTTTCTATGGTAATCTGCGTATACTGCTGCGGCAGAATCTCCTCAATCAGATTCGCCCACTCGATCAGGCAGATTCCCTCGCCGTAAAAACAGTCCTGATAGCCGATTTCCTCCATTTCTTCTACATCACCGATGCGGTAAACATCAAAGTGATAGAATGGCAACCGGCCTTCCTCATATATCTGTACAATCGTAAAAGTGGGACTGTTCACATGTTCCGTTATACCCAAGCCCTTCGCCACACCCTGGGTAAACACGGTTTTTCCCACACCTAGATCTCCAATTAAAGTGTATACTTCTCCAGGCTTAGCCATACGTCCGATCTTCTCGCCAATGGCAAAAGTCTCTTCGGGGCTGTACGAATCCCAAACCTTACCATCCATCAATGTTTCCTCACTCTCTAATAACGTATCTTCACCTTTTTAGGAGGCATGTGGGTACAAATCATTTCCAGCACCTGCACCATATCATCCCCCAGCTGCTTTCTGGGCAAAATAGTGGCACTTACCCTGGAGGTATATACAATGATACTTCTGCCGGTAGAAATTGCTTTATACATATCTGCCCACTTTTGGCTCTGTTTTTCCTCGCCCTGGGAAATGGTAATTCCTTCTTCATTCAAAGTATAGTGTAAAGGCTTCTGAAAGGCAGGATTATTTATTACCTGCTGCTTACTTTTGATTTTTAAATGGAGAGGCAAATAAAGCAACAACACCATACCGCAGATCAGAAAAATCCAATGACCGTTCAGAAACGCCACTACTACCATCAGACCACCTACACAGCTACCCAGAATACCGGAAGCACTGTTGTAAGAATGTGCCATCATGTAATCGTATAAATCCTTATCGCTAATCTTGACATCCAGCTCTATCATATTTCCTCCGTTTTGTCGTTTGCCACAATATAATCGTTTTGCCCTGCCATCTCCAAGCAAGCTTGTCAGGCTTTCAAACCGGATTTTGATTCATAGGAAATACTCACTTTATCACTGCAATGCAACGAGGTCTTTCCTATGAATCAAAAAAGCTGCCGCAGCAAAAATCTCTTTGCTTTGGCAGCCCCTCTCATTTACTCAATTACAGATGTACAATGAGGACATCTTGTTGCCTCCAAAGGAATGTCAGTCTTACAGAATGGACATTTCTTGGTTGTAGGAGCAGCAGGTACAACCGGTTCCTCTCTCTTCAGCTTGTTCATAACCTTAACGATCAGGAATACCACAAAGGCCATCACAATAAATTCAATCACACCTGAGAGAAACAAACCGTAATTCAATGTAGCAGCACCAGCTTCTGCTGCATCAGCTGCGGTCAGATATTTATTGCCGTCCAGTGCAATAAACCAGTTTGCAAAATCAAGCTTACCTGTAAACAGACTAAGCACCGGCATGAACATATCATTTACCAATGATTTCACAATGTTGTTGAAAGCCGTACCGATGATCATACCAACTGCAAGATCGATCATATTGCCTTTTAACGCAAACTTCTTAAATTCTGCCATAAATTTCTTCATTCTTTCGTAACCATCCTTTTTGAAAATACTTCGTATACCTATCATCTGATTGAATCTGTAATTCAACCTAACACTATAATTATATTACAAGATAGACAAAATGCAAGACCTTTCTTACCATATATGATTTTATATCTAAATATCCCTGTGTATCAAGTTGGATTTTCTATTATATTATGCCCTGAGGATACCTTCGCTTTACCGCCTTCGGTTCCGGCTTTTCAGCATCGGACTCAAAGGCTTGTAAATCAGCATTGTCAGTATAGAAACCACCGTACCTTTAATTAAATTCACAGGCACTACACAGCAAACCACAAAGCTAAGCATACTGCCTTCTGTCATCAACGGATTTACCGCACTGCCCATATCCAGAATCGAATCCAGCGGCATACCGTACAATTCCGAAAACGCCGGAAGCAGATAAACTGCATTGAACAGGGAACCAAACACTGTCAGCACAATCGTACCGATGACACAGCCGGTAATGGCTCCCTCCTTTTTTTTCCAGAAGACATACACTATAGATGCCGGCAGTATAAAGCTGCAGCCTATTACAAAATTAGCCAGATCGCCTACAAAAGCCGTGGAGGTGCCTTTTATGAAAAGCTTCAGCAATATCTTCATAAACTCTATCATAACACCTACGGCAGGTCCAAATGCGAAGCTTCCCACCAGCACCGGCAATTCGCTTAGATCCAACTCATAAAATGGCGGTGCAAAAGGCAGCGGCATCTCAAACAGCATCAAAATCGTGGCAATCGCAGAAAACATTCCGGTCATTGCCACTTTTCTGGTGGCAAACAGCTTTTCCTGGTTTCCCTGTCTTTTATATGCGGCTTTTTCAAACAATACCGCCACTACGAAAAAGCTTACAATAATCATCCCAAATTCTGCTACAAACACAGCATTTTCCATTACATTTTTCAAAAGTTCTTTCATACTCTTTCTCCTTTCATCCAGACTATACTGTTGGTATCGGAATCACACCGATTCGGCCGCTTTGCGGTTCGCAGACTTCTTTCACGGAAAATCCATTTGCAGGTCACTATTATGCTTTCTGCCATATTAATTTTCCGGGAATATTCACTGCCAGTAGGGAATTTCACCCGTCCCTGAAGATTTCATTTGTTATAACAGTTCGATACTTATTTCTTACTCCCCACGTCAGGCACATCACTTCTTAATCCGCATAGTCAGGGAAATTCTCTTCTTTGCCACGTCGCAGTCCAGCACCTGTACATCCACAATATCCCCTACACTGACGGCTTCCAAAGGATGCTTAATAAATCTTTCGGTAATCTGGGAAATATGAACCAGTCCATCCTGATGTACACCGATATCCACAAACACGCCAAAGTCAATGACATTTCTGACCGTACCCTTCAAAATCATGCCGGGCTTTAAATCCTTCATGTCCAGTACATCACTCCGAAGAATGGGCCTCGGCATATCATCACGGGGGTCTCTGGCAGGCTTCTCCAGTTCCTTCAGAATGTCAGTCAGTGTAATCTCACCGATACCCAACTCCTGAGCCAGAAGAGCTTTATCCTTAATGCGCTTCTCCAGACTGCTGATGCTCTGATTTACTGTTTCTGTTGTCTGATTGTTCTGGGTTGCCAGACCGCAGCTATCCTCCACCATGCCTTTTCCATTCTGCATGCCTTTCTGATTCCTGCCTGACTGTGCGGATGTCTCAAGGGTCACGCCGCCCATGGCTGCTGCCAGCGCCTTTCCCATAGCGGTATTGGTATTACGCACCACAACCTGCTTTGCCGCCGGCTTCTTATTCTTCTCTGCCCAAGAAGGCCTTCCGCTATCCCTGCCGGACGATTTCGCAGCTGCCTTATCTGAAGCCTTATCCGCTGCTGCTTTCTTCTGCGCTGCCTTTACATCCTCCATGGTCAGCCCCAGCTTCTTCAGAAGCTTCAGTGCTGCCTCATAGGATTCCGGATGGACACTGGTTGCATCCAGAGGATTTTCGCCATCCGGAATGCGCATAAAGCCTGCACATTGTTCGAAGGCCTTCGGCCCCAGCTTGGCAACCTTCAGAAGCTGCTTTCTGTTGGTAAAACGACCGTTGGACTCACGATACTCCACAATATTTTTCGCAATGGTCTTGTTGATGCCGGAGATATATTCCAACAAAGATGCGGATGCCGTATTCAGATCCACACCCACCTTATTCACGCAGTCTTCTACCACACCGTTCAGCGCTTCACTGAGCTTCTTCTGATTCATATCGTGCTGGTACTGACCAACACCAATGGATTTCGGGTCAATCTTAACAAGCTCTGCCAGCGGATCCTGCAGTCTTCTTGCGATGGAAGCCGCGCTTCTCTGTCCCACATCAAAATTCGGAAATTCCTCCGTAGCCAGCTTACTTGCAGAATACACGGAAGCACCCGCTTCATTTACAATAATATACTGTACCGGTCTGTCCAGTTCTTTAAGCAGCTCTACAATGACCATTTCCGATTCTCTGGATGCCGTACCGTTGCCCACGGAAATCAAATCCACGTGATACTTGTTGATCAGCTTTTTCAGCTCTGCCTTGGATTCCTTTACCTTGTTCTGAGGCTCCGTAGGATAAATTACCTTGGTATCCAGCACCTTACCGGTAGCGTCCACAACTGCCAGTTTACATCCGGTACGAAATGCCGGATCCCAGCCCAGAACCACTTTTCCCGCGATCGGCGGCTGCAGCAGAAGCTGCTCCAGATTCTTGCCAAATACATTGATCGCACCATCCTCCGCCTTCTCCGTCAGTTCATTACGGATCTCTCTTTCTATGGCAGGGGCGATCAGTCTCTCGTAGCTGTCCTGAACTACCTCCTGGAGTAAGGGCTTTGTATACTCATTATCCCTGACAATAGTTTTCGTTTCCAAATAGCGCAGAATTCTTTCCACAGGAGCATTTACCTTAACAGTCAGCACCTTCTCTGCCTCACCTCTGTTAAGCGCCAGCACTCTGTGACCTGCGATTTTCTTCACAGGCTCTTCGAAATTATAGTACATCTCATAAACGCTCTGTGCCTTTTCATCCTTGGCAACAGAAGCAATGATGCCTTCTTGTGTAGTAGCATTACGGATATACAGACGGTGCTCTGCTTCATCGGAAATACTTTCTGCAATAATATCCTTTGCGCCCTGTACCGCCTCCGCGACAGATGCCACTTCCTTTTCCTGGGAAACGTATTTAGCCGCCTCCTCCCCCACCGGCTTGTCCGTCTCCTGGGCCAGAATAAACTGTGCCAGCCCTTCCAGGCCTTTTTCCTTTGCAACGCTTGCACGGGTCTTTCTCTTAGGTCTGTAGGGGCGATACAAATCCTCTACCAAGTCGGAGGCCCAA
>JAZNXM010000130.1:0-10161 GCA_045593865.1 Acetatifactor sp. | reverse complement strand
AAAGCACGGACCTGGAACAGTCGGAGAGTTTGGGGCAGGACTTGATCACATCATATGATGGTACCATTGTGTCTATGATTGTCAGAAGCGGTGTACCCAAGGCTGCCATTGGGAATCAGGTGGTTGCCGGAACAATATTGGTAGAAGGGAAGGTGCCTGTCCTGAATGAAGATACCACCGTCAGGGAATATCTATATGTAGATGCAGACGCGGATATTATGCTGGAGCATGTGATTTTTTATGAGGAAGAACTGCCCTTTTATTACACGGAAAAAATATATACCGGAAGAGAAAAAAACGGATTTTTCCTGCGTTGGAACAAAGAAGAATTGCTTCTGGACCGGAGCACCCCCTATCTTGTATATGATGTGGTTACCAAATCCTACCAGCCGGAAATTTTTCAAAAGCTGTCCATTCCCCTGTATGCAGGAAGCATTCAGTACCGTGAATACTATTATTTGGAGAAAAAATACAGTCCGCAACAGGCGGAAAAGAAGCTGACAGCACAATTGGAACAATTTATCAGCAGTTTACAAGAAAAAGGGGTTCAAATTATTGAAAAAGATGTTAAAATAAGTAGTGATGAGGATAGTTGGATAAAATCCGGGAATATTACAGTTATAGAGCGCGTGGAGACGAAGCAGCCAACTGTCACGGAAAATATAATGACATTGGAGAATGAGTGAATGAGTATGGTTTCCTTACAGATGGAAATGCCTGTGGAGCATATGCAGAAAATATTCGGCGCAGGGGATACCTATATCAAGAAGATTGAGAAGGATTTTCAGGTAACCATTGTGGACCGGAACGGTAAAGTGGTCATCACCGGTGAAGAGCATATGACCAACCGTGCCTGCAGTGTATTGAGCCAGCTGACGGAGGTTTCCAGAAGAGGCAATGAGATTGAGGAGCAGTGTGTAGATTACGCAATTACATTAGGTATGGAACATAAAGAAGAGATTTTAACAGAGATTGACGGGCAGATAATTTGTCATACGGTCAGTGGAAAGCCGATTAAGCCAAAGACCTACGGTCAGAAGCAGTATGTGGATGCAATCCGCAGCAAGATGATTACGTTTGGTCTGGGACCTGCCGGTACGGGTAAGACTTACCTGGCGATGGCTATGGCGATCACTGCCTTTAAAAATGATGAGGTAAGTCGTATCATTCTGACCCGTCCTGCCATTGAAGCAGGAGAAAAGCTGGGATTCTTGCCGGGGGATTTGCAGAGTAAGGTGGATCCTTATTTAAGGCCGTTGTATGATGCTTTGTATCAGATTATGGGTGCAGAAAGCTTTGCAAAGAACATGGAGAAAGGGCTTATCGAAGTGGCACCATTGGCTTACATGAGAGGTCGCACACTGGATAATGCATATATTATTCTGGATGAGGCACAGAATACTACCCCTGCGCAGATGAAGATGTTTCTGACCCGTATCGGTTTTGGTTCCAAGGTGGTGGTTACCGGTGATGCTTCCCAGAAGGATTTACCTGCTGGTACGAAATCCGGTCTGGATGTGGCAAGGAAGGTTTTATCCAAGATCGATGATATTGCTTTTTGCGAGCTTACCAGCAAGGACGTTGTGAGACACCCGCTGGTGCAGAAGATTGTTAAGGCCTACGAGACTTATGAGGCAAAAGAAAAGAATAGAGAACATCGTTCCAAAGACCGGGCTGAGAGAAGGTAGCAGAGAAAGTAAATTCAAAGAGCAGGCCTTCAGATAGCAGGGACACAAAGAACAGGCCTTCACAGAAAAGAGCTTCAAAGAATTGAGCAACAATGGTAGCAACAGTAGAACACTATAAAAGAGAACAATAAACGAAAGCCACATAACGAAGGAGAAAATACCATGACTTTCTACGTGGAAAACGAAACAGATGTAACCTACGACTTCGATATCGAAGAAATTGTCAGAATGGTCGCCGAAGAGATTCTGGACAGTGAGAAATGTCCTTACGAAGTACAGATCAATGTGCTTTTGACCGACAACGAAGGCATCCGTGGATTCAACAAAGAATATCGCCGGATCGACAGGGAGACGGATGTATTGTCCTTCCCCAATCTGGACTACGAAGTGCCCGGAGACTTTGAAATTGATGAGAATATGGAAGCGGATTATTTTGATCCGGATACGGGAGAGCTGATCCTGGGAGATATCATTCTTTCTGTGGATAAGGTGGCTGAGCAGTCTGAAAGCTACGGTCACAGTAAGAAACGTGAATTGGCATTTCTGGTGGCACACAGCATGCTGCACTTATGCGGTTATGACCACATGGATCCTGAGGAAGCAGCCGTTATGGAGAAAAAACAGGAGGCTGCCCTGACGAAATTAAGTATTACAAGAGATAACCTTTGATTTTGGCAAGAGAGCCGGGGATTATTATTAAGAGATAATCCTTAAATATGGAGATTTCCCAATGAATCAGATTGAAGCGAAAAAACAAAAGATAGCATATTACAGTTATAT
This sequence comes from Acetatifactor sp., assembly GCA_045593865.1. Taxonomy (GTDB): domain Bacteria; phylum Bacillota; class Clostridia; order Lachnospirales; family Lachnospiraceae; genus Acetatifactor. The sequence goes on along the minus strand of JAZNXM010000130.1, from coordinate 7,693 downwards.
TGTTGGATTGGTATCCTTTATCCTGCTGGGATACCTGATCGGCAATAACGGTGTTACATATATGGCAGTCATTATAGAATGTGTCAGCTTTTTTGTACTTGCCATAAACGGCAGCTCTGCGGATATGATCAGCAGGCTGATACGAAGCCGCAGGAAGAAAAGTCAGTATAAAGAAGCCGGAGAGCTGCACAAGACGGTCTTATTGATTCAGACCATAATGGCAGTGATACTGATGATCGCATATTTTTTCCTGACGGATGTATTGTCTGACGTGGTGTTTGGACTGCCCTTTCTGGCGGTTGCAATGAAGCTGCTGACACCGGTTATTCTGTTAAAGACTTTACAGTGTGCAATGCTTGGCTATTTCCAGGGGCAGGGTTCCCATATGCCAACTGTGGTGTGCTCTGTGTTCAGACAACTGCTGTTTTTGTTATTCAGTTTGCTCTTTACCGGCAGACTGGTTAATTATGGAACAAAGGTGTCTGCGTTGCTCAACAACCCCGACTATGCCGGAATGTATGGTGCATTTGGGTTGTGTCTTGCAATGTTGATTTCAGAGATCTTTATTTCTATATTTTTGCTGATAGTATATGTGGGAAGTGACAGAAGTAATGAGAGGAAAAAATCCAAGGATGGTCTGCAGAAGATGGACTCATTTTCTGACAGATGCAGGCTTGTGTTGCTGGTTTCCTTGCCTGAGGCTGCAAAGGAGATTTTGAAAAAGCTGCCGTTTGCACTGGGATTGTTCTTTGTTCTGTGGAAATCAGAAGATATTTCCGCTACGGCACATTCGTACGGATTATTCTTTGGCTGTTTTGTTTGTGTATGTGCCATTCCGGTATTTCTGATATCCGCAAGAATGCTCAATATTTCAGGGAAATTGACTGCTTTGGTCAAACGAAAGGACAAACGTTCCATTCGCGAAGCCATTTACGCGGGATTGCATTATTGCTGGGCTGTTGGACTGTACACTTCCGTATGTCTGGTGGTGCTTGCGCCTCAGATAGGTAAGCTGTTATATAAGGAGTCGGCAGAGATGCTACAGCAATATTATACTTATGGAGCAGCAATGGTTGCTGTGCTGGTTCTGAATATTTTCCTGATGAGAGTTCTTTTTATCATGGAATCCCATGTATTGACCAATATTTTGCTGGTAATCTTCAATGTTGTATTTGTGATAAGTAATCTGATTCTGAAAAACCGGGAGATGGACAGTATACTTGTCTTGTGTCTGGCGGCGTTGATTGCCGGTATGGTACAATTGATTCTTTCTTTTTTGTATGTTGTAAGAAAATATGTATTGCAGCCGGATATGATCAAAGGATTTTTAATGCCCATTGTTGCCGTCGGTGTTATGGGTTTGGTGGTAATATTGATCCAGAATATATTATCGCCCCATGTGAGCAGTCTGGTGTGTCTGCTATTGTGCCTGATGGTTAGTGTAATCGTGTATTTGGCGGTACTGGTTCTGGCAGGAAGTATCAATGAGACGAAAATTTCCTATGCATATGGAGCTTTGGGACGTAAAATTTTCGGAATGATAATCCGATAGTTAAAATTGCATCCATTTACCTGAATAATTTCATAAAAGCAAGCGGATACTGTTATTATAGCGATCATGAATTCGCATATGTAGGAAAAAGGTTGAAAGTTCCTTTCAATCTGCACATTAGGGCGGTTTTGCAAGCACCCTTGCAAAATGCAGGAAAGAGGAAAGCATGAAATATGTAAGGAGTATCCGATTGTTTTTTGTGTATCCGTTAAGCTGCTTTATTTTGGGAATATTCCTTGGGCGTGGTATGCCGGAATACAAATTTTCAGGTAGCAGTGAGATAGAAGCGGAGCTCAATAAGGTATCCGTTCAAGAACCGGTGATAATAAATGATGAACCTTGGTTGCGGGAAAAGAACCTGCAGGAGGAAGAAGTGGCCCCGGAACAGTATGTTATGAACCCATCGGCGATACAGCAGATGGAGTCGGATGCGGTTTTGGAAAAAGAGTATTATGTGGCACTGCTGAACGATTATGTGGTTGTTTATCATGCAGATCGGGAAACAATTTATCTTTTTACGGATATTAAGGTAGGCGAGCTTCCGGAAGAGATAAGGGTAAAGCTGGAGAATGGAATTCCAATGATGGAAGAGGGCGCACTTTATGACTTCTTGGAGAATTATACCAGTTAATAGGGTTTTAAGAACATATTTCAGGTGTGTTTTGCTTGCGCCTTAATAATCAGAGGAATGTGAGGAAATATGAGTAAGAAAAAGGTTGCCGTTATAGGCGGCGGAGCCGCAGGAATTGCAGCGGCTTTGGAAGCAGCCGATAATGGTGCGGATGTTACAATTTTTGAGAAAAATGACCGGGTCGGCAAGAAGATTCTGGCTACCGGAAATGGTAAATGCAATCTGAGCAATCTTCAAATGACGAAAGAATGTTTTCATACTTCGGATGAAAAGAAGCTGTCGGATTGTCTGGGACGTTTCGGTGTGAAGGAAACCATCGCTTTTTTTGAAGGTTTGGGTCTGATGATTAAGGATAAAAACGGGTATCTTTATCCTGCAAGTGAGCAGGCGGCTGTGGTACTGGATGTGTTAAGAATCAGCGCAGCGCGAAGAAAGATTTGTGTGAAAACCGGGGCGAAGGTTACACAAATCAGTGTCTTGAAAAATGCAGGCCAAAATGCCGATAATATATCCAAAGGAAATGGCGGAAAGAATGCAGACGATGTACAGTTTGAAGTGTGCATTGGGAAGGATAGGGAGTGTTTTGACCGGGTCATTATGACCTGTGGCAGCAAAGCGGCTCCTAAAACCGGCTCCGATGGCAGTGGCTATGAACTGGCAAAGGCGCTTGGACACAGTATCGTTCCGGTGGTTCCTTCTCTGGTACAGTTAAAATGCAGTGATTCTTTTTGCAAGGCGCTGGCAGGAATCCGGTCAGAAGCTTGTGTACATATCTTTGAGAACGGACGCAAGATCTGTCAGGAGATTGGCGAAGTACAGTTAACGGATTACGGTATATCCGGAATCCCGGTGTTTCAGCTCAGTGCCTTGGTAAACAGGCGCCTTGCAGACAAGAGGCATGGAGAAATCATTGCGGTAATTGATTTTCTTCCCGGAATTTCGGAGGATGAGTTTGAGGGATTGAGCGACCAGCGTATGCAGCTGATAACAGTACAGCAGAGCCACGACAAAAGGTCTCTGTTTCGACTTACTGTGGAAGATTTTTTTACAGGTATGCTGAACAAAAAACTGATGATGCTGTTTATAAAGCTTGCTGGCTTGAAGCCTGAATTACCGGTAATTTCTGTGCCAAAAGCACAGCTGAAGAAGGTTTTTGCGTATTGTAAAGGATTGGAATACCACATTATCGGTCACAATGGATTTGAAAATGCGCAGGTTTGCTCAGGGGGCGTGGATTTGCGTGAGGTTACATCTGACATGGAATCCAAGAAGGTTCCCGGTTTATTTTTTGCCGGAGAGATATTGGATGTGGACGGAAGATGTGGCGGCTATAATCTGCAATGGGCATGGACAAGCGGTGTCATTGCAGGACGAGGAGTTTGTCATGATTAGAGTAACGCAGATAAAGGTGCACCCGGAAGCAGATAAGAATGTACTGAGAAAAAAAACTGCAAAGATTTTAGGGATAAAGGAATCTGAAATCGCCAGACTGGAAATTGTAAAGCAGTCTATCGATGCCAGAAAGAAGCCGGATATTTTCTACAGCTATGTGGTAGATGTGGAGTTGATTCCATCTAAAATCTCACAGCAGGGTACGATCGTAAAACGATGTGGCTCCGGACAGGTTAGTCTGACATCGAATGTTGAATATCAATTTCCAACATCGGGAAACAAGCAGCTAAGTAACCGCCCGGTTATCGTGGGTATGGGACCGGCGGGATTGTTCTGCGGTTATTTTCTGGCAAAACACGGATACCGTCCCATATTGATCGAGCGTGGCAAGGATGTAGATTCCAGAACAACGGATGTGTTGCATTTTTGGGAGACCGGTAAACTGAATCCAGCGTCCAATGTGCAGTTCGGCGAAGGCGGTGCGGGAACTTTTTCCGATGGAAAGCTCAATACGTTGGTAAAGGATAAGGACGGCAGGAATAGGAAAGTATTAAAGGTTCTTGTGGAGCATGGTGCACCGGAGAAGATCCTATATGATGCAAAACCCCACATCGGTACAGATGTACTGGCGACGGTAGTGAAAAATATGCGTCAGGCAATCATCGGTTTTGGAGGAGAGGTTCATTTTGAGGCGGAGATGCTGGAGCTGGTGTTTGCGCATGACGGTGCATTGTCCGGTATTTTGGTTAATGAAAAGGGGAATATGCACAAGATCGACTGCGAGCAGATTGTACTTGCAATCGGTCACAGTGCCAGAGATACCTTTGAAACCTTATATAACCAAAATGTACCCATGGAAGCAAAGTCTTTTGCCGTAGGTATGCGTGTAGAGCATCCCCAGTCCATGATTAATGAAAGTCAGTATGGCAGGAAGGACGCAGGTGTGCTGGGGGCAGCGCCATATAAAGTGACTGCCACGACCAGTGTGGGGCGTGGCGTGTATTCCTTCTGTATGTGTCCCGGCGGGTATGTGGTCAATGCATCTTCAGAGGATGGCAGGCTGGCTGTCAATGGTATGAGCTACAGTGACCGTGGCTCTGCCAATGCCAACAGTGCCATTATCGTAGCGGTAACACCTGCGGATTTTGGCAGTGAGCATCCGCTTGCAGGGGTATACTTTCAGAGAGAGCTGGAGCGCAAGGCTTATGAGTTGGGAGAAGGAAAGATTCCGGTTCAGAGGTACGGAGACTTTAAAGCATCTGTTTGGTATGAGAATATGATTGTAGACAGGCTTGTGAAAAACAAGGATGATCATACAGAAAAAGGTTTCAGCCCCTGTACAAAGGGTGCTTACCAATACGCAGATTTAACCCAAATCCTGCCACACGAATGTAATCATGCCTTTGTGGAAGGTATGGAGCAATTCGGCAGGATGATAAAGGATTTTAACCGGCCGGATGCAATCCTGCTAGGTGTGGAAAGCAGGACTTCCTCACCGGTGCGCATCCACAGAGACGATACGTTGCAGTCTGAAATCAGAGGACTTTATCCGTGTGGCGAAGGTGCCGGTTATGCAGGAGGAATCACTTCGGCGGCGATGGACGGGGTGCGTGTTGCGGAGGAGATAGCAAAATCTGGCTATCTGCAGTGATCTGACTGCTGGCAGCAGTCGATAAAATTCCATAAAGGTTTCAGGCCATGCCTTTTTAAGGAATTGACTTCTGTAAGAAAATAATGTAATATACGAAATTATAATATGACGGAATAGTAACACGGTAAAGTCATTAAATGTACAGTAAAGAGGGAATTATGTCAGATATAAGAGAAGCAATTAAGGATAAAAGAAGAATTGTGGTCAAGATTGGTTCGTCTTCCTTGCGCCATCCGGAAACAGGTGATTTTGATTATATAAAGATGGAGAAGCTGGTGAGGGAATTATGTGATATCAGAAACCAGGGGAAAGATGTTGTGCTGGTTACTTCCGGTGCCATTGCAGCGGGCAGAAAGGCGATTCAGGTAAAGAATGTACATCCGGAAAGTGCGGAAGAGGAAATGGCTGTAAAGCAGGCATGTGCCGCTATCGGACAGGCTAAATTAATGATGATTTATGAGAAGATGTTTGCAGAGTATAACCAGATTGCAGCGCAGATACTGATGACAAAGAATACCATTGTGGATGACGTGAATCGTTACAATGCCCATAATACCTTTTCGGAGCTTCTGAAATTAGGGGTAATACCCATTGTAAATGAAAATGATACGGTGGCAACCTATGAAATTGAAATCGGCGATAATGATACATTGTCTGCAATCGTTGCAGCATTGATTGATGCGGATTTACTGATATTATTGTCCGATATTGATGGACTATATACGGATGATCCCAGAAAGAATCCGGATGCACAGTTCATTGAACAGGTAAATGAGCTGACGGAGGAGTTTATGAGCATGGGTAAATCCTCTACCGGAAGTAATGTAGGTACCGGCGGCATGAATACGAAGATGGTTGCGGCAAAGATTGCGACCAGTTCCGATGTGGATATGATCATTGCCAATAGTAAGGATATCGGAATCCTGCATCGGCTGCTGGCTGGGAAGAAGGAGGGAACTCTGTTCCTGGCGCATAAGGATGAGGATTTTAACCTTCCTTCCTTTGTGGATAATCTACATAAAATGTAGTATCTGTCATTAAAAATATGATATCAGAGACGGAGAGCAATAATATGAACATGGATGATAGAATAAAACGTATAAATGAGTTGTATCACAAATCCAAGGCGGAAGGATTGACTGAAGCAGAGAAAGAAGAACAGCAGCTATTACGTAAAGAATATGTAGCCAATGTCCGTGCAAATCTCAGGGGGCAGTTGGACAGTATCACTATTCAGAAGGAAGATGGTTCGCTGGAGAATCTTGGAGAGAAATTTGGAGCAAAATGAGGTGGGTATATGAATTTACAGGCATTGGGTAAAAATGCGGTGGCAGCAAAATATATATTACAACAGCTGACTACAGCGGGAAAGAATCATGCCCTTGGTGTGATTGCTTCTGCTTTGAAGGAAAATGCAGAATATATTTTGAAAGAAAATGAGAGGGATCTGGAGAATGGCCGTGCAAACGGTATGCATCCCGGTATGCTGGACCGTCTGCAGCTGACAATCCAAAGAATTGAAGCTATGGCAGAGGGCCTGGTTCAGATTGCAGATTTAGAAGACCCGGTAGGAGAATGTCTGGAGACCTTTGAGAGACCTAGCGGCCTGCATATTGAGAAACGCAGGGTGCCCATGGGGGTTATTGGTATTATTTATGAATCCAGACCCAATGTTACCGCAGATGCATTCGGTCTGTGTTTTAAATCCGGCAATGCAGTGATATTGAAGGGCGGCAGTGATGCCATTTATTCAAATATTGCTATTACAGAAGTGATTCGTGGAGCATTGGAATCTGTGAATATCACAAAGGATGCCATCCAGTTGATTACAGATACCGACAGAAAAGTAACAGCGGAATTTATGAAGATGAAGGAATATGTGGATGTATTGATTCCCAGAGGTGGTGCAGGTCTGATTCGGGCTGTTGTGGAGAACAGTACCATTCCGGTCATCGAAACCGGTACAGGCAACTGCCACATTTATATTGATAAGGATGCGGATCTGGAGATGGCGCTGAAAATCATTATAAATGCCAAGACCCAGAGAATCGGCGTCTGCAATGCCTGCGAATCTTTGGTGCTCCATGAAGCGGTGTTGGAGAAATTTCTGCCAGACTTAAAAGCCGCTTTGGATGAAAAGCATGTGGAAATGCGTGCCGATGACAAGATCTGTGCAGTGCTTGATGGCTGCATTCCGGCAACCGAGGAAGATTATAGCACAGAATATCTGGATTATATTCTTTCTATGAAGACAGTCAGCAGCGTGGAAGAAGCCATTGACCATATCAATCAATACAATACCAAGCATTCCGAGAGCATTATAACAGCGAATCCGTCAACTGCGGAAAAATTTTTAAATGGAGTGGATGCAGCATGTGTATATGTGAATGCTTCCACCAGATTTACGGATGGGTTTGAATTCGGATTCGGTGCGGAAATCGGTATCAGTACCCAGAAGCTTCATGCA
>JAZNXM010000129.1:0-2741 GCA_045593865.1 Acetatifactor sp. | reverse complement strand
ATGAAATAAATCCCTATGTGCCGCAGCACATTTCACATTGCGAAGCAATATTTCACTGCCGAAGGCAATTTCACAAATCCCGCAAGGGATTTATTTCGTTGAAAAAGGCTCTGATTGTATCACAATCAGAGCCTTTTTCTGAAATAAGTGACCTTTTTTGATACAACCTGCACACCCCGGCAGACCTTTTGTTAAAAGGTATGGGGAATCGTTAAATGGTATACCCTTTCGTTAAAATGTGCGAAGAATCGTTAAAAGGTTTGTACCGGAGAACACATAGAACCGTCCCCTGTGCTACTTTTGATTTTGCAAAGCAGTCATTCATCCAAATTGATTTCAAATTAAGATTGCCGTGCGAAGCTTGTTGAAATATACGATTGATTTTGATAAAATAGAAAAAATAGATGTGTTCAGGAGGTAACGTATGAAAGTATCCTCATTTCTTCGCTTTGCCAGCTTTGGCGTGAAAACGATCCTGTTACGGAAAAAGGAGCCAATCCTTGGAACGGTTATCGTCACTGATAAATGCAACCTAAAGTGCAAGCACTGTTCTGTGAACAATATCACCGCAGTCGTTCACCCTTATGAAAAGGTCCGCAAAGAAATGCAGACTCTTTACGATATGGGTGTACGAATTCTGTTTTTCTGCGGTGGCGAAACTTTCCTCTGGCGGGATGGCCAAAAGACGCTCCGGGATTTGGTGATTGAAGCCAAGGATATGGGCTTCTTGATTGTCAATGTGGTGACCAACGGCACTTTCCCAATTGATCTACCGGAAGCAGACCTGATTTTGTTGAGCCTGGACGGTGACCGGGAAAGACATAACACGATCCGTGGCAACACTTACGATACAATTCTGGAGAATATCCGGAACGCAACCGCAAGTAACATCTGCTTCTACATGGCCATCAACCAGATCAATAAGGACTATGTTGATCATGTCTGCCGTCTGGCCAGAGATACCGATCACGTGAAGGCCGTGTCATTCAATTTCCATACTCCTTATCCCGACACAAAGGAGCTGGCTCTGTCCAAAGAGGAAAAGGCACAGTGCTGTGATACGATCAAGCGCATGATGAACGAGGGTTGCCCGGTGTTCAATCTAAAGTCTGCATTTCCTTACCTGATTGAGAATAAGTTTCCAACACCCTGTCACCAGTGTCTGGTCATTGAGGCTGGTAAGATCAGCACCTGTGGCCGTTGCATCGAGGTTCCGGGTCTGTGCGAACAGTGCGGCTATTTCTTTGTTGCTGAATATACACTCCTGTTCAGGGGCAATGTGAAAATCATCTTTGAGATGCTCCGGACATATCTGAAATACATATAATTGCCTATGAGTATCATTACAGATCTAACAAGATCCTGGCTGACCAGATCCTGGAAGCCCTTCACATTCAAAAACGAATACGACCAAGCACTTCCTTATTCCGATTGTGAAAGCCTTGGCCTATATATCCACATTCCCTTCTGTAAGAGCATTTGCAACTTTTGCCCTTACTGTAAGGTGAGATATGATGCAGTTCTGTGCGACCGGTATTTGGATGCGCTTCTGCAGGAAATCCGGATGGTCGGCAGCCAGAACGCAGAAAAGAAGCGGGTTACCAGCCTGTATTTTGGCGGAGGCACCCCCGCTTTGGCTGCCAGCCGGCTGAAGGAGATTATCGATACCTGCAGGGAATACTTTGAAATTACCGAGGGAATCGGTTTGGAGCTTCATCCCGACAATGTAACTGTCGATACCCTGCAAATCCTCAAGGATGCAGGTGTTACCAAAATCAGTATCGGTATTCAGTCCTTCCAAAAGAAGTATCAGCATACTCTTGGCAGAAAAGCTGTGGATCCTGCGGCCATGTCCGCTGCACTGGCTGCTGTTCCTTTTGAAACGGTTTCTATGGACTTTATCTTTTCCCTGCCGGAGCAGACTTACGAGGATTTGAAGCAGGACATTGATATAGCCTTTGCCAACGGCGCCAACCACATTGCTGTCTATCCCTTTATTGACTTTACCTTTACCAAGAGCCCGGTTAAGGCCATGGAGAAGAAGGAAAAGCGGGCATTATTGGATGCCATTACTCGGTACTGTATGGACAAGGGCTACTCCCGCAGCTCCATCTGGACCTTCTCCAGTGAACCTCAGGCCGGCTATTCTTCCATGACGCGAGACAATTTTCTCGGATTTGGCTGCTCTGCCACGACACTTCTAAAGGATCAGTTCAAAATAAACACTTTCTCAGTGGAGGAATACTGCAAGCGGATCGATGCCGGCAAGCTGCCTACTTCTCTAACAATTCGCTTTACACTCCGTCAGAGAATGGTCTATTACCTGTTCTGGACTGCATACAGCACAAAGGTGGATGAGCGAGATTTTAAAAAGTTTTTTGGAGTGCCGCTGAAAAAGATGTACGGTTTTGAACTGTGGCTGGCCAAACTGCTTGAATTCGTCACAGAAGCAGACGGTGTGTATCATATGACGCTGAAGGGTGCCTTCTACTACCACTATTACGAGAACTTCTACACCCTCGCCTATATTGATAAGATGTGGGGTATTATGCGGAAAGAGGCATTCCCGGAGAGTATCAAGCTTTAATGTAAGGAAACGCGCGGGGGATGGTTTTGTGAGTTGGCTCCATTTGCACACCTCCTGGCTAAAAATGCACACAGCAACGACCTTTCGTTAAATTGTTCAAGAATTTCATAAAAAAGCTCTGTGGAAGCGGATTATCCGAAGTCGGAGGCCAAAG
>JAZNXM010000128.1:0-49596 GCA_045593865.1 Acetatifactor sp. | reverse complement strand
GCATGGAAATATATAAATGAAAACAGCAAAACAACAAGTAACCATATCGGCAAAAGGCAAAATGTCGATATGGTTATTTTAATTCATAGGAAAGACCTCGCCGCATCGCATAATACAAAAGATTCAAAAAATCAAATTACTTGACACTAAAATACCCAGCGGTTAAAATATAAATAATTATGCAATAAAATAATAAGATAAAGGATAGGGCAATTGCGTCCATAAAAATTGCCTGAAACAAACACATAAAATAGACCTCAGACAACGAAAGGAACCCCCTTCATGAAGTGGATGAAATTTAAGATTAAAACCATCACAGATGCAGAAGATATTATTATCAGCAGCCTTTACGATATCGGATTGGAAGGCGCGCAGATTGAGGACAAGATTCCCCTGACCGCCCTGGAAAAGGAGCAGATGTTTGTGGACATCCTGCCGGATGGGCCGGAGGATGACGGGATTGCGTATCTCAGCTTTTTTGTGGAAGAAAAAGAGGACGGCAGTCTGGAGGTACAGGGCGAACCGGCCACTGTGGAAGAAATTATGGCAGGTGTGCAGGAACAGTTGGATGACTTGCGCCGGTTTATGGATATTGGCGAGGGTACGATTACCATCGATGAGACAGAAGATATTGACTGGATCAACAACTGGAAGCAGTATTTCCATCAGTTTTATATAGATGATATTCTGGTAATTCCCTCATGGGAGGATATTAAGCCTGAGGACAGTAAGAAAATGGTACTGCACATTGATCCGGGCACTGCATTTGGTACCGGTATGCACGAGACCACCCAGCTTTGTATCAGACAGCTGCGTAAATTTATTACGTCGGAAACCGAGCTCCTGGATGTGGGAACCGGAAGCGGTATTTTGGCAATTTTGTCCCTGATGTTCGGTGCAAACCATGCAGTTGGCACGGATCTGGATATTTGTGCGGTGGAAGCGGTTGCAGATAATTGCCGGGCCAACGGTATCGACCCTGAAAAGTTTGAAATGATGATTGGCAATATCATTACGGACAAAGAGATTCAGGACAGAGTGGGTTATGAGTGCTACGATATCGTAGTTGCCAATATTCTTGCGGATGTACTGGTGCCTCTGACACCTGTAATCATCCATCAGTTGAAGCGGGGCGGAATTTATATTACCTCCGGTATTATTGATGACAAGGAGCAGACGGTGGTGGATGCGGTGAAAGCAGCCGGGCTGGAGGTTCTGGAAGTGACCTATCAGGGCGAGTGGGTAAGTGTTACCGCCCGCAAGAAGTAATTATCCATAATGTCAGCATTAAATTAGCAGAAAAATATCAATACACCAGGGAAGGGGTGCTTTATGACTTGCATCATGCACCGTAGTAAAAATAGATGAACAAAATTGTCCGGATTTGACGGACACTTGTGTCCGAGCAAAGACGAATAATTTTGGAGGATGTTTTTAGTCCGGTGTGTGAGCAAGACATAAAGCACCCCTTCCCGGAAAGTGAGAAGATATGTACCAATTTTTCGTAGAAACCCATCAGATTCAAGGCAAGCGGATCGTGATTGAGGGCAGTGATGTAAATCATATCAAAAACGTGCTGCGCATGAAGCCGGGCGAGGAGCTGTCCGTCAGCAATGGGCAGGATGGCAGGGAATATCGCTGCGGCATTGTGTCCTTTGAGGAAGACCGTGTAATCTGTGAGCTTCGTTTTGTGAAGGAGGACGGCATGGAGCTGCCTTCCCAGGTATATTTATTCCAAGGTCTGCCCAAAGCGGATAAGATGGAGCTGATCATCCAGAAATGTGTGGAGTTAGGCGTCCACGCGGTGGTGCCGGTTGCGGCAAAACGCTGCGTAGTGAAGCTGGATGATAAAAAAGCCAAATCCAAGCTTTCCAGGTGGCAGGGGATTGCGGAAGCTGCTGCGAAGCAGAGCAAGCGTCGCATTGTGCCGGAGATTATGGATGTGATGACCTTCCCCCAGGCGATTCAGTTTGTGAAGGATTTTGATGTGAAGATGATTCCCTATGAACTGGCGGAGGATATGAGTAAGACCAAAGAAATCATGGAAAATCTGCGGCCGGGACAAAGAATTGCGGTATTTATCGGGCCGGAAGGCGGATTTGAGGAGTCGGAAGTGCAGGAAGCCATAGCTCATGGCACGCAGCCCATTACCCTGGGCAAACGTATCCTGCGCACGGAGACAGCGGGCTTTACCGTTATGTCCTGGATTATGTACTGGCTGGAAGGGTAATGACGTATATCAGAATGTGTATCAGTCGGAAGATGAATGATGTTAAATCAGCTTGAAAATAACCGGAAGAGGAATAACAGTATGCGGGAGTGATATCAGCTGAAAATGACGAAAATAAAAGTTTTCGCATATAATAATTGTAAGATTAACATTAGAAATGTAATATTGCAGGCACGCCTGTAATACTTCACGGAAAGGAATAAGATGGAAGTTTATTTGGATAATTCGGCTACTACCCGGGTGTTTCCCGAGGTCGCGGAGCTGATGACCAAAATCATGTGTGAGGATTACGGTAACCCGTCCAGCATGCATCGAAAAGGTGTGGAAGCAGAAAGCTATTTCAAATACGCTAAGGAAGTACTTGCACGTATTTTGAAAGTAACGGAAAAGGAAATCGTTTTTACATCCGGCGGAACGGAAAGTGACAATATGGCTTTGATCGGCTGTGCCATGGCAAACAGCAGAAGAGGTAAGCATCTGATTACTACTAAGATTGAGCATCCTGCTGTTTTGCAGCCGATGCATTATCTGGAAAGTATGGGATTTAAGATCACATATCTGCCGGTGAACAGGCAGGGACAGATTCAGCTGGAAGACCTCCGCAGGGCAATGACGCCGGAGACCATACTGGTGTCCATCATGCATACGAACAATGAAATCGGTTCTCTGCAGCCTGTTGCAGAGGCTGGTGCGCTGATTAAGAAGCTGAATCCGGGTACGCTGTTCCATGTGGATGCGGTGCAGGGCTTTGGAAAGGCTCGTATTTATCCGAAAAAGATGAATATTGACCTATTGTCGGTAAGCGCCCACAAGATTCATGGTCCCAAGGGTGTAGGTTTCTTGTACGTTGGTGAGAAGGTTAAGATGCAGCCCATTTTGCACGGCGGAGGTCAGCAGAAGAGCATGCGCTCCGGAACCGAGAATGTGCCCGGTATCGCAGGTATGGCAAAGGCTGCGGAAATGTTGTACGCGGATTTGGATCAGGAACTGGAAAAACTGTATTCGTTGAAGGAATATTTTATCAAAGGCTTGAAGCGTCTGGAGGGTGTGCAGGTAAATGGACTGATCCCCGGGGCGGAGGATATGCGTGGGACAGCACCTCACGTAGTCAGCGTTTCTGTCGCCGGTGTCAGAAGTGAGGTCATACTGCACGCATTGGAAGACAAAGGAATTTATATTTCTGCGGGAAGCGCCTGTGCAGCCAAAAAGCCACAGACTTCCGAAACCTTAAAAGCCATTGGTCTGCAGAAGGATTTCTGGGATTCCACCATCCGGTTTAGTTTTTCAATCTTTACTACAAGGGAAGAACTGGATTACACATTGCAGATATTGTATGATATGATTCCCATGCTGAGAAGGTATACACGTAAGAAGTAGCGAAAATAGAAAAGCCGGCAGAATCGCTGAGCAGCGTTTGCAACTCTGTAAATGTCCAGAACATAGCGGGGAGTTGCAAGCCAAAAGACCCGGAAAGCTAAGACAGACTGGAAAGCTTAAAAGAGGAGCAGAAAGGACGAAAGAATGTTTACAGCATTTTTGATTAAGTATGCCGAGATTGGCATAAAAGGTAAGAACAGATATTTATTTGAGGATGCACTGGTGCAGCAGATGAAGTATGCACTGAGAAAGTGCGAGGGGGAGTTTAAGATTCATAAGACTCAGGGACGCATCTTTGTGGATGCACTGTCAGACTTTGATTTTGATGAGGTGGTGGAGCACTTGCAGAGGGTATTTGGTATTTCCGGCATCTGCCCCGTGATTTATGTGGAAGATGAGGGCTTTGAGAAGCTATGTGCTACCGTGATTCGGTATATTGATGATGTATATCCGGATAAGAACAAGACCTTTAAGGTGGTGTCCAGACGTACCCGTAAGAATTATCCCAAGGAGTCCATGCAGATTAACATGGATATGGGGGAGGCTATTTTAAATGCCTATCCGGAGATGAAGGTGGATGTTCACCACCCGGATATTATGCTCCATATTGAGGTTAGGGAGAAGATTTATATTTACTCTGAGATCATTCCGGGACCCGGAGGTATGCCGGTAGGTACCGGCGGCAAGGCTATGCTGCTTTTGTCCGGTGGTATTGATTCTCCGGTTGCAGGATATATGATCGCAAAGCGTGGTGTCAAGATCGATGCGGTTTATTTCCATGCACCCCCATACACCTCTGACAGAGCAAAGCAGAAGGTTGTGGATCTGGCCCGTTTGGTTTCCAGATATACAGGACCTATTTATCTGCATGTCATCAATTTTACGGACATCCAGCTTTCTATTTACGAGAATTGCCCCCATGAGGAGCTGACGATCATTATGCGCCGTTATATGATGCGCATTGCAGAGACCATTGCGAAGCAGACAGAATGCCTGGGACTGATAACCGGAGAAAGCATCGGTCAGGTGGCATCCCAGACCATGGCTTCTTTGGTTGCCACCAATGAGGTGTGCGAGCTTCCTGTTTACAGACCGTTGATCGGTTTTGACAAGCAGGAGATCGTGGAAGTATCCGAGAAGATCGGCACCTATGAGACATCCATCCTTCCGTATGAGGACTGCTGTACTATTTTCGTGGCAAAGCATCCGGTAACCAAGCCCAATCTGAATGTGATCCGCAGACATGAGCACAGTCTGGATGAAAAGATTGATGAGCTGGTTAAGACCGCACTGGAGACGGATGAATTGATCGTTGTGAGTGAGTAATTTGAATCGGTTGCATTATGGGAGATATCAGATGTCCGGTTCCCGGCATACCACAAAAAGAATGGATGCAGATATTTGGTAAAAACAAAAAGCGTGTGGACGTTCCTCCACACGCGATTTTTCTTAACGATAGTGTTAGCTGTATGAAAGTATTAGATAATATATGGAGATAAGATAGACAAAATTTCTTCCACGTTATCATCTGCATGAATATTTAAATTGATGGGCTTGGAAAGATCCAGACTGAAAATACCCATAATGGATTTGGCATCGATCACGTATCTGCCGGATACCAAATCGAAGTCATTATCGAATTTAGAAATATCATTAACGAATGATTTCACTTTTTCGATGGAATTTAAAGAAATCTGTACAGTCTTCATGAAAAACCTCCTTGTATGTTTCATCTGTTCAAGATTCATATTAAAGGGCAGAAGCACAAAAGTCAAGGAGCAAACTGTATAAATTGGAAAAAATAGAAATTGGGAGGCAAAAAAATGACCAAAAAAAAGAGAGTAGCACTGCATAATCTGGGATGCAAGGTAAACTCTTATGAATTGGATGTTGTGCAGCAGAGCTTACAGGAAAAAGGCTATGAAATCGTGCCTTTCCATGAAGCTGCTGATATATATATTGTAAATACCTGTACGGTAACCAATATTGCGGATCGTAAGAGCCGGCAGATGCTTCACCGTGCCAAAGCCGGAAATCCTCAGGCAGTGGTGGTGGCAGTGGGCTGTTATGTGCAGACCGGCAGGGAAGATGTGGTCATGGATGACAGTATCGATCTGGCCATCGGCAATAACCGAAAGAAGGAGCTGGTGGCACTGCTGGAGGAATATCTGATCCGAAGAGAGCAGTTGAATAAGGTCAATGAAGCCGGCAAAGGGACACATAAGGCAGACAAGACTTTGGGCGAATCCACCATCATTGATGTCAATCAAACCTATGAATACGAGGAGATGACTCTAAAGAAAACGGCGGAGCATACCCGGGCTTATATTAAGATTCAGGACGGGTGTAATCAATTTTGCAGCTACTGCATCATTCCTTATGCCAGAGGCAGGGTAAGAAGCCGTAAGCTGGAGGATGTGATAGGGGAAATCAGAGGCATCGTGGCAGGCGGATATCAGGAGGTGGTGCTTACAGGCATTCATATCAGCTCCTACGGCATTGATTTTGAGGAGGAAGCCTGGCAGCAGGGCAGAAGCGTAGAGGTGCTGAAATCGGAGGGCAGGCATGATTACTCAGGCCGGTCCAAATTAATAGATCTGCTGGAAAAGGTGCAGGTGATCGAAGGACTCAGGAGAATCCGCATCGGTTCTCTGGAACCACGGATCGTGACGGAGGAATTTGCAAGGCGCCTGGCGACATTGGACAAGGTGTGTCCACATTTTCATCTTTCACTGCAGAGCGGCTGTGATGCAACCTTAAAGAGAATGAATAGACACTATACAGCAGGGGAATACTTAAACAGTGTGGAGATTTTGCGGAAATATTTTGACAGGCCGGCAATCACAACGGATGTGATCGTGGGATTCCCCCAGGAAACCGAGGAGGAATTCAGGGAAACCTGCGAATTCTTAAAAAAGGTGCAGTTCTACGAGATGCACATTTTCAAGTATTCCAAGAGAAAGGGCACAGTGGCGGCCAATATGCCCGGGCAGGTTCCGGACACCACAAAGACTGCGCGGAGCAATATTCTGCTGGAAATGGAAAAGGAACAGTCAAAGGCATTCAGAAGCTTTTACATAGGAAGGGAAGCGGAGGTACTTTTCGAGGAATGCAAGACGATTGCGGGTAAAAACTATCAGATAGGCCATACGAGAGATTATGTAAAGGTGGCATTGGAGACGGAAGAAGACTTATCCAATCAAGTCCGTACAGTAAAAATGAATGCATTTTTGAATAATGAAATCCTTATGCATTGAAATTTTTTGATAAATAGGGTAAGATTATAAGATAATAAAGCATTCGTGAAGAACATGGTTTATATACATCAGGAAGGAGCAGTGCAATATGCAGGATATGACAAGCACACAATATTTTAAAGTACAGGCCGAACCGGAAACCGGCGTGAAGATAATACTGGCAGCCGTGTACGAGGCACTGACCGAGAAGGGATATGATCCCGTTAATCAGATCGTGGGATATATTATGAGTGGTGACCCTACTTATATTACCAGCCATAAGGGCGCCCGCAGCCTGATCATGAAGGTGGAGAGAGATGAATTGGTGGAAGAACTCCTGAAGGGGTATATCCGCACCAATAAATGGAAGGTGTAAGGCGAGGGAAGTGTATGCGTATCATGGGTTTGGACTTTGGGGCGAAGACGGTGGGCGTGGCCATAAGCGACCCGCTGCTGATCACTGCTCAGGGAATTGAGATCATCCGGCGGAAGGAAGAAAACAAGCTTCGACAGACACTTGCGCGAATCGAGGAACTGATCGTGGAATACGGTGTGGAAGAAATCGTGCTGGGTCTGCCGAAAAACATGAATGCTACAGAGGGGGCGCGTGTGGAGCTGACCAATGAATTTCGGGAGAAGCTGGAGCGGCGAACGGGGATCCCTGTAACTATGTGGGACGAGAGGCTGACCACTGTGGCGGCGGATAAAGCGATGATGGAAGCGGGGATCCGCAGGGAACATCGCAAGGATTATGTGGACATGATCGCAGCCACCCTGATATTGCAGGGGTATCTGGATTTGCGAAGCAGCAGGGAAACAAAAGAATGGATTTAGAAAAGAGGTAGAACGTGAGTAAATTGGAGAAGATTACATTTCGTCCGGACGATGGAGAACCGGTGGATTTTTATGTGCTGGAGCAGACCAGAATCGGTGGCAGCAACTATATCCTGGTAACAGATGCTGAGGAGGGCGACGCAGATGCTTTGATCCTCAAGGATCTGTCCCGGGACGGAGAAGAGGAAGGCGTGTTTGCCATTGTTTCTGATGACGAAGAGCTGGAGGCGGTAGCCGGTGTTTTTGAGAGCATGTTGGATGACGTAGATCTTGCGCGTGATTGACAGTAGAGATTTTGGAGGTATTTGGATTGAATAAAAAACAAGCGAATATAGCTGGCTCCAAGCTGAGAGTGATTCCCTTGGGCGGCCTGGAGCAAATTGGTATGAATATTACTGCCTTCGAATACGAGGACAGTATTATTGTCGTGGATTGTGGTCTGTCGTTTCCGGCAGATGACATGTTGGGCATTGATCTGGTCATCCCAGACATTACTTATTTAAGAGATCATATGGATAAAGTCAAGGGCTTTGTGATTACCCATGGACACGAGGATCATATCGGCGCCCTGCCTTATGTATTAAAAGAGATTAATGTGCCTGTGTATGCCACCAGACTGACCATGGGCATTATCGAGAATAAATTAAAAGAGCATAACCTGATGAAGACCACAAAGCGTAAGGTTGTGAAATTCGGACAGTCCATCAATCTGGGCAGGTTCAGGGTGGAATTTATTAAAACCAACCACAGTATCGTAGATGCTGCGGCACTGGCGATTTATTCGCCGGCAGGTGTGGTAGTGCATACAGGTGACTTTAAAGTGGATTATACACCGGTATTCGGTGATGCCATCGATTTACAGCGCTTTGCGGAAATCGGCAAAAAAGGTGTACTTGCCCTGATGTGCGACTCCACCAATGCAGAGCGTCCCGGTTATACTGCATCTGAGAGAACCGTAGGAAAGACCTTTGACAATCTGTTTGCAGAACACAAGAATACACGTATATTTGTTGCCACCTTTGCATCCAATGTGGACCGAGTGCAGCAGATTATCAATTCCGCTTATAAATTTGGAAGAAAGGTAGTGGTGGAAGGCCGCAGCATGGTAAATATCATTGAAACAGCTTCTCAACTGGAGTGTCTGAACATTCCGGAGAACACCTTGATTGATATAGACCAGTTGAAGAATTATCCTGACGAGCAGCAGGTCATCATTACCACCGGCAGCCAGGGAGAAAGTATGGCAGCCCTCAGCCGTATGGCAAGCAATATGCACAGAAAGATTACGATCGGCCACGGAGATACGGTCATCTTTTCATCCAGCCCCATTCCGGGCAATGAGAAGGCGGTTACAAAGGTAATCAATGAGCTGCTTCGCAAGGGCGCAGAGGTTATCTTCCAGGACACCCATGTTTCCGGACATGCCTGCCAGGAAGAAATCAAGCTGATTTATTCTCTGGTAAAGCCCAAGTATGCAATTCCTGTGCATGGTGAATACAAGCATCTGATGGCGCAGGCCAAGATTGCGGAAAGTCTGGGCATCGAGAAGTCACATATTTTCATCCTGTCTTCAGGGGAGGTGCTTGCGCTGAATGATGAAAGTGCGCAAGTGGTGGACAAAGTTCCTGTGGGAGACATTCTTGTTGACGGTCTGGGTGTAGGCGACGTAGGAAATGTGGTGCTGCGTGACAGACAGCACTTGGCTGAAGATGGTATTTTGATCGTGGTAATGTCTCTGGATAGGTATACCGGTCAGCTGGTGGCAGGTCCGGACATCGTTTCGAGAGGTTTTGTATATGTGCGTGAATCTGATGAATTGATGGAAGAAGCTCACGAAGTGGTGTATAATGCAGTGATGTCCTGTCTGGACAGAGGCATTACCGACTGGGGCAAGCTGAAATCCGCAACCAAAGATGCTCTGAGCGATTATGTGTGGAAGAAGAATAAGAGACGTCCTATGATCCTGCCGATTATTATGGAAGTGTGAAAAAGATATCTAAGAATCCTTATGTGTAAGGATCCTTCATTGGAAGATTGTTGGTCTCGAATGTGAGACAAAGAGAGTTCGAAATGCTTTGAAAGGAAAGAGATATACATGGAAAGAGCATTGAATGTCTATATTCAGAGGATTTTGGATTCTGATGAATATAGGGAATATGCCAGAATCCGGGATAAAGTAAAGCGGGATCCAGAATTGAAAACACGGATAGATGAGTTCAGAAAAAGGAATTTTGAGATGCACAGAAGCGAGGATGCTGCTTTGGAAAAGCTGGAAGCATTTGAAAGAGAGTATGGAGATTTCATGGATGAACCGCTGGTATCAGAATTTCTGAATGCTGAGCTTGCGTTCTGCAGAATGATGCAGCAGAATAATGACATCATTATGAGGGCGATTCAATTTGAATAGAGGCGTGGGAAGATATTGCATCCATGCCCAAATTTCAGGGCTATAGCAAGAATGGAGATTATTATGAAGACTACTGATGTAATTGTAACTGTATGCAGTACAATCATTAAGATTGCACTGGCAATCGTATTGGTGATGCTGGTATATCGGGGCGTCATAAAGGCATATGATTATGGGTATCGTATTTTTCAGGAGCCGCCCGTATCTTCAGGAGAGGGCTATACCATTACGGTAAGTATTACCGAAGATATGTCAGCCAAAGAGATGGGCGAAATGCTTGCAGAAAAAGGATTGATCAGGGATAAGAATCTGTTCATATTTCAGCATCTGTTTTCTGAATTTAAAGACGATCTGCTTCCGGGCGAACATAACCTGAGCACTGCTATGACAGTGGAAGAGATGATGGAAGAAATGACAAAGGAAAAGGTTGCGGAGACACCGACAGAAAAGGGTACGGAAAGCTAACATGATAGTAGATGAAAGAATGGTTGCCTTTATTAATTCTTTTGATAAGGGCAATACGCCGTTTTTGGATGAACTGGAAAAATACGCAAAGGAAACCGATGTACCCATTATCCGCAAGGAAATGCAGACATTTCTGCGCTTCCTGCTCAGGCTTACAAAACCTATGAAGATATTGGAGGTAGGCACAGCTATAGGATTTTCAGCGTTGTTGATGAGTGAATATGCGCCGGAGGGCTGTCAGATTACCACGATTGAAAAGTACGAGAAGAGGATACCCCTTGCAAGGGAGAATTTCAGGAGGGCAGGGAAGGCTGACAGCATTACGTTGCTGGAGGGAGATGCGGTCGATATCTTAAAGGAACTGAAAGGCTTCTATGATCTGATTTTTATGGATGCAGCTAAGGGTCAGTACATCCACTTTATGCCCGATATTTTAAGACTTCTGCCACCCGGCGGCTTGCTGGTATCTGACAATGTGCTTCAGGATGGAGATATTATGGAATCACGGTTTGCAGTAACTCGAAGAAACCGGACCATTCACAGCAGGATGCGGGATTATTTGTTTGAACTGACCCATCATGAGCAGCTGGAGACCTGTATTTTGCCGGTGGGGGATGGAATTACAGTGAGTGTGAAATGTTTGTGACATGCATACGGAAGAGACCGTTATATATTATTTGCACACGGGGCAAAAAGCATGTTACAAAAACAGTCAATTATCTTTGAATTGCTTGCGTAAATAAGTAGGTTTCGCAAACGCTATAAGTAGGTTTCAGGTAGAAAGGATAACATGAATGTTATGAGAAGAGAAAAACCGGAGCTTCTGGTTCCGGCCAGCAGTCTGGAGGTACTGAAGACGGCGGTAATATTTGGAGCAGATGCAGTATATATTGGCGGGGAGGTCTTCGGTCTTCGTGCCAAGGCTAAGAATTTTTCGTCCGAAGAAATGGCGGAAGGTGTTGCATTTGCCCACAGGTATGGTGTAAAAGTATATGTAACGGCTAATATTCTGGCTCACAACGGTGATCTGGATGGTGCGGCCGCTTATTTTGAGGAATTGAAGAATATGCAGCCGGAAAGTCCGGATGCTTTGATCATATCTGACCCGGGTATGTTTGCCATTGCAAAACAAGTATGGCCGGAGGTTGAGATCCATATATCCACACAGGCGAATAATACCAACTACCAGACGTATCGGTTTTGGTGGAACCAGGGAGCGAAGCGTGTGGTTTCCGCAAGAGAGCTCTCCCTGCAGGAGATTGCTGAAATCCGTGCCCGTATTCCGGAAGAGATGGAAATTGAAAGCTTTATTCACGGCGCCATGTGCATTTCCTATTCAGGGCGCTGCCTGCTGAGCAATTATTTTACCGGCAGAGATGCCAACCAGGGTGCCTGTACTCATCCCTGCCGCTGGAAATATGCGGTTGTGGAGGAGAAACGTCCCGGGGAGTATCTGCCGGTTTATGAGAATGAACGTGGTACTTACATCTTTAATTCTAAGGATCTGTGCATGATCGAATATATTCCGGAGATTGTGGAGGCAGGTATCGACAGCTTGAAGATTGAGGGTCGCATGAAAACGGCCCTTTATGTGGCAACAGTAGCTCGGACTTACCGCAAGGCAATTGATGACTATTTTGAGTCGGAAGAAACATACAGAAATAACATGCCCTGGTATCGGGAGGAGATTTCCAAATGTACCTATAGACAGTTTACCACAGGCTTTTATTTCGGCAAGCCGGATGAAAACACACAGATTTATGACAGCAATACTTATGTAAACGAATATGTATATCTGGGAATCGTGGACCTGGTAACAGAGCGTGAAGTGCATTGCCTGCCAAAGCCCGGTGGATGTGAAGAAGCTTACGCAGCCGGTGGAAAGCTGCAGAATGTGCAGCCGGAAATTACGCGTAAGCTGCTGTCCCGGATTGAACAGCGAAACAAATTCTGCGTAGGCGATGAGATTGAAATTATGAAGCCAAATGGCAAGAATGTCCGGACCACAGTGAAAGCGATGTACAATGCGCAGTTTCAGCCGATAGAAAGCTGCCCCCACTCCAAGCAGGAAATCTGGCTGGAACTGTCTAAACTGCCGGGACAGTATGATCTGTTGCGAGTGAAGAATGCATAATATATACAGAAATGAGGAGATTTATGAGCAATCTGATAAAAGTGGAAGAATTGTTTGCAAGCAAGGTATTCACCGTTGGAAAAATGAAAGAGAGACTTTCCAAGGAAGTGTTCAAGGAAGTAAAGCGGGTCAGAGAACAGGGCGGAGAACTGTCTTTGGCAACCGCTGACGTGGTAGCTAAGGCCATGAAGGACTGGGCTATTGAGAATGGTGCAACCCATTATACCCACTGGTTCCAGCCCCTGACCGGCATCACGGCAGAAAAGCATGATGCGTTTGTGACCCATCCGGATGAGGAAGGCCGCATGATCATGGAATTTTCCGGCAAGGAGCTGATCAAAGGGGAGCCGGATGCGTCTTCCTTCCCTTCCGGTGGACTTCGTGCGACTTTTGAGGCAAGAGGCTATACCACCTGGGACATCACTTCCCCGGCATTCTTAAAAGAGGATGCCACCGGTGTGATTTTATGTATTCCTACCGCATTCTGCTCTTATAAGGGCGAAGCACTGGATACCAAAACTCCTCTTCTGCGTTCCATGGAGGCCTTGAATGAACAGGCCCTTCGAATTGTAAGATTATTTGGCAATACACAGGCGGCCAAAGTAGTGCCCAGTGTGGGGGCAGAGCAGGAATATTTCCTGGTTGACCGAGAAAAATATTTACAGAGAAAAGACCTCATTTTTGCAGGACGTACCCTGTTCGGGGCAGCAGCTCCCAAGGGACAGGAAATGGATGACCATTATTTCGGTACCATCCGCGAAAGAATCGGTGCATATATGAAGGATCTGAATGTGGAATTGTGGAAGCTTGGTGTAACTGCCAAGACCCAGCACAATGAAGCGGCACCCGCGCAGCATGAGCTGGCACCGATTTATGAAACTGCGAATATCGCAGTTGACCACAATCAGCTGGTTATGGAGACCATGAAAAAGGTGGCGGGGCGTCATGGATTGACTTGCCTGCTTCATGAGAAGCCGTTTGCCGGAGTCAATGGTTCCGGGAAGCATGATAACTGGTCCCTGTGTACAGATAACGGAGTAAACCTCCTGGATCCCGGTGATACACCCAATGAAAATATCCAGTTTCTCTTTATTCTGGCGTGCATTATGAAGGCGGTAGATACCCATGCTGACCTGCTTCGCCAGAGTGCGGCAGACGTAGGAAATGACCACCGCCTTGGCGCAAATGAAGCTCCGCCTGCAATTATTTCTATTTTCCTGGGTGAGCAGCTGGAGGATGTGGTAAGGCAGCTGGTGGAAACCGGTGCGGCGACTTATTGCACAGAGGGCGGAACCCTGCAGACAGGTGTATCCACACTGCCTGATTTCCAGAAGGATGCTACAGACCGCAATAGAACCTCGCCCTTTGCCTTTACCGGGAATAAGTTTGAGTTCCGTATGGTTGGCGCATCTGATTCTGTGGGAAGCCCCAATACTACTCTGAATGCCATCGTTGCGGAGGCATTCTGTGAAGCTGCGGATATTTTGGAAAAAGCAGATGATTTTGAGATGGCAGTGCACAACTTGATCAAAGAATATATGACCAGGCATCAGAGAATTATCTTCAACGGCAATGGTTACTCTGATGAATGGGTAATAGAAGCGGAAAGAAGAGGGTTGCCAAACATTCAGACTATGGTGGAGGCAGCCAGCGCATTGACTACGGATAAAGCAGTTACCCTGTTTGAGAAATTCCACATCTTCACACAGGCTGAGCTCGAGGCAAGAGAAGAGGTTCAGTACGAAACTTATGCCAAGACCATCAACATCGAGGCGCTGACCATGATCGATATGGCGAAGAAACAGATTCTGCCTGCAGTCATGAAATATACAAAAAGCCTGGCGGATACCGTAATCGCAGTAACAGAGGCTGGTGCTGATGCAAGTGTTCAGAAGGCTATGCTCTGCGAGGTCAGCGAAAAACTGGCGGAGACCAAGCGCGCCCTGGAAGTCCTGGAAGTGGATGCAAGAAGGGCACAGGAAATTCTGCGGACGGAAAGCAAGCAGATGCTCAGCAAGGAACAGTGCAAAGAGCTGGCATTCTTCTACAAGGACAATGTGGTGCCTGAGATGGTGGCACTGCGTAAGCCGGTAGATGAACTGGAGATGCTGGTTGCTAAGGAAGTATGGCCCATGCCTTCTTATGGTGATTTGTTGTTTGAAGTGTAAGGTGTCAGGTGCTGTAGATTTCGTTTCGTATAAGAATTGCAAGTGGGTGCCACAAAAGTCATGAAATGACATGAGGATAGCTCCCTTTGGGCGGAGCCGGCCGGCTCCGCCTGATAGGAAACGGCAAATTAATATTTTTTTAAAAAAGGTATTGCAAAATAGAGAAACATCGTGTATAATTCATCAAGTAGTTAAGAAATAGGGCTATCGCCAAACGGTAAGGCAACGGACTCTGACTCCGTCATTTCAAGGTTCGAATCCTTGTAGCCCTGCTAAATGCCGCAGACAGGCAAACCTCCAAAGAGAAATCTTCGGAGGTTTTTTCATTCATAGGAAAGACCTCGTTGCATCGCAGTGATAGAGGGAGTCTTTCCTGTGAATCAACATGAGCCCCATATGGGCGAACTCTTATGGATTCAAACAATATAAAAAATAGGTAACAGCCAGCAGATCGGCACAGCCTCCCGGTGATAAGTTTCTGGCAATAAAAGCCTGGTCCAATGCTTCTATTTGCTTAGGTGTGGGATAGGGGATGCTGTCCAAAAGGGATTTGGCTGTATTGGCTGCATAGGCGGCACCGGCATTTCCGCCTCTATGGTACAGATTTGTATCCGTCACATGAGCAATGAGGTGGAGCAGTGCAATTGCGCCGGCATCGTTGGTACTGAGTCCGGCTTTCAATCCGTTTTTATAAATGGGCAGGCTGATATTCCATACAGAGGGAAGCCCGGCAGCTACTTCGCCGCGGACACCGGTAAGTCCCTGCTCCCGATAGAGTCGTTTTCCGGCGGTGGAGCCATCCGTGGCGGCAAAGTCAGATTTCATAGCGGTCTTGCCAATCCGGGCACATTCTGACAAAAGCCTTTCTGTCTCTGCAATGGGGTGCTCCGGTGTCCAGAGCCTTCCCAGACTGCCGCAAAGGATACCTATGGTATAAATGACGCCTTTGTGAGTGTTGACACCGCCTGTGGCACAGAACATGGTGTGTTCTGCAGCCAGCCCAGCCTGTCGGAGCAGGGCAAAGGTATCCTCCGGGGAAAGGAAACTCGTTTCCTGACCGATTTTTATACACTCTTGAAAATAGAATTTTAGGGCATTGGCACTGGCGAGGAAGGTGGATATGTCCATGTCGGTATGGCTGCCACTGTTGCGGCGATCCACAAGACCGGGCTTGGGTGTGGTGTTTACCTCGTCTATAAGACTCTGCACCGCAAGGGCAGCTATGTATTCCCTGTCTGCTTTGGCAAAATGCTTGCTTATAATGGTGCGGGTGGCTGACTGAAGCTGGGGAACCGTATGGAGACGCCCGGCAGCGCAGACTCTGCCGCCAACACCACAGACAATGCAGTCACGGCTGTTTCCGCCGACCACATCTCGTTCCAGCTTGCTGCCGTCCGGGTTCAATACATCCATGTCGAACAATCGCCCCAAGGGGGTATTGTCTTCAATGGAAGTGCAGATTATTTTTAACGTAAGAGCATCCATGTCTATGGCGTACATGGCCTGACAGCCGGTAACGGAGATTTTCGTGCTGCGAAATCGGATATTTTCCTTAGGCAGGCGACTGTCCAGGGCATCCAGTCCTGCCGCAAAGGCCCGCTCGATCAGTGGAGAGGTCTTTACAGGACCGGCGATGTTCATGGTAAAGCTGATCACAGGGCAATGATAGGTGTTTAACAACCTCTGCTGCTGACGGACCCGATCCTCCCGGGCTACCAGTACCTGAGCCAATGTGACTTCCTGCATAACATTCCTCCATAAACGAATTTTCGGACAATTTCCATTCTATATAATCAAATCCGACTGTTTTTCCTGCTGTGCATCCAGCTTTTTCAGGTTTTCTGCCGCATCCTCACCTACACATCCCACAAGAAGATATTGATGCTTGAAGCGGTCGTAGACAAAGTGGCGCAGCAGATGGAAGTTCTCGATCTGACCGGTGCGGCTTACATGAATGCGGGGACCGGTGCAGGGGTGGAGCTGTCCGCCAATGGCCACATGGTAATTATCCACATAAGTAATAGGAAGATCCTGCCGGATCAATTCGTTTACTTTCTGCTCCAGCTCTCGAATATCCAATTGCGGCTCTGTATCCGGGAAGGTAATGACGAAGCCGTGTTTCACGTCGTCATGTCCACAGCGGGCCAGTTCCTTCTTGGGCATACAGAATTCACACAGATCTTCGGCGGTATGAGCCATGAGGCGGTATGAAAGACCTTTATAGACGTTCTTTTTAAGCTCCTGTGGATCTGGACCAAAGAGGGTGGGGCGTGCCAGCAAAACCTGTTGTCCAACACCGATGAGCAGGTTGGCATTAAAGCCCAACAGGGGATAGATAAGGTCGAAATGTTCCACGATGACACGCTTGCCGTTATGCAGTGCCTCGATGATGGCGTCGGCCAGCACACTCATCTGGGTAAAGCCGTTTTCAAAACGGATGTCCACATGATAGGTGTGTGGAGCAAAATAGCCTGTCTGGGAGTCCTGCTCCAGCAGGGGCAGGGGGCGTATATAGACACCATCGTCATCATTGGTCAGTTCCAGTCCGGGGAACATGCCTCGGATCAGAGCACTTTTGCCGGATCCGGCTTCACCGATAATGCCGATCAATTTGTCAAAAGGAGAAAGATACAGCTGAGCCAGCTGCATGCCCAGCGAATACATACGCTGGTGCCCTCTGGGGGCGAAATAACTGCTTAAAATATGGTTTTCCTGACGGTCTAACATAGCATTGCCTCCAATCAAAGCAGGCCTTTGGCCTGTAAATAGTGAAATGTAGTTTGGGGTACCAGGACTCGAACCTCCTCCGGTTTTCCGGCATCTATGAGCGCCCGGACAGCACTGGCACTGATGGGAGTGCCCTCTGTTTCCAAGCGCGGCAGCTCTGCCAGCTCGATGCCTTTTTCGGGCAGATGAGCCTTCAGGGCTTCGTTGTACTGGTTTGTCATAGGGGATATGGGTTCGGTGCCCACATAGCGTTTGGTTATGGAAAATCTGGGGGCAAAGTATCCTGTAAAGATTTCGATGTCCAGCTGACAATGAATCTGTTCTGCCAGCTCCCGTTCCTTGAGGAAATAAGTGGGGAATGTGGCGGAGGAGATCAGGTAAGGCCCCGTGGGCAGCACTGTCACATTGGATAGATCTTGGGTGCCCAATCGAACCATTTCCAGACGATCCGCGGCAGAGAAGCGACTTTTGTTCTCGGAAAGCACAAATACATAAAGACAGTCACATTCCTTTGCCGCCGTTTCAATAAGGTAACGGTGTCCCAGTGTAAAGGGATTACAGTTCATAACGGCAGCGCCGATGATTCCGGTGGTTTGCCGCCCGGTGGAACCGGGAATTTTGGCAGTATAGCCGGTGGCTGTACTGTCGGCTCCGGCGGTTTTCATGACGGGCAGACGTTCCAGAAAGCTGCGGATGCCGTCTTTCTGATCCTCCATCAAAAGCACTTTATCCGTTTGTGCCACAGGATAAAAGAACAGGGAGGAGAACATGTACTTGTTCAGTGGTTTGGTATAAAGGAACAGGTGACGATGTCCCTGGCGAAAGGCTTCCTGACGAAGCTTCGTCAGCAGCGTAGCGGTCAGATCCTCGCCCCGGCGGTCACTGTCCACGGCAATGCATTTAAGCAGGTTTTCCTGCCGGGAGCCGGCGGCAATGAGCCTGCCATCGTCCCATATCAGCACCGTCTGGTCAGTGTTGTCATCCGCTTCCAGCCCTGCACGGGTCAGGAAGTCTGTCCATATTTTCCTTTTTTGTCCCTGCAGGCGGGAAAGCAATTCGATATCCATGGTATACCTCATGGCAGCTGTAAGCCGCCTTTGTTGTAAATGATTTCTATTATTATACATCATTCTTATATATATGAAAAGAAAAACCGAAAAAGAATTGCATTTCATCAAATTGTGTTATAAAATAAGTGTAAATTGTTACAGTACAATCTTGATTTGATTGACGAAAGGGGTTGCATATCGTGGAAATTATGAAGAGAGCGTCTGCAGGAACCATGGAATCCAGCGACGTTTATGTGGAAATAGAACCCAGTGAAAAGGAACTGGAGATTCAGCTGGAGTCGGTGGTCCTGAACCAGTTTGGTGCGGCTATTCGCCGGATTGTCAGAGAAGTTCTTAAGGAGTGCGGAGTGAACAAAGCAGTTGTCCGTGTGATGGACAGAGGAGCCCTTGAGTGTGTGATCCGTGCCAGAGTGGAGACAGCGGTACTTCGTGGAAAGGGGGATGCCTGATGCGCCGTAGCATGCTTTTTTTACCGGGTAATAACCCGAATATGTTGGTTAACGGAAACTGTCTTGGAGCAGATGCCGTGATTTTTGATCTGGAGGACGCAGTCTCTCCCACAGAGAAGGATGCCGCCCGGATTCTGGTGCGCAATACCATGTGCTATATGGATTTTCAAGGCTGTGAAAGGATTGTCCGGATCAACTCCATTGATACGCCTTATTGGCAGGCAGATATCGATACCATTCTGCCTCAAAAGCCGAATCTGATTCTGCTGCCCAAGACCGGAACGGTTCAGGATGTTTTGGCAGCAGATGCATATATGACACAGGTGGAAGAAAAACTGGGCATGGAGCCCGGTACGGTAGGATTGATGCCCCTGATCGAGACAGCTTTGGGCGTGGAGAATTCTTTTGCCATTGCCTCCTGTACCAAACGAGTTAAGGCATTGTTTTTGGGCGCGGAGGATCTGACTGCTGACCTGCAGTGCAAGCGTACCAAGGAGGGGCGTGAAATTGAGTATGCCAGAACCCGTCTGATCGTAGCGGCCCGTGCCGCAGGTGTGGAGGTTTATGATACACCGTTTACCGATGTCAATGATGACGAGGGTATCGTGAGGGATGCTTCCTATGCCAAGGCGCTGGGATTTACCGGAAAGGCTTCCATTTCACCGAGACATGTGGAAGTGATCAACCGGGTGTTCAGCCCTGCGCAGAAAGATATTGACTATGCTTATGAAGTGATGGATGCCATTGCGCAGGCAAAGGCACAGGGCAAGGGTGCGATTGCCCTTCGTGGCAAGATGATCGATGCACCGATTGTAGCCAGAGCGCAGCAGACCATTGCCATGGCCGAGGCTCTGGGACTGAGAAGGGAGGAGCTGTAATGAAGAAATTGGTAAATTCCATTCGGGAGGCGGTAAAGCTTTCCGGTCTGAAGGACGGCATGACGGTATCTTTCCATCATCATCTCCGTAATGGAGATTATGTGTTGAATATGGTAATGGAGGAGATTGCCGGGCTGGGGATAAAGGATTTGACTGTGAACGCAAGCTCCCTGTTTGATGTACATATTTCGCTGTTGGAGCACATTGAAAACAAGGTGGTTACCGGTTTGGCGGCAGATTATATTGCATCCGGTCTGGGACGTGCTATTTCCATGGGCGTCATGGAAAAGCCGGTTCAGTTTCGGACCCACGGCGGAAGACCCAGCGATATTTCATTGGGCAGAACACCCATTGATGTAGCTTTTATCGCAGCCCCTGCCGCAGATCCTATGGGAAATTGTTCCGGTAAGTATGGCCCCTCTGCCTGCGGCAGTCTGGGTTATGCTTTTGCGGATGCCATGTATGCAAAAAAGGTAGTGATCATTACGGACAATCTGGTGCCGTATCCTTTGCAGGACTGGTCTATTTCCGAGGACTATGTTGATTATGTTGTGACCGTAGATGCCATCGGCGATCCCAAGGGTATTGTGTCCGGCACTACGAAGATTACCCGTGATCCTGTAGGCCTGGTGATGGCTTCCCATGCGGCAAAAATTATTGAGGCATCGGGCCTTTTGAAGGATGGCTTCTCTTTTCAGACAGGTGCCGGCGGCGCATCTTTAGCTGCCGCAAAATTCCTGAAGGATATTATGCTGGAAAAGGGAATCCAGGGAAGCTTTGGACTTGGAGGCATCACTGGTTACATGGTGGATATGCTAAAGGCAGGGTGCTTCCGGAATCTGATGGATGTACAGTGCTTTGACTTAAAAGCAGTGGAATCCCTTCGCTCTGATCCGAGACATATGGAAATTTCTGCTATGCAGTATGCAAGCCCCAGCAGCCGCAGCGCTGTGGTGGATAGTCTGGATGTGGTAATTCTGGGTGCTACGCAAATCGACACAGATTTTAATGTAAATGTTCATACAGACTCAAATGGTTATATTATGGGCGGCTCCGGCGGTCATAGCGACACTGCGGCCGGCGCCAAGCTTTCCATGATCATTGCACCCATGTTCCGGGCGCGACTGCCGATTGTCACAGATAAAGTGACCTGTATCTCTACTCCTGGCAAGGATATTGATGTACTGGTAACCCAGGGAGGCATTGCCGTGAATCCTAAAAATGTGAATCTGAAGCAGCGTCTGGTGGAAGCGGGCCTGCCTGTCATGGATATACAGGAGCTGAAGGAAAAAACAGAGCGGATTACTGGCAGACCCGGAAAGCTGCCAGAGGGAAATCGTGTGGTGGCTCAGGTAATCAGCCGTGAGGGAGAGCTGCTTGACAATATCTATAATGTCCCCCAGAATCAGTAGAGAAGTATATTCCGGTCTGTTGAAGAGAGCAGGATGGAATGCCATATCACAAGCTGCTTTTGATATGCATAGAAAGGGAAAGTATGAGAGAAATAAATGCGAAGAGTATCACGGAAGTGGTAAAAAGGCTCTGTATTGAGGCGAATTGTCATTTGCCCCAGGATATGAAGGATTGTATTTGCCGGTGCCATAAACAGGAAAAATGGCCTCAGGCAAAGGAAATTCTAGAGCGTATTATAGAGAATTACGAGATTGCGGACGAAAAGGATCAGCCCATTTGTCAGGATACAGGGGTAGCCTGTGTGTTTTTGAAGGTTGGCCAGGAGGTGCATGTGACCGGCGATATCAATGAGGCGGTGAATGAGGGCGTTCGTCAGGGATATGAAGAAGGGTATCTGAGAAAGTCGGTGGTGCGGGATCCTTTGGATCGTGTGAACACCGGTGACAATACCCCGGCTATGATTTATTATGATCTGGTGCCCGGTGACAAGCTGGAGATTATGGTTGCCCCCAAGGGCTTTGGCAGTGAGAATATGAGTCAGATCAAGATGCTGCGTCCTTCCGATGGACTTCAGGGTGTAAAGGATTTCGTCCTGAAGGTGGTGGAAGAGGCAGGCCCCAATCCCTGCCCTCCGATTGTGGTGGGTGTGGGTATAGGCGGTACCTTTGATAAGGCGGCCTATCTTGCCAAGAAGGCACTTATGCGCAGTACCGATGAACGCAATGCCAGTCCTTTTTATGCGAAGCTGGAAGAAGAGCTGCTTCAGCAGATCAATGCTTTAGGCATCGGACCTCAGGGATTCGGAGGAGGAACAACGGCTCTGGCGGTAAATATTGAGCAATTTCCTACTCATATTGCAGGATTACCTGTGGCGGTAAACATAAACTGCCACGTGACAAGACATAAAAAGGAGGTGCTGTAATGGCAATCGCAGTTACCGCTCCTTTAAGAAGGGAGCAAGCCAGAACACTAAAAGCCGGTGATAGCTGCTTAATCTCAGGTGTGATTTATACCGCCCGCGACGCAGCACACAAGAGATTGTGTGAGCTGGTTGCCCAGGGAAAAGAGCTTCCCATGGAAATCAAGGACAGTGTTATTTATTTTGTGGGTCCTACTCCTGCCAAGGAAGGGCAGGCCATCGGCTCTGCAGGTCCTACCACTTCGTACCGGATGGATGCCTATAGCCCCACATTGATCGCTCAGGGGCAGACCGGCATGATCGGCAAGGGCAAACGTGGTCCGGAAGTGATCGATGCCATGAAGGAGCATGGTGCAGTGTATTTCGGAGCGATTGGCGGTTGTGGCGCTCTTTTGAGCAAATGTATCAAAAAATCAGAAATTGTAGCCTACGAGGATCTGGGGGCGGAAGCCATCCGCCGGCTGGAGGTGGAGGATTTCCCGGTTATCGTCATTATCGACAGCGAAGGCAACAACCTCTACGAAACCGGCAGAACGGCGTACCTGGCAACATGCTAACAGGCCGTCGTGTGTATAGGCTTGGGATTGCGGACAGATATGTATAAACTTGACAAAACTGCCTATACTCCTTAAAGCTGTGATGAAACAATTTGTTGGGAGCAAAATCTATGGAACCAATTTATAAGATTGATCCCCATCTGGATATCCCCATTTATCGGCAACTGGTGGATATGACCAGGGCGGCTGTGGTAAGAGGAACGCTGGTGTCCGGACAGCAGCTGCCTACGGTACAGGAACTGTCTCAGGAGCTGGGGGTTGCCAGAGGAACGATCAAACGTGCCTATGATGAACTGGAGCATCAGGGTCTTATAGAAAAAGTACAGGGAAGGGGAACCTTTGTGTGTTATCAGCCTGCCTATTCCGCCAGCAGAAAAGAACAGGCAATGGCGGCAATTGAAACCCTTCTGAATCAGTTGAAAGAAATGGGACTGTCTGCTGCAGAGATTCATATTTTTGTGAATCTGAAGCTGCGGGAACGGGCGGAAGAGGAAGCGTGTATCAAAGTGGCTGTCATAGAATGCAATCCGGAAAATCTGTCCCAGATGTCAGAACAGCTGAGTCATATTGCCCAGGTGGAGCTGCATTCCTATTTGCTGGAGAGTATACAGCAGTACCCTTACAAGCTGGGGGAGGATTTTGACCTGATTGTGATCACGCCTACCCATCTGGATTATATAGAGAGTATTCTGCCCGCAAAAAAGCGTATTGCCCAGGTGGCATTGCGCCCGTCCACCAGATGTCTGTCGCACATTATCAAGCTGCGCCACGGAAAAAGGGTGGGGATTTTGGGGTACAGTTACCGGTTTTGCCAGCTTCTGTATAACACCTGTGAAACGTATGCGGAGGATGTGATTCTGTCCGAGCCTTTGGTGGGTGCGCCGGAAGCGGATGTGGAAGGGTATTTGCAGGGCAAGGACGTGGTGCTCGTGCCTAAGTCCTATGAAAAGTATTTCAGCGCAGAGGTGGTGGGATTACTGCAGCGGTTTGACGGTGTTTTGATCGACTGTTATTATGAAATGGATGAAGGCTCGCTGCTGTATCTGGAGACCAAGATCAAGCGACTGCTGGATGATATGAAAATATAAAGAAAACGAACTGCCGCCCGGTGTGTGACTTGTCCCTGTCAGCCAGACAGGGGGATATCACATGTCCGGGCGTTTTTATGTACATTTTTATAGAGGAAAAATGAACAAATATGTAAAATACACTCTTTTCATGTTGACAAATGTTATAGTCCATTATACTATATAGAAGTAGAACAATTACATAATAAAGACTATAAATATATTATGAGGTGTTATCATGGAGAACTGTGAGAAAAAAGTCCTGGTCATCGGCGTCATCGGTGCAGACGTCCATGCCGTGGGCAACAAAATCCTCTACCATGCTTTCACAGAAGCTGGCTTTGAGGTAGTCAATCTGGGTGTTATGGTGTCCCAGGAAGAGTACATCGCCGCAGCAATTGAGTCCAATGCGGATGCAATTGTCATTTCCTCCCTGTATGGACAGGGTGAGCTTGATTGTCGCGGGATGCGTGAAAAATGTGATGAAGCCGGATTAAAGGGAATCCCTCTTTTAGTTGGTGGTAATATCGTTATCGGTAAACAGACCTTTGAGGATGTGGAACGTCGATTCAAGGCAATGGGATTTGACCGAGCTTTTCCGCCCGGAACATCACCGGAGACCACCATTGAGGCTTTGAGAGAGCTGTTATGTATGGATGGTGAGCCTTCATGAAGCCTGTTTTGCTGATTGATTTCGGCAGCACTTACACAAAGCTGACGGCGGTGGATGTGGAGTCGGAGATACTGTTGGGTACGGCAGCGGCCTATACCACGGTACAGACCGATATCAACGATGGTCTGGAGGAAGGACTGAGGATTTTGGAGGAGAAAATCGGCAAGCTTTCTTATGAAGCTTGTTATGCCTGCTCTTCAGCGGCCGGAGGCTTACGGATGATTACCAGCGGTCTGGTGCCGGAACTGACCGGTGAAGCTGCAAGACTGGCCAGTCTTGGCGCCGGAGCCAAGGTGGTGGGTGTCTACGCATTCCAGCTGACGGAGGACGATCTTGAGGATATCCGTGCCGGCACGCCGGATATTTTTCTGCTGGTGGGCGGTACGGACGGAGGAAATACCGAATGCATCTTACATAATGCAAGGATGTTGGCGTCGATGAAACCACCGTTTCCGATTGTCATTGCCGGTAATCGCACCGCTGCAAGAGAATGTCAGCGAATTCTGGAGGGGTGTGAAGTTTATGTCTGCCCTAATGTCATGCCGAAATTTGGCGTTCTGCAGATTGAACCCACCCAGAAACAAATTCGGGAGATTTTTCTGAACAGAATTATCCAGGCTAAGGGATTGTCCAAAGCAGCGCAGCTTCTTTCGGATATTATGATGCCTACCCCCGCTGCCGTACTTCAGGCCATGGAGCTATTGGCCAAAGGCTGTGATGGCGAGCCGGGAATCGGCGATCTGGTGGCTGTGGACGTGGGCGGTGCTACTACGGATGTTTATTCCATTGCCGATGGTATGCCCGAGCACATGAATACAGTGTACAAGGGACTGCCGGAACCTTATGCCAAGCGCACGGTGGAGGGCGATATCGGAATGCGTTACAGTATTCAGGGTATTGTGGACGCTGCCGGTCTTGACCGAATCAGCCGGCTTTGCGGCATTTCGAAGGAACGCGTTATTGAACTGACGGAATATTTGAAGCAGCATACGGACAAAGTCCCCGATGGGGATGGTGAGTTGGAAGCGCTTGACTGCGCACTGGCATCCATGGCGATTGAGGAGGCAGTAGCCCGCCACGCCGGTACCATTGAAGAAACCTACACCATGATGGGTCAGACATTTGTCCAGTCAGGAAAGAACCTGACAAAAGTAAAGCAGATTGTGGTAACAGGCGGCAGTCTGATCCACACGAAGCGTACGGCGGAGATTGCCGCCCACGCGCTCTATTCCTCTGCACAGCCGGCATCTTTGCGACCGAAGGCCGCAGATGTCTGGGTAGACAGAACGTATATTTTGGCCGCAATGGGGCTGCTTTCCTCTTATTATCCCCAGACGGCCCTTCGTATCATGAAAAAGGAGCTTGAATATCATGGACATTCAGAATAAACGAATTTCCGACGAGGAATTTGCTCGTCTTCGCCAGGAAGTCCTGGCTCAGTGGCCCACCGGTAAAGATGTAGATATGGAGGAGGCAATCGCTTACCATAAATCCATGCCCGTGGAGCGTAATTTTTCGAAAAAGTTGCTGAACGCAAAGAAGGCAGGCAAGACATTGGTGCAGCCCCGTGCCGGTGTGCCTGTCATTGAAGAACACATTAAATTAATGCAGTATTTGGAGAAGCAGGGTGAGGCAGATCTGCTTCCCACCACCATTGACAGCTACACCCGTCAGAACCGCTATGAAGAGGCAGAGAACGGTATCGCGGAATCTGCCCGCCTGGGTCGTGCCATGCTCAACGGCTTCCCAGCTGTTAACCATGGTGTTGCAGGCTGTCGTCGGGTTGTGGAAAGCGTAAACGTGCCTGTACAGGTTCGTCATGGTACTCCCGATGCCCGCCTCCTGGCTGAAATCTCCATGGCCGGCGGTTTCACCAGCTATGAGGGCGGCGGTATTTCCTATAATCTGCCTTATTGTAAAAATATACCCATGGAGCGCACTATTCGTGACTGGCAGTATGTTGACCGTCTCATGGGCATGTATGAAGAAATGGGCGTATCCATTAACCGCGAACCTTACGGCCCTCTGACCGGTACATTGGTTCCTCCCTGCGTATCTCATGCGGTTGCGATCATTGAAGCGCTGCTGGCTGCAGAGCAGGGTGTAAAGAACATTACTGTTGGCTATGGTCAGTGCGGTAATCTGGTGCAGGATATTGCAGCGATCCGTGTTTTGCAGGAGCTGACAGATGAATATCTGCAGAAATACGGCTATAAGGATGTGCAGGTAACAACCGTTCTCCATCAGTGGATGGGTGGTTTCCCGGCAGATGAGGCAAAGGCGTTCGGCGTTATTTCTACCGGAAGTCTGATTGCTGCACTGTCCAAGGCTACCAAAGTAATCGTAAAGACACCTCATGAGGCAGTTGGTATTCCGACTATGGAAGCTAACGCAGAGGGCTTGCGTTGTACAAAGCAGGTGGTAAATATGCTGGCTGACCAGAACTTCCAGGATGCACATCTGGAGGAGGAAAAGGAAATTATCCGTCAGGAGACCCGTTGTATCGTTGACAAATGCTTTGAACTGGGCAACGGTGATATCGCTCTGGGTACCTGCCGCGGTGTAAAAGCAGGTGTGTTGGATGTTCCCTTCGCTCCCTGCCGTGCAAACGCCGGTCTGATGCTGCCTTGCCGTGACAACGACGGTGCTGTTCGTATTCTGAACACCGGTAACCTGCCATTCACTCAGGAACTGAAGGACTTCCATGCTTCCAAGATTAATGAGCGTGCTCTGGCTGAGAACCGTAAGGCTTCTTTCCAGATGGTCATCGATGATGTATATGCAATCGGTAAGGGACGATTGGTTGGTCGCCCGAAATATTGATGAGGAGAAATGTTATGAAAATTATAGATGTTGTATGTTCCGCCGGACGTACCGGCTTCTACTTTGACGACCAGCGTGCCATTAAACAGGGCGCCGGTCATGACGGTATGTTCTATGTGGGAACTCCCGTTACCGACCGTTTCCGCTCAGTGCGTCAGGCCGGAGAATCTATCTCCGTGATGCTGGTGCTGGAGGATGGCCAGATTGCTTATGGCGATTGTGCAGCGGTTCAGTATTCCGGTGCAGGCGGACGTGACCCGCTGTTTTTGGCAGAGGAATTCATTCCTGTTATTGACAAATATATTAAGCCGGAGTTGGTTGGAAAAGAGGCGGATGATTTCCGCGGTCTGTGTGCCATGATGGAGGCGATTCAGGTGGGAGGCAAGCGTTTGCACACCGCTATCCGCTACGGTGTTTCCCAGGCTATTCTGGATGCGGTTGCCAAGGCTACCGGCCGAATGATGTGCGAGGTTGTGGCGGATGAGTACGGATGCAGCGTTTCCGAGACGCCTATCCCAATCTTTACCCAGTCCGGCGATGACCGTTATGACAATGCGGATAAGATGATCATCAAGGGTGCACAGGTTCTGCCTCACGCACTGATCAATAATGTAGATACCAAACTGGGCCGCAAGGGTGAAAAATTGGCTGAGTATGTGGCATGGCTGAGAGACCGTATTCTGGAGAATCGCAATGACCCGTCCTATGCTCCTGTAATGCATATGGATGTATACGGAACCATCGGTATTGCATTCGGTAATAACAACTATAAGGAAATGGCAGATTATATAGAAGAGCTAGGTAAGATTGCAAAGCCCTTCAAGCTGCGCATCGAGGGCCCCATGGACTGTGACTGCGACCGTGAAACCCAGATGACGGCACTGGCAGGTCTGACCAAAGAACTGGACAGCCGCGGCTGTGACGTGGAGCTGGTTGCGGATGAGTGGTGCAACACCCTGGAGGATATTAAGTTGTTTGCAGACAACAAGGCTGGTCACATGGTTCAGATCAAAACTCCTGACCTGGGCGGTATCAATAACACTATCGAGGCCGTTCTGTACTGCAAGGAGAAGGGTATCGGTGCTTATCAGGGCGGTACCTGTAATGAAACTGACCGCAGCGCACAGGTTTGTGTTCACTGTGCTATGGCTACCAAGCCGGATCAGATGCTTGCAAAGCCGGGCATGGGTGTTGACGAGGGCTATATGATTGTTTATAATGAAATGAACCGAATCATAGCTATGCGCAAGGCGAAGAAGAACCTGAACAGATAATACGATTTAGGTTGCCGCTTCATGTTTGCAGATCTGTGAGACTTTTAGGTATTGGGTTGCTGATATCGGGATAGGAAAGGCAGTGCATATGGAAAATTCATATCGTTTTTTTGAAAACAGAGAATGCAAATACTTTCCATGCCACAAGGGACTGGAAGAGTTCAACTGTTTGTTTTGCTATTGCCCTCTGTATCATAAAGAGAATTGCCCGGGAGAGCATACATATATAGAAGCTGACGGAAAAAAAATCAAGGCGTGCACGGATTGTACGTTTCCCCATCGCCCGGAAAATTATGATGTGGTGATAGGAATTTTGTCTAAGTAATGCAGGATTTTTGGGACACCTAAGCGTAAAAAGGAAGGAAGAATGAAAGCATAAAAAGAGGGATTGGAGCTCTGAACGGAACTCCAATCCCCTTTTATTATTGTCGTTTTAAAAAATGGTGCTTGCCTTAATCCGTATACGCTTTTATTGCAAGTTGCTTCAGATTATCTTCTCTTCAGAGAATACTGCCCTGTCAGACAAAGTGCCGCAATTCCCAGGAACCATAATGGACTGATGCTGAAATCGCCTGTCTTTGGTACGTCATCATATTCACCGGCCGGAGCAGATGGGGTTGTGGGAGCGGGAGTTGCTGCAGGTGTGGTGCCGACCTGTGGTTTCTCGCTGTATTTGGTGGAAAGGGTCTTCAGATGACCGTCTTCGATGAGCAGAGAATTTGCAGTAAAATTATAAAATTCAAAATGCACGAATTCGGAGCCGCTGGCTTTTAAATGACCAACAGTACCTGCTACAGCAACAGTAGCGCTCAGGTTTACATTGTTTTCACTTAAGAGCTCCAGCCTGGAGACGTTGTTATTGAAATTACATAAGCAGCCGTCATAGATATAAGCATTTTTCACGTTGCCGCTGATTGCACTGACACTGTTGCCCAGTGCATAAAATTCATCGATGGATTTCGCTGCAACAACGGCCTGGGTAGCGCGAACGATGGAAAGGTTGACCAGATGAACATTAAGATCTAAAAGGAGATCTGCTTCACCGTCAATGGCCAATGAATCGCCATCCTTAATGGAAGCTACAAGATCCTGAAGAGTACCGTCTGCTTCATTGTCTTCCCAGGTGTTGCCAACCTGATATCTCCATTCGCTCTTATCAGCCTGATATTTGAGATAATAGGTAACCGGTCCTTCTGCTCGTACCGTCAGTGCGGAAGCAAAAAGCGGTGCAATACAAAGTATTAATGTGGTTAAGATTGCGACTATTCTACTATGCTTTTTCATAGGGATGTCCTCCTGTTGCTTAATTTTACCATTATTATACTTTATTATGGGACAACAATGCAATAGTTTTTGAAAGTTGTTTTACTTAACATGAAAAATAGTGTATAATCATGTATTAACAGGACACATGAAGGGAGTAGCCGGAATGAGCGGTAAGTCGGACAACAAAAGAATGATATATTATGATCTGCTTAGGATTATTTCAGCATTCAGTGTGGTAATGTTGCACAGTGCAGCCCAGTTCTGGTATTCTCTGGATATTTACAGCAGTGAGTGGATGGTAGCAAATTCGTACAATGCAGTTTTCCGGTTTGGGGTCCCCATTTTTGTGATGATCAGCGGTGCCTTATTTCTGGATAGAAGCTACAAGTTGGATATCAAACGCCTCTACAGGCATAATATTCTGCGTATCATGATTCTCTATGTGGTGTGGTCAGTCATCTACGGACTATGGGATTGCAGAACCTTTGATTGGCAGAGGATTGGCATTAAGGTCATACTGCGGGAAATGCTTCTGGGCAAATATCATCTTTGGTTTCTTCCCATGCTTATCGGAATCTATATGCTGTTACCCGTTTTGAAGGAGTGGCTGGAGCATGCCCGGAAAAAGACAATCCAGTATTTTCTGGTACTGTTCTTTATACTGCAGATCTGCAGCGAGACCCTGCGGGCGCTGACGGCAACTGAAGAGCTGCAATATATTCTGGATCTGGGTAAAATTGAAATGGCATGCAGCTATATCGGTTATTTTGTATGGGGATATTATCTGTCCCATGTGGGAATCGGTAAGAGGCTGCGCAAGGTAATTTATGTCTGTGCAGTGCCTGGGGTTTTATGCAATATCTTCCTCGGAAATTATCTGGCCCGCAGGGCAGGAACACCGGTGGCTGAAATTTATGACAGCTATGGTCTTTTTACCTTTTTCATTGTAACGGCACTGTACCTGTTTGCTGTCAATTATATGAGTAAGGTTTCATTTGGTAAGAGAAGCAGCGAATTCATCAAAGAGCTTTCGGCGGATACTTTGGGCGTTTATGTGATGCATATCGGATTGATTGAGGCGTTGGAAGAAATTGGAATTCATAATATGCTGATTCCCAATATCATCGGGATACCATTATATGCTATAATGTGTTTTGTCATATGCACATTGGCAGCGTCTCTCCTGCGCAGGATTCCTTTTATAGGAAAGTGCCTTTGCTAGAGGGCGGAATCATAAGATAGGCACGAAAAATAAATCGTGTAAGGAATAAGGAAAAGTTAGAAAGAAAGATTTACTATGTTTTGTTTTGAAAGTAAGATCAGATACAGTGAATGTAATGCTTTATGTAAATTATCCCCGGAGTCTTTACTGAATTATTTTCAGGATTGCTCCACGTTTCAGTCGGAATCTTTGGGAGTGGGATTCGAGTACCTGACTGCTCGTAATCTGGTATGGGTGTTGGCGTCCTGGCAGGTTATCGTGCACAGGTATCCGCAGCTTGGGGAAGATGTAATTATCGGTACATTTCCTTACGATTTTAAGGGCTTTCTGGGCTATCGTAATTTCTTTATGAAGACAAAGGAGGGGGAGATGCTGGCAGAGGCCAATTCTCTCTGGACACTGTTGAATTTTGACACCATGAAGCCTGCCATGCCAACGGCAGAACAGCTGGAAAAGTATCGGGTGGAGCCGAGGCTGGATATGGAGTATGCGGGCAGGAAGATCGTCTTTGGAAGTGACGGAGAAGCATATGAACCGGTAATCGTCAGAAAGCAGCATCTCGATAGCAATGACCATGTGAATAACGGGCAGTACATTAGTATTGCAAGCGATTATCTGCCGGACGATTTCGATATTTATCAGATCCGCGCAGAATATAAGAAACAGGCGCATCTGCATGATGTGATGGTGCCTTATGTGGTAAAAGAGGAAGGCAGAGTAGTGGTGTCGCTGAGGGATGAGAGCGGCGGGGTTTATATGAATGGTGAGTTTACAGGCCGCTGAAGCGGCGGAATAAGAAAGGCCGGAAGGAAACCTTCCGGCTACTGATTGGTGCAGTTTCGCAGGGGGGCCTGCCAAATGCAGGAAAGAGGAGATATGATCAAATTAGGTGAAAAACAAACATTAACCATTGTAAAGAAAGTAGAGTTCGGTGTGTATCTGGCGGTTTCTAAAGGGGATGCCCTTGATCGCATCCTGCTTCCTGCAAAGCAGGTGCCGGCAGGAATGGAGATTGGTGATGAAATAGAGGTCTTTGTTTACCGGGATTCCCAGGACAGAATGATTGCAACGACTGCCACTCCAAAGCTGGTAATGGGACAGGTTGCGGAACTGACCGTTTCGCAGGTAACCAAATTTGGCGCTTTTCTGGACTGGGGGCTGGAAAAGGATCTGATGCTTCCTTATAAGCAGCAGCTTTTCAAAGTGCGTCAGGGGGACAAGGTACTGGTATCATTGTACATCGATAAGAGCGGCAGACTCTGTGCCACCATGAATGTGTACCGGAACCTGCGCGCAGACAGCCCCTATAAGAAGGATGATCAGGTAATCGGCAGAGTTTATACAGTCAGCGAGGAATTCGGCGCATTTGTGGCGGTGGACAATCTTTATTCTGCCCTGATTCCAAAGAAGGAAATGTACGGACAGGTGCGTGTGGGAGAGGATATCACTGCAAGAGTTTCGGAGGTAAAGCCCGACGGACG
Source organism: Acetatifactor sp. (assembly GCA_045593865.1). Lineage (GTDB taxonomy): Bacteria > Bacillota > Clostridia > Lachnospirales > Lachnospiraceae > Acetatifactor. The sequence goes on along the minus strand of JAZNXM010000128.1, from coordinate 16,926 downwards.
GCTGACTTTAAGCATCCGGGAGAAGGCGTATCTGCAGATGGAAAAGGATGCGGAAATCGTGCTCTCCATTATTGACAGCTATGACGGTGTCCTACCCTTTCATGATAAGGTTTCTCCTGAAATCATCAAGCGCGAGACCGGTATGAGCAAGAATGAGTTCAAACGCGCGGTAGGAAATCTGCTGAAAGCAGGTAAGATTGAGATTGGGGAAAAAGTAATACGCAGGAAATAATGGTTTTTGTGTGAAAATGCATAAAAAACTATTGCTTTTTACGTTGGTTTTTTGTAAATTTATAGTAAATGGTTTATATAAAAGGAGCGTATACAAATGATATCCAATCAGATCTTACAGAACACTATAGAAGGCATTAAGGGAATTGCACGTGTTGAGATGTGTGTCATGGATGTGGATGGCAAAATCGTTGCCTGCACCGTGGACATGCATCAGTGTTCGAAAGCAGCGGGAGAGTTTGCCAAGTCGCCGGCGGATTCACAGGAAATTCAGGGATATCAGTTTTTTAAAGTTTATGATGAATTGCAGCTGGAGTATATTCTGGTGGTTTTCGGCACTGGAGAGGATGCCTATACCATCGGTAAGATGGTGGCTTTCCAGCTTCAGAATCTGCTGGTTGCCTATAAGGAAAGATTTGATAAGGATAATTTTATCAAGAATCTGTTATTGGATAATTTACTACTGATCGATATTTACAGCCGATCCAAGAAACTACATATTCCGACAGATGCAGATCGAGTGGTTATGATCATAGAATCCGAGAATGCCAAGGATGGCAATGCTCTTGAGGTAACCCGGAGTTTCTTCGGCACGAATAGCAAGGATTTTGTCACTGCCGTAGATGAGAACAATGTGATCGTTGTAAAGGAGCTGGCGGATGCCGATAACAGAAAGGAAATTGAAAGGAGTGCCAGGAGCCTGAACGCTTACTTGCAGAGGGAAGGTCTGAAAAAAGTGCGTATTTCATATGGCACTGTGGTGCGTGAGATTAAAGAAGTAATCCGTTCCTACAAGGAAGCCAAGATGGCGTTGGATGTAGGAAAGATTTTCTTTGATGAAAGAGATATCATTGCTTACAGCGAGCTTGGTATCGGACGTCTGATCTATCAGCTGCCCATACCTTTATGTAAAATGTTTATTCGTGAAATTTTCGATGGAAAGAGCCCGGATGATTTTGACGAAGAGACTCTTACCACTATTTATAAATTCTTTGAGAACAGTCTGAATGTGTCTGAGACCTCCAGACAGCTCTTTATTCACAGAAACACTCTGGTTTACCGTCTGGATAAATTACAGAAGAGCACAGGATTGGATTTGAGAGTGTTTGAAGATGCGATTACCTTTAAAATTGCATTGATGGTAGTACAGTATATGAAGTATATGGAAAGTTTGGAGTATTAGTAATAGGAGAAGTACATGGCGCGAAAAGATTTTATCAAGAGACAGGAAGATGAGTTTGTGGAAGAGCATGGCCTTATCTGTTTGGATAATGTAAGCAAGTCTTTTTCAACCGGTTCCCCTGCGATCAATGGAATCAGTTTGAATATTAATAAAGGTGAATTTGTATTTATCGTGGGAGACAGCGGCTCAGGGAAGTCCACTTTGATTAAGTTGTTGCTGCGTGAGTTGACCGCTACCAGCGGCAATGTTTATGTGGCAGGCAAGGATCTGGCCAAGCTCAAGCACAGGCAGATTCCCAAATACAGGCGTAATATCGGTGTGGTATTCCAGGATTTCCGATTGCTGAATGACAGGAATGTGTATGATAACGTGGCTTTTGCCCAGAGAATCATTGAAAAATCTGCGAGAGAAATCCGCAGAAATGTGCCAACCATTCTCGCAACGGTAGGTCTTGCCGGAAAATATAAGGCAAAAACAACCCAGTTATCCGGCGGAGAACAGCAGAGGGTAGCGTTGGCGCGTGCGCTCATCAATGAACCTTCTATTTTGCTTGCGGATGAGCCTACCGGCAATCTGGATCCAAAGAATTCATGGGAGATCATGAAGCTTCTGGAGGCGATCAATGATGCGGGCACTACCGTTGTGGTGGTTACTCACAGCCGAGAGATTGTAAACTCCATGCATAAGAGAGTGGTTACCATGAAAAAAGGTATTATTGTCAGTGACGAACAGGAGGGAAGGTATATCGATGAAGATTAGTACGTTTCTTTATACGTTGAGACAAGGGTTTGTCAATCTGTTCAGAAACAAATGGTATTCCCTTGCTTCCGTTGCCACCATTGCAGCGTGTCTGTTTTTGTTCAGTGTTTTTTACTCCATTGTAGCGAACTTCCAGCATATTCTGGACAGTGTACAGGAATCCGTTTCCATTACCGTGTTTTTTGAGGAAGGGCTGTCAGAGGATGAGATGCATGCCATCGGCAATTTGATCAAGGCGAGAGATGAGGTGGCAGGGGTTCGTTTTATTTCGGCAGAAGAAGCATGGGCAGATTTCCAGCATGATTACTTTGGGGACAGGGCAGAAGAATTTCTGGCAGGTTATCCCGATAATCCCCTGGCGAAATGTGCCAATTATGAAGTGTTCTTAGGTGATGTGGAAAAACAGGCGGATCTGGTTACCTATATTGAGTCCATTGAAGGCGTCAGAGATATTAATCATGACGTGCTGACTGCAGATACATTAACCGGTGTCAATTTGCTGATCAGCTATGTGTCAATCGGTATCATTGCCATTTTGTTGGGGGTATCTGTATTTTTGATTGGCAATACGGTAACCATCGGTATCTCTATCAGAAAAGAAGAAATTAACGTCATGAAGTATGTGGGCGCAACGGATTTCTTTGTAAGAGCACCATTTATTATCGAAGGAATTATTATTGGCCTGGTAGGAGCGGCGATTCCGCTTATCATTATTTACGAGGCATATGACAAACTGATCGGTTATGTGATGGAGAAGTTTGCGGTATTGACCAGATGGCTGGACTTTATGACTGTTCACCAGATTTTTCAAGTCCTGACGCCGGTGTGCCTGCTTGTGGGTATGGGCATTGGTTTTGTGGGAAGTTACACTACCGTCAGAAAGCATTTGCATGTATAAAAGGGAAAGAATGACGCAGGGGCTTTGGGGTATGATGAAATGTCCGGAATTCCCAGCCTGCTATATCACTTATACACCGGACTAAAACATCTCCCCAAAAAGTTTGTCTTTGTACGGACACAGATGTCCGCCAAAGACAAACATTTTTGTCGGCTGTTTTACGGCGTTGCATTTGACGAGACATAAGGCATATGCTTCCGGGACTTTAAAGGATCACCTATGTGGTATTTGCGGTTGATAAGCCAGAAAGGTAAGTAAACAAAGGAATGATAAAAAAGAATGTTACAAAAATAATTGCATATCTGGTTTTGAGCATGAGCCTGACGGTTTTGCAGCCTCTGGGCACGGAAGCCGGCAGTCTGTCGGGGATTACTTCCAATACCATTCAGAGTATGCAGAATCAGATTTCCAATGCCCAGAAGGAGAGGGATGCACTGAAAAAATCTCTTTCCAATGTGCAGAAATTAGTAAAGCAGCTGGAGAAGGAAAAGTCAAATCTGAATAATTATGTAACCAAGCTGGATGGGAATCTGGCAGAGATAGAAGCGGAAATTGCGGAACTGAGCAGCCAGATTACGGAAAAAGAGGCCAGGATAGCAGAGGCGCAAGTGCAGCTGGAGGAGGCACTGGCACAGGAAGCATCCCAGCATGATTCCATGGGAACCCACATACAATTAATATACGAAAAGGGAAGTAGCCACTACATAAAGCTTCTGCTGTCAGCGGAAAGCTTTGGGGATTTTCTGAATAAGCTGACCTATGTGAATGCCGTGGCCCGCTACGACAGGGAAATGCTGGATGCTTTTGTGGCAAACAGGGAATATATAGAATTGTGCAAGGAACAGCTCAATGTGGAGAAAGCACTTCTGGATGAGACCAAGGCCGGCGTGGAAACCCAACAGCAGGCGCTGGAGACTCTGATTGAAGAGAAGGCGGCTGAAATAAAACGTTATGAAAACAATATTAATACCCAAGCGAAGGCCCTCAAGGAATACGAAGCGGAACTGAAAGAACAGACCGAAATCATTACACAGCTGGAAGCGGCTGTGATTGCAGAGCGGAAGAAAATTCTGGAAGAGAACGGTGTGGTGCTGGAATATGACGGCGGTGCATTTGTTTTCCCGATAGAATCCTATACACGAGTATCCAGTGATTATGGCTGGAGAATTCATCCGACGCTGCATGTGAATAAGTTTCACAACGGGGTGGATTTAGCCGCACCTAAGGGAACGAATATCTATGCAGCATATGATGGAGTGGTGGTTGCGGCTACTTACAGTGCCACTATGGGCAATTATGTGATGATAAATCATGGGGGCGGATTGTATACTATTTATATGCATGCCTCCAAGCTGACGACAAAAACGGATGAGATCGTAGTCAGAGGTGAGAAGATCGCAGAAGTGGGAACTACTGGTAGATCCACCGGAAATCATCTGCATTTTACCGTCCGCAAGGATGGGGCGTATGTGTCTCCGTGGGAGTATATTTCCAGGTAAATAAGTGAAAACAATGAATCGTATATAAAGGAAGCAGACAAAATGGAAACTTGGGAAAATAGGGACAACTCGGGAAATCAACCGGTGGTACAGAAGAAACAAGGCGGCTTCGGGCTGGGAGTGCTGTTAGGTATATTTGCTGCTCTCATAGTAGTAGTGGTGGTATGTGTGGTGCTTTCAGCAGTTCGTTGTGCACAGCTGCGGTCAGGAGCAGATGCTGACGATACTATGGTAGATGCCAATATGCAGCTGAAGATGCAGACAATCGAGCAGATCATAGATTTATATTATTATAAGGACGATGTGGACGAACAGGCGCTGATAGACGGTGTTTACAAAGGGATGATGAATGCCATAGGCGATCCCTATTCCACCTATTATTCTGCAAGTGAGCTGCAGGATCTGATGGAGCAGACCAAGGGTATTTACTATGGAATCGGCGCTTATGTGGCATTGGATACGGTTTCCGGTCTGCCCAAAATTTCGTCGGCGATACCGGGAACGCCTGCGGAGGCAGCAGATCTTAGACCGGATGATATCATATATAAAGTAGATGGTCAGGAAGTTTACGGCATGGATCTGAGCGCAGTAACGGCCCTGATCAAAGGGAAGGAAGGTACCACAGTAAATCTGACCATCATCAGAGAAGGGGAACCGGATTATCTGTCGGTGGATGTAGTGCGCAAAAAGGTGGAAACCCCTACCGTGGAGTATGAAATGTTTGATGATTGCATGGCTTACATTCAGATTCTTGAGTTTGATGATGTTACAGAGGATCAATTTGCAGACGCACTGGCGACGGCAAAGGGCTCCGACATGCAAGGTCTGATCATCGATTTAAGAGCCAACCCGGGCGGCAATCTGAATACAGTTGTAAATATTGCCAAGATGCTTCTGCCGAAAGGACTGATCGTTTACACCGAAGATAAATATGGAAACAGAGATGAGTACAGCTGCGATGGCAAGAGAGAGTTTGCGTATCCGTTGGTGGTATTGATTGACGGCAACTCTGCAAGTGCTTCCGAGATATTAGCAGGTTCTATTCAGGATTATGGTATCGGTACCCTGGTAGGAACGACTACTTTTGGAAAAGGTATCGTGCAGCAGCTGGTTTCGCTTTCGGATGAATCGGCAGTGAAGATTACGGTCAGCAGCTATTATACTCCCAAGGGAAGAGATATCCATGGAGTGGGTATTGAGCCGGATCTGGAATGTAAGTTTGATGGGGAAGCTTATTATAACGAAGGCTATGATAATCAGCTGGAATATGCAAAAGAAGTGTTGGCAGATCTGATCGCGGCACAATAGGAACGCAAAAACAGGCAAGGATGAAGAATAGAAAAGTTCTGCATTTTAGAATAGTTATAAAGAGGAAAACCCCTGCCCTCAACGCGAGGACAGGGGACTTTCTTTGCTTAAGGCACTTTTTCTTTCCGGATTACTCAGTAGTATAGTTATCAAAATACCCCTGAATATAAACGATAGGTGTACCCTTATCGCCGGAACCGGAAGTCAGGTCGCATAAAGAACCGATCAAGTCGGTAAGACGGCGAGGTGTAGTACCCTCGGATGCCATCTGACCATATAAGTCATCATCCTTTTCCTGAATCTTTTCCTTGATAGCTTTCTTTAATGCTTCACCGGAAAGCTCTGCAAAGTCATTGTCAGCAAGATATTTCAGCTTCAGTTCGTTAGGGGTTCCTTCCAGACCGGAGGTGTATGCAGGAGATACAACCGGGTCAGCCAGTTCCCAGATTTTTCCGATAGGATCCTTAAATGCACCGTCACCATAGACCATAACTTCCACATGCTTGCCGGTAGCAGCCAGCAATTTCTTCTGAATGGCATCTACGATAGGCTGGCAGTTACGAGGAAACAGCTTGACGGTTTCTTCCGTTGCCTTGTTGGAGCCCAGAAGGCCGTAGTTTTCGTTGCAGCCGCTTCCGTTGACAGGGGCATTCATGATTTCATCCATGCCGTAAACCTTCTGTGCACCTGCGGCTTTTAATAAGCGCTTGGTACGTGCACGGGTGTGAATGTCACAGCACAGTACGTTCTTTGTGTAATTTAAGATTGCGCGAGGGTCGTTGGCAAAGATGATTTCCACATCCGCACCACATTCGCGAATCAGAGTTTCATAGTACGCAACATAATCAATACCGGTAAATCTGTGTTTTTCATATCCGAATAATTCACGATATTTCTCGAGAGTAAGAACATCCTTGTAAGGATCAACGCCCTTTTCATCCATAGCGTCCAGACTGATCAGGTGATTGCCTACTTCGTCGGAAGGGTAGGATAACATAAGAACAATCTTCTTGGCTCCTTTTGCAAAACCACGAAGACAGATAGCAAAACGATTGCGGCTCAGGATAGGGAAGATGACACCAATGGTCTCGCCACCAAGTTTTGCACGAACATCATCAGCAATATTATCTACGGAGGCATAATTACCCTGGGCACGAGCTACAATAGCTTCGGTCATGGCAACAACGTCACGGTCACAAATTTCAAAACCATCCTCTGCTGAGGCTTCCAGAACGGAATTTGTCACAATTTCAACAATGTCGTCACCACTTCTGATAATAGGGGCACGAAGACCTCTGGATACGGTACCAACCATACGACTCATATTTATACACACTCCTCATTATAAGTTTGACAGTTTGTGGCACAAAAGCCACAAGGCTGCATGTTTTGAACAAATCTTACGGAAGTAGTATAGCAAGAAAATCTCCGCTTGTAAATCAAAAATCTTGAAAAAAATATAGGAATATAAGGGAAAAAATATACATATTGTTGATGTTTCCTGATTTTGTTTCCTGATTTGCTGCAAAACGTACGAAAATACCTGCACAGCTTTTTGCGGATAAGACTTGCCATAAAATAGGGAATCTGTTATACTACATTTAATTGGGCTTGTTTTCAGAATGTGAGCAGACTCAAAAGTTAAAATATTAACAATTGTAGATAAAGGAGATTTAAAAATGAAAGGCAACATTGTAGTTGGACAGTCCGGCGGTCCTACCGCCGTTATCAACTCTTCTGTGGCAGGCGTTTTCGCAGCTGCAAAGAAGCTTGGTGTTAATAAGGTTTATGGTATGGTACATGGTATTGAAGGATTCTTAGAGGACAAGATGATCGATCTTGGCGAGTATCTGGATGATCCTACCGGTATCGAATTATTAAAGAGAACTCCGTCTGCATTCTTAGGTTCTTGCCGTTTTAAAATGCCTAAGATCGAAGGACATGAAGATGTATATGAAAAAGTATTCGAAATCATGGAAAAACATGATATCGAGTGCCTGTTCTACGCAGGTGGTAATGACTCTATGGATACGGTAAAGATGCTGTCTGATTATGCTGCAGCTCACAACAAGCCACAGAGATTCATGGGCGTTCCTAAGACCATCGACAACGATCTGCCTATTACGGATCATTGCCCCGGCTATGGCTCAGCAGCTAAGTATATCGCAGCTTCTATCAAGGAAATCATCCGTGACAACGCATCCTTCGGTGCTAAGAAGCCTACGATCTGTATCGTTGAGATCATGGGGCGTCATGCAGGCTGGTTGACTGCGGCGGCAGCGCTTGCTAAGGGAGATGACTGTGAAGGTTGTGACGCTATCTACTTACCGGAAAAGGATTTCGATATCGACGCATTCATGGCAAAAGTGAAAGAATTGGCAGCAACCAAGTCCTCCGTAGTTATTGCCGTTTCGGAAGGTGTTCATCTTGCAGATGGCCGCTTCGTATGTGAACTGGCAAGCGGTGACAAGGCAGTTGACGCGTTTGGGCACAAGCAGCTTTCCGGTACAGCAGCTTACCTTGCCAACCTGGTGGCAGCGGAAACCGGTTTAAAGACCCGTGCCATTGAATTCTCTACTTTACAGAGAGCCGCTACGCATCTGGCTTCCCTGACCGATATCAATGAAGCATTCCAGGTAGGTCACGATGCCGTTCTTGCAGCCCAAGCCGGCAAGACTGGTATGATGATCACGCTGGACCGTAACGGCGAGGATCCTTATCAGTGTGGTACCAGTGCTTACGATATTCATGCAATCGCTAATGTTGAGAGACCGGTTCCGGCTGAATGGATCACGGAAGATGGTTGCCATCTGAACGAAGGTTACGAGAAATATGCTCGTCCTTTGATCATGGGCGAACTTGTTCCTATGTATGTAGATGGTCTGCCAAGACATTTGGTAAGAAAGTAAGTAAAAGATATGGTGTGAACCTGCAGCTTCCGGCTTGTGGCCGGGAGCTGTTTTGGAATTAAGGGAAAGAACACAGCTAGGTCGTTTCATTTGGTCAATTGATTATATCACGGACGATTTGGGAAATGTCTGATATAGGTATGGAAGCAGGGTATGACTTTCAGCTGACTTTCATAAAAATTTTACTGGACTCTGTTCATGCGGCTATGATATGATAAACGAAATAGGTAAAGTATGTCGGCAGTGAAAGGTTCGGCATGAATATAAAATAAAAATATTCAGAGGTGATTGTTTGAGATTGTGGAACCGTAAATTAAAGGATAAGTTTGAAGAAGCACTAAAGGCGGTGCTTCCTGTTATAGCGATTGTGCTGTTGTTAAGCTTTACGATAGCGCCTATTACACCAAGTATCCTGCTATGTTTTTTGTTAGGAGCACTGCTGGTTATGGTTGGCATGATGTTCTTTACATTGGGGGCAGAGATGTCCATGACGCCTATGGGTGAAAAAGTGGGTGCCAAGATGACTCGGTCCAAAAAGGTCTGGCTCATCGTGACATTGTCCTTTGTGCTGGGTTTGATCATAACCATATCCGAACCGGATCTGCAGGTTTTGGCCAGTCAGGTTCCTTCCGTGCCCAATATGACACTGATTCTGGCAGTTGCCATTGGTGTGGGAGCGTTTCTGGTAATTTCCATGCTCCGTATGCTGTTTGGAATTGCTCTGAGGAATCTATTGGTAGTGTTTTATGTGATTGTATTTACACTGATGTTTTTTGTGCCGGCTGATTTCAGGGCAGTGGCTTTTGATTCCGGCGGCGTGACCACAGGTCCTATGACAGTACCCTTTATAATGGCACTTGGTGTAGGTATTTCTGCTATCCGAAGTGATAAGCATGCAGCAGATGACAGCTTTGGTCTTGTAGCATTGTGTTCTATCGGACCGATTCTGGCAGTGCTGATACTGGGTATGATTTACAGACCTACTGAAAGCAGCTTCCGTGTGGCGCAAATTCCCCAGGTAGAGGATTCGGTAGAGCTGTGCACCATGTTTGCACATGAACTTCCGGAATACATGAAGGAAATTGCCGTTTCCCTGCTGCCGATTATTTTGTTTTTTGGATTGTTTCAGATTTTTGCCCTGCATCTGTCAGGAAGAGCTTTGGGTAAGATTCTGATCGGTCTGGTGTATACATATGTGGGACTGGTACTGTTCCTGACAGGTGCCAATGTAGGCTTTATGCCGGCAGGCAATTACCTGGGCAGAGTACTTGCTTCCAATGAATTCCGATTGCTTCTGGTTCCCATCGGGGCGGTTATCGGCTTCTTCATTGTAAAAGCAGAGCCGGCGGTTTATGTTCTGAACCATCAGGTAGAGGAGATTACGGACGGAGCGATATCTGCGGGAGCTATGGGTGTGAGTTTATCCGTGGGCGTTGCGGTATCTGTAGCTTTGGCTATGGTCCGTGTGCTGACAGGAATTCCGATTGTGTGGTTCTTAATCCCAGGATATGCGATTGCCATCGGTTTATCCTTCTTCGTACCCAAGATTTTTACCGCGATCGCCTTCGACTCCGGCGGAGTTGCTTCCGGACCTATGACAGCAACCTTCCTGCTGCCGCTGGCACAGGGGGCCTGCATTGCTGTCGGAGGTAATCTGGTTGCGGATGCATTTGGCGTGGTGGCCATGGTGGCCATGACACCATTAATTACCATTCAGGTGCTGGGTATGGTATACCAGCTCAAGCAACGTTTCGGCAAGAAGACAGAAGTGGAATATGCCTTTGCTGCCCTGGATGAGGATGCAATTATCGAGCTGTAAGAGGAAGGTATCTCAGGCGCGGCGGAGCTGTCGCCGGTCCCCATGGAAAGAAACGATAATATTGAGGTGCAAGGCAGACTTTAAAGGATTTGCCCAAGCCCCGGAATGAGAGGATAGATGAGCGAATTATATATGATGGTAACGATTACGGATCGTAATCTGACGAAAAAGTTTACAGCGTTTTATCGGGAAAATGGAGTGGATATTTCGACGATTACCGTGGGCAGAGGAACGGCTGCCAGCGAAATTCTGGATTATTTCGGACTGGAGGGTTCGGAGAAAAGCGTTCTTTTTCATGTGGTAACAGGAGAAAAGTGGAGAGAACTGAAAGCAGGGCTTCGGCGTAAACTTCAAATAGATGTGCCGGGAATCGGTATTGCATTTGCAATACCGCTCAGCAGTATCGGAGGCAAGAAGGCTTTAAATTATCTGACCAGCGGACAGGAATATGTAAAAGGAGAGGAATCGGCATTGAAAGATACAAAGTATGAATTATTAGTAGTCATTGCAAATCAGGGATATACGGAGATGATCATGGATGCCGCAAGAAGTGTGCATGCGGCCGGCGGAACGGTGATTCATGCCAAGGGTACCGGAACAGAGAAGGCCGAGAAGTTCATGGGTGTGAGCCTGGTGCCGGAGAAAGAGATTGTATTCATCGTTGTGCGTAAAAATCAGAAGAATGATATTATGCGTGCGATTATGGAACAGGCGGGTCTGGAATCCAAAGCAAGATCCATCGTGTTCTCTCTGCCGGTTACGGATACGGCCGGTATGAGATTAGTAGAAGAGATGGAAGCAGAGGCGTAATTACCCAAAACCGGGAAGCTGATGATGGCAAAGGAGAAAATTTCATGGAGTACATAAGAACAGAACTGAATAAGTCTCTTGTCGTCGAAGGGATTTATACAATTCATTATTATGAATATACAAAGGATTTTTCCTATTCCGGGGAATGTCATGACTTTTGGGAGATTGTGTATGCCGACAAAAAAAGTGTGGTAATAACAGCAGGTGCCACAGAGCTGACCCTTGAAGCAGGCCAGATGTATATTCATAAACCAAATGAATTTCATAAAATCCGCTGTGACGGTATGCGTGCGGCGAATGCCGTGATTCTTTCCTTTGACTGTGCCTGCCCGGAACTTATGTCGATCGCAGGAATTGTCATCCATTGTACCGGTGAAGAACGTCGCCTGATGGGAAACATCATCGGCGAAGCGATGGAAGCTTTCTCCATGCCTCTGGGCACTCCGTACATAAGTGTACTGAAGAAGGCGGATGCCGGGGAGTTTGGCTGTGAACAAATGATACAGCTTTATATGGAGCAGCTGTTCATCCGTCTGATACGCAGAAACAGACAGGCGGTTCCTGCCCAAAATCCCAACAGTGATCCTCTTTTTCTCAATATCTGCAATTATCTGGAGAACAATGTGGAAAAGCATCTTCGATTTGAGGATATTCAAAAGGAATTCAATATATCGGCTTCTGTTATCAAACGCCTGTTTCACAACAATATGAACTGTGGAATTATGGAGCATTTTCTGCGGCTGAAAATTGATGCGGCCAAGCAAATGATAAGGGAACACGAGCTTAATTTTACGGAGATTGCTGCGGGTCTGGGCTTTAACTCTCCCCAGTATTTTACCACGGCTTTTCGCAGGATATCGGGCATGACTCCTTCGGAGTATGCCAATTCGGTAAAGAGCAATTGGGAGAAGTAATGAGTAAAAATTTATAAAAGAAAGTGCAGAACAAAAGTTCGATTTGCTCTGTACTTTCTTTTTATATTCTGCTATAATCATGCTAGTGATCATGCCGGTGTAATGTAGAATGTAGTGACTGACAAATGTGAAAGTAAATTGATACATCGGGGGAATACTATTTTGAGGAAGTGTTGCGGGAAATGGCAGCAATTGTGTGAAGAAAGGAAAATGTGCTTATGGAATTCAAGTTGCATTCCGAATATAAACCCACCGGCGACCAGCCACAGGCCATAAAAGCACTGGTGGATGGGTTCAAAGAAGGCAATCAATGCCAGACCTTGCTGGGGGTTACCGGTTCCGGTAAGACTTTTACTATGGCCAATGTCATAGAACAATTACAGAAACCAACACTTATAATCGCTCACAACAAGACCCTGGCAGCTCAGTTGTATGGTGAGTTTAAAGAATTCTTCCCGGAGAATGCAGTGGAGTACTTTGTATCCTACTACGACTATTACCAACCGGAGGCCTATGTGCCCTCTTCGGATACCTATATAGCCAAAGATTCCTCCATCAATGACGAAATTGACAAACTCAGATTATCAGCCACCGCATCCTTGGCAGAGCGCAAGGATGTTATCGTAGTAGCAAGTGTATCCTGCATCTATGGTTTGGGAAGTCCCAATGATTATCAGGAAATGATAGTCTCTTTGCGTCCCGGCATGATCAAAGACCGTGACCAGGTACTGCGGGAGCTGGTGGATATCCAGTATGACCGCAATGATATGGATATGCAGCGAGGCTGCTTCAGGGTTCGGGGGGATGTAATCGAGATTTATCCTGCCCAAGGAGGAGATCATCTGATTCGCGTAGAGTTTTTCGGGGATGAGATTGACCGGATCGCTGAGGTGGAACCCCTCACAGGAAAGGTTCACACTCTTCTCAATCATGTGGCGATTTTCCCGGCGTCCCACTATGTAGTGTCCCCGGATAAAATTAAGAAAGCCTGCGATAATATTGAGATAGAATTGGCAGAGCGTATCAAGTATTTTAAGGGCGAGGATAAGCTGATTGAAGCCCAGCGGATTGCCGAGAGGACCAATTTTGATATTGAGATGCTTAGGGAGACCGGTTTTTGTTCCGGTATTGAGAATTATTCCAGACATCTGAACTTCATGGCTCCAGGGCAGACGCCTATGACGCTGATGGATTATTTTGGGGATGATTATTTGATTATCATTGACGAGTCCCATATGACCATTCCCCAGATTCGCGGTATGTTTGCGGGAGACCGTTCCCGCAAGGAGACTTTGGTGGACTATGGTTTCCGGCTGCCCTCGGCGCTGGATAACAGACCGTTGAATTTCGAGGAGTTTGAGTCCCATATTGACCAGGTGATGTTTGTGTCCGCGACGCCTTCCACTTATGAGGCAGAGCATGAGCTGCTACGGACGGAGCAGATTATCCGCCCCACAGGGCTTTTAGACCCTTGGGTGGATGTGCGTTCGGTGGACGGTCAGATTGACGACCTGATCGGAGAAGTAAATAAGGAAATCCAGAAGAAAAATAAGGTGCTGATTACTACACTGACCAAACGGATGGCGGAAGATCTGACGGACTATATGAAAGAAGTGGGCATCCGTGTCAGATATCTGCATTCGGACATTGATACGTTGGAACGTGCAGAGATTATCCGTGATATGAGGCTGGATGTGTTTGATGTGTTGGTAGGTATTAACCTGCTGCGGGAAGGGCTGGATATTCCGGAGATTTCGCTGGTCATTATTCTGGATGCGGACAAGGAAGGCTTTTTGAGAAGTGCCACATCCCTGATTCAGACGATCGGACGTGCTGCCCGTAATGCGGAAGGACATGTCATCATGTATGCGGATATGATTACGGATTCTATGCGAGAAGCGTTGGATGAAACCAATCGGCGTCGTGAGATTCAGATGAAGTACAATGAGGAGCACGGTATCACGCCTCAGACCATTAAGAAGGCAGTCAGGGATCTGATCAGTATTTCCAGAGAAATCGACAGAGAGGAGCTGAAGTTCGAGAAGGATCCGGAATCCATGGATCGTCAGGAGCTGGAGAAATGCATCGGCGATGTGCAGAAGAAGATGAAGAAGGCGGCCGCGGAACTGGATTTCGAATCGGCGGCAACCTTACGCGATAAGATGATAGAGCTGAAGAAGAAGCTGCAGGAGTTGGAGGAGTAATAAAGTCGCTTTTTACGGCGGTGTTTTTATACTTCTGCCCAAATGCAAGGCTGTGGGAATAAAGATAAAACACCGTTATCAGAAGCGATGCATTATAGGATGAGAGAAAGGACGAGCAGCTGCTTGTATGGTATATAGAATGGAAGAAGCAATAAAAATGCGCCCGCGAAAGGAATTTATTAAGATCCGTGGGGCATGTGAACATAATTTAAAGAATATTAATGTGGATATCCCCAGAAACGAGCTGGTAGTTCTGACGGGCATGTCAGGTTCCGGAAAATCCTCTCTGGCATTTGATACTATTTATGCGGAAGGTCAGAGAAGATACATGGAGTCATTATCCTCCTATGCGAGAATGTTCCTGGGACAGATGGAAAAGCCCAATGTGGAGAGCATTGAAGGTTTATCCCCGGCCATTTCGATTGATCAGAAGTCTACCAACCGGAATCCCCGTTCTACTGTAGGAACCGTGACGGAGATTTACGATTACTTCCGATTATTGTATGCCAGGATTGGTATTCCCCACTGTCCTAACTGCGGCAGAGTGATTTCCAGGCAGACCGTGGATCAGATGGTAGATCAGATTATGGAGCTGGGAGATGGCACCAGACTACAGTTGCTGGCACCGGTTGTCAGAGGCCGTAAGGGTGAGCATGTGAAGATATTTGACCGGGCAAAGCGGAGCGGTTATGTGCGTGTGCGTGTGGACGGCAATCTGTATGAACTGTCCGAGGAGATCAAGCTGGACAAAAATATTAAGCATAATATTGAGATTGTGGTGGATAGAATTATAGTAAGAGATGGCATCCAGAAGCGTCTGACGGACTCTATTGAAAATGTACTGGCGCTTTCAGAAGGTATCCTGGAGGTGGATGTGATTGGTGGCGAGCCTCTTACCTTCAGCCAGAGCTTTTCCTGCCCGGACTGTAATGTCAGTATCAGTGAGGTGGAGCCCAGAAGCTTCTCCTTCAACAACCCTTTTGGCGCCTGTCCGGATTGTGTGGGATTGGGATATAAGATGGAGTTTGACGTGGATCTGATGATTCCGAATAAGCGTTTAAGCATCAATCAAAAGGCAATCGTGGTAAACGGCTGGCAGTCCTGTCATGAAAAGGGCAGCTTTACCAATGCAACATTGCAGGCACTTTGTAAGAAATTTCATTTTGATCTGGATACACCGTTTGATCAGTATCCGGAAGACATTCAGAAGATTCTTCTTTATGGTACGGATGTATCGGTGGATGTGCATTATGCAGGTCAGCGGGGCAAGGGTGTTTACCCTATCACCTTTGATGGCTTGTTAAGGAATGTGGAGCGTCGCTATCGTGAGACTTTCTCAGAAAGTGCCAAGGCAGAGTATGAGAGCTTTATGCGCATCACACCCTGTAAGCTGTGTGGGGGTATGCGTCTGAAACAGGAATCACTGGCGGTAACCGTCTGCGATAAAAATATTCATGAGATTACGTCCATGTCGATCGGAGATCTGCAGGAATTCCTTCAGCAGATGCAGCTTACAAAACAGCAGGAACTGATCGGTAAGCAGATTTTAAAGGAAATCAAGGCGCGGGTAGGATTTTTGGTTTCCGTAGGACTGGAATATTTGTCTCTTGCCAGAGGTACTGCGTCTCTTTCCGGCGGAGAAGCCCAGCGGATCCGTCTGGCCACCCAGATCGGTTCCGGTCTGGTGGGAGTATGTTATATTCTGGATGAGCCCAGTATCGGTCTGCATCAAAGGGATAATGATAAGCTGCTGGCAACATTGAAACACTTGCGGGATTTGGGCAATACTCTGATTGTGGTGGAGCATGATGAGGATACCATGCTGGCAGCGGATTACATTGTAGATATTGGACCGGGGGCAGGTTCCCATGGAGGGGAGGTCATTGCCACAGGAACTGCGCGAGAGATTATGCAGGTGGAGGATTCTGTTACCGGTAAATATTTAAGTGGCGAGATTGCCATCCCGGTACCTTCTGTGAGACGTACCCCAACAGGAAGTATCAAGGTAGTCGGTGCGGCAGAAAATAACCTGAAGAATATAAATGTGGAGTTTCCGCTGGGAGTCATGACTTGTGTGACAGGCGTGTCAGGTTCGGGAAAGAGCTCTCTGGTCAATGAAATTCTTTACAAGCATTTGGCAAGGGATTTGAACCGTGCCAGAGTGATTCCGGGAAAACATAAGGATATTCTGGGGCTGGAGCAGCTGGATAAGGTCATCGATATTGACCAGTCTCCAATCGGAAGAACGCCCCGTTCCAATCCGGCAACCTACACCGGTGTATTTGACATGATCCGTGACCTGTTTGCATCTACAGCGGATGCGAAAGCAAGAGGCTACGGCAAGGGCAGATTCAGCTTTAATGTTAAGGGCGGACGCTGTGAAGCCTGTGCC
>JAZNXM010000127.1:0-2828 GCA_045593865.1 Acetatifactor sp. | reverse complement strand
ATATACTATATAAATAGGACTTCGCCGTTGGTCGCTGCAGTGAAATTCCGCTGGAGGTTTTGGACAGTAAGTTTTACATGGAACAGATCCAAGTGGTCGACAACGAACAGGAAAGAGGTAATCATGAAGATTGTAGTATTGGCAGGGGGAATCAGCACAGAAAGAGATGTGTCATTGTCCTCGGGAACAGAAATATATAAAGCACTGAAGGAGAAAGGTCATCAGGCAATTTTAGTAGATGTATTTTTAGGATATCCGGGGGATATCAGAGAGGATATTTTTGCGTTGGAGAAGGATTGGTCGGCAGATATGAAAGGTGTTTCCGTGGAAAGTCCGGATATTTCCCGGATTCTTGCCATGAGGCCGGATTTCAAAAGGAACTTTTTTGGTCCCAATGTCATTGCTCTTTGCCAGCAGGCAGATGTAGTGTTTATGGCATTGCATGGAGCAGAGGGCGAGAATGGTAAGATTCAGGCATGCTTTGACCTGATGGGGATCCGTTATACCGGAACTTGCTATTTGAGCAGCGCAATCGCTATGGATAAAGCCATTGCCAAGGAGCTTTTCAGACAGAACGGTATCCCTACACCGGCGGGGATTCATTTGAAGAGAAAAGAGGTTGATCCTAGGTGTGTGCCATTCCCATTAGTGGTAAAATGCTGTAATGGTGGTTCCAGTGTAGGTACTGTGATCGTGGAAAAGCAAGAAGATTACGAGGCGGCAAAGGCGGAAGCATTCCGCTATGATAACGAGATCATTATCGAGCAGTATATTAAGGGGAGAGAATTCAGCGTGGGAGTGATTGACGGCAGAGCACTGCCGGTAATTGAGATAGCGCCCATATCCGGTTTTTATGATTACAAGAACAAATATCAGGCAGGCTCCACTGTTGAGACTTGTCCGGCAGAGCTGTGCGAAGAATTGACTGTACAGATGCAGCATTATGCAGAGGAAGTGTTCAAGGCGCTCCGGCTGAAAAATTATGCGCGCATGGACTTTATGTTGGCTGAAAGCGGTGAGATGTATTGCTTGGAAGCAAATACGTTACCGGGCATGACACCGACTTCTTTGCTTCCACAGGAGGCGCAGGCGTTTGGCGTTTCCTATGGTGATTTGTGTGAGTGGCTGATCGAGCTTTCACTAAGGGAATAAGCGTAAGGGGACACTTGTGATATAGGAGTTGCAATGGATGCCTAATATCGGATTGTGCGAGGGAACGCTTGATGATACGGTGTGAAAAAGGGATTTGCATAAGAATCAAGGCGGAAGAGCATAAAAGAAGAGTATAAAAGAGAATGATAAAAGAGTAGCATAAAAGAGAATGATGAAAGAGGGGCTATACATACATGCGTAATATGACATTGACGAATATAGCTGCTTGCTTACAGGAGACATTGTGTGGGGCAGAGGGCAGGGAACAGTATGAAATAACCGGAGCAGTGTTGGATTCCCGTAAGGTGGAGCCTGGTTTTGCCTTTTTTGCGACCAAGGGTACGCGTGTGGATGGTCACAGCTTTATTCCCCAGGTGGCTGAAAAAGGTGCGGTACTTGTGATTTGTGAAGATGCTCCTACGGTGGATATTCCTTATATTTTAGTGGAGAATACCTTTGCTGCTCTGAAAAAAGTGGCAGCATTTTATAGAGAACAGTTGAATATTCCCATGATTGGTGTTACCGGCAGCGTAGGGAAGACCAGCACCAAGGAAATGATTGCCGCCGGACTCAGTACCAGATTCAATGTATTAAAGACACAGGGCAATTTTAATAACGAAGTGGGGCTTCCTCTGACGATTTTGAGTATTCGTGATGAGCACCAGGCGGCTGTTGTAGAAATGGGTATCAGTGATTTTGGTGAAATGCATTGTCTGAGTCAGATTGCGAAGCCGGATATCTGTGTGATTACCAATATCGGACTGTGCCATTTGGAAAACTTGATTGACAGGGACGGCGTGTTGAAGGCGAAGACGGAGATTTTTGATTTTATGGCTGAGGATGGCTATGTGGTCTTGAATGGTAACGATGATAAACTGGCCACCGTTCAGGAAGTCAATGGTAGGAAACCGTACTTCTTCGGTCTGCAGGTGTGTGATGTGGCGGACCCGGACGATGCAGAAGAGAATGATACTGTGTTAAAAGATGGTAATGTTGTACAACAGGTAGAGGCAGTAGTTCCCAAAGATGTTTTCGCTACCGATATTCAGAGTAAGGGCCTTTTCGGCAGTGACTTTAGGATGAGTCTTATGGGTGATGATTTAGATGCATTCGTGCCTCTTCCAGGACAGCATATGGTAATCAATGCATTAGCCGCCGCATGTGTAGGTCATATACTTGGTATGAGCAACGAGGATATTTTAACGGGTATCGCTTCCGTGAAGGCAACTGGCGGTCGCAGCAACATTATGAAGTTGACCGACAAGACTGTAATTGACGACTGCTACAATGCAAATCCGGTATCCATGAACAGTGCTATCGATTTGCTGATGATGGCAAATGGCCGCAAATGTGTGATTCTGGGCGATATGTTCGAGCTGGGCACACAAGAACTTGCTTTGCATCGGGAAGTGGGGCAATATGCTGCAATGGCAAGGTTGGACGGTATGATTTTCATTGGTTCCTTGGCAAAGGAGATGTACCAAGGGGCAATGAAGCTGTGCACGATGCCGGAGTATTATCCGGATAAGGCAGCATTTTTTGCAGTACACAAGCCGCAAGATTTTGTTGATACGACGGTGCTTGTGAAGGCTTCACATGGTATGCATTTTGAAGAGATTGTGGAGTGGCTGCAGCAGTAAGGTAAAGGTCATTTACTTCAAATAATTTTGAAGAGA
>JAZNXM010000126.1:0-2644 GCA_045593865.1 Acetatifactor sp. | reverse complement strand
GACCCCACCTATTTTCTGGTTATTATTGGTGCATTGATCTGCATGGCAGCTAGTGCTCGTGTGAACAGTGCCATGAACAGGTATAAGCAGGTGCCCAATCAAACCGGTATCACCGGTGCGGATTGTGCCAGAAGGATACTGAACAATGAAGGTCTTTATAATGTGCAGATTGAGTGTCTGAACAAAGGGCAGGGAGATCATTATGATCCCCGGACGAATACGGTAAGACTTTCCTATGATAATTATCACTACGCGAATATTACGGCTGTGGGGGTGGCAGCTCATGAATGCGGCCATGCTATTCAGCATGCCAGGGGCTATGCGCCTTTGAAATTCCGTTCGGCACTGGTACCGGTAGTAAATATCGGAAGCAAGCTGGGGTTGCCCTTTATTCTGATAGGTGTCCTGCTTAGCTGGAATCAGACCTTGATTCAGATCGGTATCTGGGCCTTTGCGCTGTCTGTGTTGTTTCAGCTGGTGACTTTGCCGGTAGAATTTAATGCTTCTAACAGAGCAGTCGCAAAACTGGAACAATATGGAATTCTTACTGCGTCCGAAAATCAGGGCTGTAGAAAGGTATTGAATGCGGCAGCATTTACCTATGTTGCGGCGGCAGCATCTACCATTTTGCAGCTGTTGCGACTGGTACTTCTGTTTGGTGGAAACAGCAGAAGACGGGATGATTAAAGAAAGGCATGAGTGATTACTATGGCAGAAAATACCAGAGAGATTGTTCTGGATACTTTGCTTGAAATAGAAAGAAATAAAGTGTTCTCTCATCAGCTTTTAAAGGCTGTGCTGGATAAGTATGATTATCTGGACAGTCAGGAGAAGCGTTTTATCAAGCGTCTCACAGAAGGCTGCATAGAGAGGAAGATTGAACTGGATTATTGTATCGAGCAGTATTCTTCCGTGAAAGTAAATAAGATGAAACCGCTGATCCGCTGCCTGATGAGAATGGGAACGTATCAGATTTTATATATGGACAGTGTGCCGGACAGTGCTGCCTGCAACGAGGCAGTAAAATTGGCCGGAAAGCGCAAATTCACCAATTTAAAAGGCTTTGTCAATGGCGTGCTCAGAAAGCTCGCCGCCAACAAGGAAAATATTCCCATGCCGGATGAAAAGAAAGACCCGGTAGGATATTTGACCGTGAAATATTCTATGCCTGCATGGATCGTGGAAATGTGGCTGAAGGATTATGGCAGGGATGCAACTGTAAAAATCCTGGATGGTTTGCTGGAGATACATCCGGTCAGCATCCGCTTTGAAGATAGGGGCAACGAGGAAAAAAAGGCGCAATACATTGCAGTGTGGGAAGCAAAAGGTGCAGTGGTGAAGCAGTCTCCCTATCTGGAATATGCTTATACGCTGGAAGGGGTAGACGGACTGACGACCTTGGAAGGTTTTGAGGAAGGCGATTTTACGGTTCAGGATGTAAGCTCCATGCTTATGATGGAGGCAGCAGGCATCAAAGAAACAGATATTTGTATGGATATCTGCGCGGCACCCGGCGGCAAGACCATGCTGGCCGCAGCCAGGGCTAAACAGGTGCTTTCCAGAGATGTTTCCGAGAACAAAACGGAACGGATTCGGGAAAACTGTGAGAGAATGGGACTGGGTAACAAAGTTCAGGTAGAAGAATGGGATGCTACCGTTACAGATCCCGAAAGATTAGAGTATGCAGATGTACTGATCATGGATGTACCCTGTTCCGGACTTGGGGTTATGGGCAAAAAAAGGGATATTAAGTATAATGTTACACCTGAAAGTATAGAAAGCTTACTGCAACTACAAAAAGCAATCGTGGATGCCAGTTGGCAGTATGTGAAAAAGGGTGGAATACTGATGTACAGTACCTGTACCATTGATAAAAAAGAAAATGAAGAGATGGTACAGTATATTTGCGAAACATATCCATTTACCTTGGAAGAAGAGAAGCAGATCCTGCCGGGATTTGCACAGGCGGATGGATTTTATTATGCAAGACTGCGCAGAAAAGGTTTTGTTATGTAGAACTACTTACAAAACGTAAAAACCAAGTGTTGAAAGTGGTAAACAGAAAGTGAACAACATGGATAATACAAATCTCAACAACAATAACATACCCCAAAGCATACATACCACCGATAAAATCGACATCAAATCATTGACTCTTGACCAGCTCAAGGAAGAATTTGTAGCCACGGGGGAAAAAGCCTTCCGTGCGAAGCAGATGTATGAATGGATGCATCAGAAGCTGGCAAGGGATTTTGAGGAAATGACGAATCTCTCTAAGGAATTCCGCAGCAAATGCCGGGAAAGGTATGACTATGCTTCACTGGAGATTCTGAGGGTGCAGGAGTCCAAGCTGGACGGTACCAGGAAGTTTCTGTTTGGGTTAAAGGACGGCAATGTGGTGGAAAGTGTATGGATGAAATACAAGCACGGGAATTCCGTTTGTATTTCTTCACAGGTGGGCTGTCGCATGGGCTGCAGATTCTGCGCATCCACACTGGATGGGCTGGAGAGAAATCTGACTCCATCTGAGATGTTGGATCAGATTTATGCCATCAGTCGTTATACAGGAGAGCGGGTTTCCAATGTGGTAATTATGGGAAGCGGCGAGCCCATGGACAATTACGACAATCTTTTGCAGTTTTTA
>JAZNXM010000125.1:0-2640 GCA_045593865.1 Acetatifactor sp. | reverse complement strand
GAAGCATACTACCAAGCACAAGAGGATTCGCAAAATTTCAATTAAAGTAGGATTGGAGGAAGAGCGAATGAGGAGCAAAAAAATTTTTAGCAGTGATTTTGACAGTGGTAATGATTTTGGCGTTGACAGCTTGTGGCGGAGGAGGAAACAAGAAAGATATTAAGCTGGATGGCGATACCTTGATCTTTGACGGAGCAACTTATACGCGTGTGAAATAAATAAACCTATTGGAAAGGAGTGATTTTATGGCAAAGTTTTGTACGGAATGTGGAGCAACCCTCTCTGATGATAAGAAATTTTGTACGGAATGCGGTATGCCAGTACAGGCAGAACCACAGGAAAATATGGCGGCAGAACTGGTAACAGATGTACAGCCTGCTGAAGTAACTCCTGTATATACAGAAACTGTTCACCAGCCAACCTACCAGCAGTCAGTTCAAACACCGCCCCCTATGCAGCCTACTTATCAGCAGCCTGTTCAGGCAACGCCGCCGGTTATGCCGAGGCAGCAGACATCGCCACCGGTCTATGGTGCAGATGTGGCACCGAGCAAGGGAAGCAAATATGAACCGATTACTGCAGGTGGATACATTGGTATTATGCTTCTTATGTGCATACCGGTGGTGGGTATAATCCTGACGATTATCTGGGCATGTGGTGGATGTCGTAAGGTAAACAAGAGATCCCTGGCACGTGCTTCCCTCATTATGATGGCGGTAGGTCTTGTAATTAGTCTGATTATGGGCTTTGTGCTTAAAGGAATTGTAAATACGGCTATTGAAGCCTCTGGCTTAGGTGCCATCACATCTGGTATTGGCGAATCTGGGAAAGAAGAGGAAGAGAATGATCCGAGCGGTTTGCTCGGATTGCTGGGAGCGACTAGCAATGGTGGTGAATCATCAAATCAGAATGAATCTACCGGAAGTAACAGTGGTAATTCCAATGAAGGTTCTGGCACTTCAGACAGCTCTGGCACATCGGATCTTTCAGAATTAGGTGGATTACTGGCAATACTTGGAGGTTTATCCGGCGAAGGAAACAGCAACATAACCAATTCGGATATTCAGGCATTGGAAGAACTTGGGCAGATGCTGGAAGGTTTGGAAGGTGCGACTGGAGGGGATACCAGTGGGCTTAGTGGATTGGTGGATGGAGCGATAGAAGCCAACAAAGATGCCGAAGCTTTGAATGATGGATGGCCTAAAACCTTACGTCCTTATCCGGACGGGACTGCAACAGCGTTGGCATCTTACCGTACAGAAATTTCCAGTACCAGCAAGGAGACCATGCATCAGTGGATTGAAGACCTGAAGAAAGATGGTTTTGAATATCAGGATTTTTATGATTTTGGCATGACGGAAGCAGACATGCTCAGCATGGACGCATGGTGGGGATATGACGGAAAGACTTATTTGAGCGTATCCTACTATGACGGTGTGGTTACCATTGATCACACCAAGGAATTACCTGATTTGGAGAGTTATTTTGGAGGTTGAGTAGATGGGCACAAAGAAGGCCGACTCATCAAAAAGAGCCGGAAATGTTACAGTAACGAGATATATTACATATGAACAGTTGCATCAGGATCCGAATTTCCCGAAAGGACGATTGGGTTATATCGGGTGGTTTTTCAAAAATATGTGGCAGGGTATCAAAAGGGGATTTCCCAAGAATCTTCTTTTGGTACTGGGCATCGGATTGTTTTATTGGATGTTTAATCTGGTCTTTTTGGGAATTATCAATGACAGTTGCTTTTTCGGCAATGGACGATTTTCCAGGTCCAGTACCATAGCTTATCTGTTTGCTGGATTGGTATACGAAAACGGTGCCAAGGGCTTTGACTGGATTCCAGGAGGTTCCATGACCACATGGTTTTATAATCTGACCTTTTACGGAGCTTTGTTCTGGCTTTTGGGAAATATTTGGAGGCGGATTCGTACAAAAGGCATCCTGATGCCCATAAAGGATCTGCTGCGTGTGCCGGGGAAACTGAAGAAATGTTGGGTTTCTGTTACGGTTCCCTTTGCGAAAAGAATCCTGCTTGCCACCGGTCTGGGAATTCTGGCAGGTTTTGTGTTAAAGAGTCCCTTTACCTTGATTACGCTGGCGCTTTGGTTGTTTTTAAGCTTCGGACAGGGCGGTGAAAGCTCTATTGTTTATTTGTTGTTTATTTATCAGGGTGCTAAAAATGTAAAAAGTAAGAAACCCAAAGAACTGACTACCGGTGCAGATGTGGCAGTATGGATCTTTGGTCTGGGATTAGGTATGTTAGTATCCTTTATTCTCTGCGTGGTTTTGTGGCATACCACAGATTACAGTATGACATCCAGATTGCTGTGCTTTTTGCCTCTTGGCATATTGCTTGTATTTTTTGGTCTGGGCGGCAAAATCAGTATGAACAAAGCACAGCAGGCTGTTGCAGCTTTCCTGTTTTGTCTGGGATGTGTGTATGTGAAAACTATGGTCGTGCAGGCGGATGACGGCGGCTGGACAGAATCTGGAAGAAATATACCCGGTTGGCTTGCCAATCCCGGTACTCATTTGATGGCAGAGGCAGGGCTCGGTTCTCCGGCAGGAATGATTGCCGCATGGCTTGGAAATATGGTGGGCAATGCAGTCTTGGATCATGTGACGGCCGGT
>JAZNXM010000124.1:0-8779 GCA_045593865.1 Acetatifactor sp. | reverse complement strand
TGTTTCCAAGACCCTCTTCTATATAAGACAGCGTCTTGCCGGCAGCAATACTGACAAGGACCGTCTCCCCTTTCACAGCATCCTTAATCTCTTTCATGACCTCCGGGAAAAAAATAGGCTTTACAGCCAGTATCAGAATATCGGACTTGGAAGCTACCTCTGCATTACTTGTGTAAGTCACTATTCCATATGCCTTTTCCGCTTTCTCACATGCTGCTGACATCTTATCCGAACCACAGATATCTGCGGGAGCAGCCAATCCCTTTTTCAGAATACCGCCAATCATAGCTGTTGCCATATTGCCCAAACCAATAAAACCAATCTTCATAAAAACAATCCTCCGTTATGTAAACCACTTTTTTCTCTCTATTAATATGCGTACGGTGTTGCATTACCAATTTATGGCAGACAGCCCCCTCCGCGTTATTTCTGCCCCTGACTCTGCCGCTATCCCCTCTGCCTGTGGGCCTCATACATCAGCAGGGATGTGGCAATGGCCGCATTCAAGGATTCCACCTGACCTTCCATAGGTATCTTCAAGCAAGCGGATGCCATATCTGCAGTCTCCTTCTTCAGTCCGTTTCCTTCATTGCCAATCAGGAATGCAGTTGACTCTTTGAACGAAAAGCTGTCATAATAAATCTCACCCCGCAGGTCCGCGGCATAAGTTTTTATGCCAACTTTATGTAAACTTATTATAGTATCCTTCATGGACTCCACATACAAAAACGGCACCCGGTAAACGGAACCCATAGTAGCCCTGATGGTCTTGGGATTAAAAATATCCACTGTGTTTTTTGACATGATGACTGCCGTCACACCCGCCCCCTCTCCGGTACGCACAATGGTTCCCAGATTGCCCGGATCCTGCAAATCCTCCAGAAGCACCAACAGAGGATTTTCCGCTTTCAGCAGTTCCTCCAGCTTATATTCCGGGCGCTTAATCACCGTCAATATGCCCTGTGGCGTCTGGGTATCCGACATCTTCTGAAACACCTGGACAGATACCGTTTCGTATCCTGTTTTTTCCAGCTTCCGGTTCCATTCATCCTTCCTCTGCATTTTCTTCAGAGTTTCTTCTATTATATATACTTCCCTGATCCAACCTTCCGGAGCCTCTTCATACATCTTGATGCCTTCGGCAAGAAATACATTGTCCTTTTTTCGTTCCCTACCCCTAGTCTGCCACTGCACTACCTGCTTTACCCTTGGGTTTGCAATGCTTGTAATCATATGGGTTGTCCTTTCTTTTTTCTCATAAGACGATTATAAACGCTTTGTAATGAAATTTCCATTATTTCATTACAGAAGCTTGGAAACATTGTATTCAAATTCATCGATGGTCTTTGTCATATTTAATGCTTCTTCAATATCAAAATCCACGAACTTACCCTGACGGTATCCAACCACTCTATTGGACTTACCCTGCAGCAGAATATCCACTGCATACGAGCCCATCATAGATGCATAATATCTGTCTCTACAGGTAGGGTTACCGCCTCGCTGCATGTACCCCAAAATGGTTGCTCGGGTCTCAATACCGGTCGCCGCTTCCACACGTCTTGCCATGGAAGTAGAATGTCCGATGCCCTCCGCATTGATGATAATGTGATGGGTCTTACCGCGTTTGCGATTCTCGATAATATTATTGATAATATTCTGCTCGTTAAAGTCATATTTTTCCGGCAAAAGAATATCCTCCGCGCCATTTGCAACACCACACCATAATGCAATATATCCTGCATTTCTTCCCATAACTTCAATAATACTGCATCTTTCATGAGAAGAAGAGGTGTCTTTTACCTTATCAATGGCTTCCATTGCAGTATTTATTGCAGTATCGAAACCGATGGTATAATCCGTGCAGGAAATATCCAGATCGATGGTACCCGGAATGCCCACGGTATTGATTCCCAGTCTAGCAAGCTTCTGGGCGCCTCTGTAAGAACCGTCACCACCGATAACCACAATGCCGTCGATACCATGCTTTCTACAGATCTCGGCACCTTTCTGCTGGCCTTCCGCCGTCATAAATTCCGGACATCTGGCGGTACCCAGAATGGTTCCGCCCCTCTGAATAATTTCAGACACATCATGACGCTGCATATCTATAAATTCTTCATTTAAAAGACCATGATAGCCTCTTTTGATACCTTTTACTTTTACCCCGTTTGCCAATGCGGTACGCACAACTGCACGAATCGCCGCATTCATACCGGGAGCATCGCCGCCGCTTGTCAATACACCGATCATTTTAATTTCTTTACTCATCAGGTTACCTCCTCACGCAATCTGACAGATTACGAAAATATGCAAGTCTTTGAGAATCCATTGTATAGCATTTCTTAACTGTTTTCAATAGTCTGACCCCGGAATTTCACGTTTTCTGCCCCAAAGCTTTCACTGAGACGTGCCTTAAAAGACTCATCCCACTGCACATTGCGATTTGGCGGCAGAACCTTAATACTCTTCGGATTTTTTACAAAAATTACCACCTGGTCATTGCCGTCAGAATCTGCAATAAGCTCAAACAGCCTCTGCTCCTGCCGTGCATATTCCTGCGGGGTCGCAAACTGAATCCAGACACCATCCGGGTATCTGTTCTTTGCCGCCCCGGTGGTCTGGCTCTGATTATTTGGTGGAATCTGACCATTCACTCCAGCCAGAGCCTGACCGCTTCCCACACCCTGACCATACTGGCCACGGTATTCACGGTCTCCCTGACCATACTGGCTGCTCCTGCCCTTAAACAGGGAACCGCCCTTCATCTGCATAGCCTCCTCAAAGCTCACAATCTGGTCGCAGATCAGCTTTCCGTCCTTCTCCTCCTCCACATTAACTCTTCCCTTTATGAAAATCTTGGCATCCTCCACCAAAAAAGAAGAATACATGTCATAATGCTTGGGGAACACGACTACCTCCACATT
Source organism: Acetatifactor sp. (assembly GCA_045593865.1). Classification (GTDB taxonomy): domain Bacteria; phylum Bacillota; class Clostridia; order Lachnospirales; family Lachnospiraceae; genus Acetatifactor. Next base: position 5,852 of record JAZNXM010000124.1, on the reverse strand, counting down.
GCCCACCAGATCCTCCACATTGAGAAAAGCCATGACCTTGTCGTTCTTGGTGTATTTAATCGTCTTGTCTGCAATCATACCACCGATAATGGCTATGGACTGGTCCTGCACAGTCACATTGCCCGTCTCATCATCCAGTGCGAAGTCATTGGTAGTATTTGTAATATACCGCTGCAATATTCCCTGGTATTCCTCCAAGGGATGTCCGCTGACATAAATACCCAGCACTTCCTTTTCGAAAGCAAGGCGCATTTCCTTATTGTATTCACCGATATCCGGCATGCGGATATCAAACTCATCCTTGGTATCCTCTGTGGCAATATCAAACAGGGATATCTGTCCTGCCATATTGCTCTTCTTATCCTTGGTAATATGATCCAGAATCTGCACGTATACACTCATACTCTGTTTTCTGGTAGCGCCCAGGCTGTCCAGCGCACCGGCCTTTATAAAGTTCTCGATAGCCCGTTTATTCACATCCAGCTCTGCCACTCTGGTAATAAAATCCTTCAGATTGGTAAATGCCCCTCTCTCCAGCCTTTCCTTCACGATACTGTCGATCACCGGACGTCCCACACCCTTAATGGCTGTCAGGGCATAACGGATACTGTTTCCGGATACGGAGAAACCGGATTCTCCTTCATTAATGTCCGGCGGCAGCATGGTAATTCCCATATTCCGACAGGTCAGAATATATTCCGATACCTTCTTGGGATTATCAATGACAGAGGTCAGCAATGCCGCCATAAATTCCACCGGATAATAATATTTCAGAAAAGCCGTCTGATACGCCACCACCGCATAACATGCCGCATGAGATTTATTGAAGGCATATTTTGCAAAGTCCATCATATCTTCATAAATCTGCTCTGCAACCTCCTCAGGGATGCCCTTGGAAATACAGCCGGGCACACCCTCTTGTGCATTGCCATAGACAAAATTAGCCCTTTCCTTCTCCATAACAGACTGTTTCTTCTTACTCATGGCACGACGTACCAAGTCACTTCGTCCCAGGGAATACCCGCCCAGATCACGCACGATCTGCATTACCTGCTCCTGATACACAATGCAACCGTAGGTAGGAGATAAAATAGGCTCAAGCTGAGGGCAGGAATATACCACATCCCGGTGGGAGTTCTTTCCTTTTATATATTTGGGGATAAAGTCCATCGGTCCCGGGCGATACAGGGATATCCCCGCGATCACATCTTCCAGATTCTGGGGGCGAAGCTCCTTCATAAAGCTCTTCATACCGCCGCTTTCCAGCTGGAAGATGCCGTCCGTCTTGCCCGTACCGATGGAAGCCAGTACTTCCTTATCATCATAATTTATATGGTCCATATCCAGACGGACACCGGTACTTTTTTCTACAAAATCCACCGCATTCTGGATAACGGTAAGGGTACGCAGCCCCAGAAAATCCATCTTCAAAAGGCCCAGCTCTTCCAGCGTAGTCATGGTAAACTGGGTGGTAATAGAACCGTCACTGCCTCGTGACAGGGGTACAAATTCCTCTGCTGCCTTCTGGCAGATCACCACACCGGCTGCATGCATGGAGGTGTGCCTGGGCAATCCTTCCAGACGTTTACACATATCGATCAGATATTTTACCTGCTCATCCGTCTGATAGAGACTGCGCAGCTGCGGATTCAGTTCCAGGGCACGGTCGAGAGTAATGTTCAATTCATTGGGCACCATCTTGGCAATATTATCCACATAGGCATAAGACAGGTCCATCACACGACCTACGTCACGGATCACACCCTTTGCAGCCAGGGTACCGAAGGTAACAATCTGTACCACCTTGTCCGCACCGTATTTTCTTCCTACATAATCGATCACCTCCTGCCTTCTTTCGAAACAGAAGTCAATATCAATATCCGGCATGGATACACGTTCCGGATTTAAAAATCGCTCAAACAGCAGGCTGTATTTGATTGGGTCAATATTGGTAATCTTCAGACAGTATGCAACGATACTCCCCGCCGCGGAACCTCGTCCCGGACCCACCGGGATGCCATTAACCCTTGCATAATTGATAAAGTCCCACACGATTAAAAAGTAATCCACATATCCCATGGTTCGGATAACACCCAGCTCATAATCCAGACGCTCCTGCAGAGTCAAACCGGTATCTCCCGCCGGCAGGGATGGATCCCCGTATCGCTCCAGCAGTCCATCCATACATAGCTTGTTCAGATAGGTCCAGGAATCGAAACCTACCGGCACTTCGTATTTGGGCAGCTTGGTCACACCGAATTCAATCTCCACATTACAGCGGTCTGCAATTCTCTGCGTATTTTCTACTGCTTCCCATGCATAGGGAAACAGCCCCTTCATCTCTTCCTCACTCTTTACATAATACTGACCGCCTTCATAACGCATACGATCCTCATCCGCCAGCTTTTTCTGAGTCTGGAGACACAAAAGAATATCATGGGACTCTGCATCGGATGCATAAGTATAGTGCACATCGTTGGTAGCCACCAGGGGTATCTGCAGTTCTCTGCTCATACGCATCAATTCCTGGTTTACCCTCTGCTGTTCATCAATCCCATGGTCCTGCAGCTCCAGGAAATAATTCCCCTTGCCAAAGCAGTGCTCATATTTCAGCGCACTTTTTTTCGCTTCCTCATACAACCCCTTGGATATATATCTCTGCACCTCTCCCGCCAGACAGGCAGACAGCGCAATGATACCCTCGTGGAATTCATTTAACACCTCCATATCCACACGGGGTCTGTAGTAATAACCTTCCGTAAAACCACGGCTCACTATCTTCATCAGATTGGCATAGCCCTGATTATTCTCTGCCAGCAGCACCAGGTGATAATACCTGTCCTCCCCTCCGGTCAGTTCCTTGTCAAAGCGGGAGTTGGGTGCCACGTAGACCTCGCAGCCTAAAATCGGCTTAATGCCTTCCTCCCTCGCTGCACGATAAAAATCGATCACACCATACATAACACCATGATCGGTTATGGCTGCACTGTTCATTCCCAGCTCTTTTACCCGCTTCACATATTCTTTTATTTTATTAGAGCCATCCAAAAGAGAATACTCTGTGTGGACATGTAAATGTGCAAATGCCATAGTGGTTACCCCTTGCTTTTCCTTTGTCTTTTAGGTGATCGTGAATTTCTTTTATTATATATTTTTTCCAATCAGTTGACAAGATGCAGCTTTTTCTAATACAATCATATTATCTTCAAAGTCCTTACACCTTCGTAAATTCATAACCGTAAAGGAAAAGCCATGTTCAAAAATATATTTAAACATTTACATTTGGTTAGCAAACATAAATGGAACGTATTCAAACTCTGCTGCCGCGCCGGTATCCCTCTGCAAGGCATACTGCATGATTTAAGCAAATTCTCTCCTGCTGAATTTTGGGAAAGTGTAAAATACTATAACGGCAGGCGCTCACCACTGGCTGTCAGCCGTGAAATCAACGGCTACAGCAAAGCCTGGCTTCACCACAAAGGACGCAACAAGCATCACTGGGAATACTGGATCGACGGATATCACAAGGGAGGCTACGGCTGCCTTATGCCCTACAAATACGCCTGCGAAATGATCTGTGATATGATTGCTGCCAGCAAGGTCTACAAGGGCAAGGACTTTACACTCCGTACCCCTTTGGAATATTTCGAGAATCAGAACTATGGGCAGTTTGTGCATCCACAGATTCAGGATTTTATGCGGGCAGCGTTTACTGCATATACTGATGGAGGCGATGCCACAATTACGAAAGAGCACTTATCCGAGCTTTATCGGAAATATCTTTAATGACTGTATTTTCTGCCAAAACACCAGTCTTGCGCAGGTCTTAAAGCACACTACAAACCGCCTCACCAAATGGTGAGGCGGGCAGAATAATTATATTACATCCATGAGTTTTATTGCTTATAAATACTTCTTCAGAACCTCAACCTTATCCAGTGCTTCCCAAGGCAGTTCCAGATCATTTCTTCCGAAATGTCCATAAGCTGCGGTAGCTCTGTAGATGGGTCTGCGCAGATCCAGCATCTTGATGATTCCAGCCGGACGCAGGTCAAAATTCTCGCGGATCATCTCAACCAGCTTTTCCTCAGAAATCTTACCGGTGCCAAAGGTATCAACCATTACGGAAGTAGGCTGTGCTACACCGATTGCGTAAGAAAGCTGGATTTCACATTTGTCAGCCAGTCCTGCTGCCACGATATTCTTTGCAACGTAACGTGCTGCATATGCTGCGGAACGGTCAACCTTGGTACAGTCCTTACCGGAGAATGCACCACCGCCGTGACGAGCATATCCACCGTAGGTATCTACAATAATCTTACGTCCGGTCAGACCACTGTCACCGTTGGGTCCGCCGATTACGAATCTGCCGGTAGGGTTAATGAAGAACTTGGTCTCTTCGTCGATCATTTCTGCCGGAAGAACCGGATCAAATACATATTTCCGGATATCTGCATGAATCTGTTCCTGGGTTACTTTATCATCGTGCTGGGTAGAAAGTACCACAGCTTCCAGACGATAAGGTTTGCCGTTTTCATCGTACTCTACAGACACCTGGCTCTTTCCGTCGGGTCTTAAGTAAGGCAGTGTGCCGTTCTTACGAACTAAGGTCAGCTGCTTGGTCAATTTGTGAGCCATTGAAATTGCATATGGCATATATTCTTCCGTCTCATTGGTTGCATAACCAAACATCATACCCTGATCGCCTGCACCGATTGCTTCCAGTTGTTCATCGCTCATCTGGTTCTCTCTTGCTTCCAGTGCCCTGTCTACGCCCATAGCAATATCTGTGGACTGCTTGTCCAACGCTACCATTACAGCACAGGTATTGCCGTCAAACCCCTTTTCAGAAGCATCGTAGCCGATTTCGGTCACGGTCTTACGAACGATGCCGGGGATATCAATATTTGCCTTGGTTGTGATTTCACCCATAACCAGTACAAAACCGGTGCTTGTACAAGTCTCGCAAGCCACACGGCTGTATGGATCCTGTTCCATGAGTGCATCCAGCACTGCATCGGATACTGCATCACAGATTTTATCAGGATGGCCTTCGGTTACAGATTCGGAAGTAAATAAGTGTTTTTCTCTTTCCATTGTATTCTCCTTTTCTGCATTTTGCAAGCAAGCTTGCAAAACTGCCTTAATGTGTGGATTGAAAGGAACTTTCAATCTGTTCTCCTTTATGTAGGGTGCGGGAATTATAAAAGAGCCCGCAAATTTAGCGGACTCTGATTCTTTTACTAATCAAATCCACTTATTGTTCAAGTTACTCTCGCTCAGGTTGGCACCTTCCTTATATAAGGGGTTGCCGTGGCTTCACAGATCCTATGTATCTCCACCACTCTGAATAAGTAGGATATTATTTTATTATATTACTCACTCGCGGATACAGAATACACTAAGCAAGTAATGTTGTCAACTACTTTTATGGATTTTTTAGAAATTATTTATCAGCCCACTTTCAGCTTAAATTTCTGCAGCTCTCTCTCTGAATTGATCAGCTCGATCTGGGCACCGAGACTCTGTAATTTTAGGTGAAAATCCTCATATCCTCTTGCAATATAGTGAATATTATCCACTGTGGAAACACCCTCTGCACTCAAAGCAGCCATAACAAGAGCCGCACCGGCACGAAGATCCGGCGAGTACAGACTGGCACCTGTATACCGAGGTACTCCGGTGATAATGGCAGTGGTTCCCTCTACCTTGATATTGGCACCCATACGGATCAATTCTTCCACATATTTAAAACGATTTTCAAATATCGTATCAGTTACAATACTGGTTCCTCTTGCCAGTCCCAAAGCTACTGCAATCTGGGGCTGCATATCCGTAGGAAATCCCGGATA
>JAZNXM010000123.1:0-18785 GCA_045593865.1 Acetatifactor sp. | reverse complement strand
AACGTCTGCAAACATCTGCGCTCTGTTGGTCAAAAGCTTCATAAACAACATGCTGATGCCATTAAGTACATCGTTCTCTGTTGCCAGAATATAAGGCTCTCTTGCACCATTCCAGTCAAAAGAGGTATTTAATATTGCCTCTGCAAAGTCACCGTTCGGATAGAAATCTGTCCACTGTCTTTGGCCCTGGAAGCCTGCAGCGATGGCATTGTGTCCAACCATTTCCTCTTCGCAGCCTTCCGGCAGGTTCTTATTGCCATTCATCATGTCCTTGATGATAACAGCCATCTTTACAACAAACTCAAACTGTTCTTCTTTTACTTCATCGCTCTTCTTTACGAACTCAGGATTCTTATCGAAGCCGATAATACATTTTTCTTTCGCCCATGCGAGAGCTTTCTGGTATTCTGCTTCATCGTAAATGCCTTCTGACATACGACGGATAATTTCTACCTCGTCCACAGATTCTACGCGAAGTCCCAGATAAGACTCTAAGAAATCGGAATCAATGATGGACCCGCCGATACCCATACAGATAGAACCGATCTGCAAGTAGGATTTACCTCTCATAGTTGCTGCTGCAACTGCTGCACGGCCAAATCTTAACAATTTCTCTCTAATGTCCTCACCGATAGTAGCATCATCTGCATCCACTACGTCATGTCCGTAGATACCGAATGCAGGAAGCCCCTTCTGTGCATGAGTAGCCAGTACAGATGCCAGATAAACAGCACCCGGTCTCTCAGTAGCGTTCAGGCCCCAAACACCCTTGATGGTCGTAGGATCCGTATCCATGGTTTCGGAACCATAACACCAGCAAGGAGTTACGGTAAGGGTAATGGCAACGCCTTCTCTTCTGAACTTCTCTTCACAAGCTGCTGCTTCAGCCACACGACCGATGGTAGTATCAGCGATAACCACCTTTACAGGTTCCCCATTAGAATACTTAATATTCTCCTCAAATAATTTCTTAGCTGCCAAAGCCATGCCCATGGTCTGATCTTCCAGACCTTCACGAACCTTCAAAGGTCCTCTTCTTCCATCGATGGTGGGACGGATACCGATTACCGGATAACCGCCGATCAATCTGCTTTCTGCCATAATAGTTAGCCCCTTTCTTTTTGTTTATAGTAAATCATTTTGATTTTCCTATGGTTATTTTATCATTGTCTTCCTGTATAGTCTTGTGATATAATCTCTAAAAGTAGTTAAAAAGTCACTTTTAGGAATGATTCATGCATCCCAGGAGGAAAAACGATGTATTCCCTTACCTTTCATGAAACCAAACAGCACGGCACTCTGGAATTTCCCGTGGAATATGTTTATGTGGATGCCTCTCATCCCCGATATAATATGCCCTTCCACTGGCACAAGGAATGGGAACTTATTCATGTAATCGAGGGTACTTTCACAGTGCATGCAGATAACATGATGTATACTGCTCAGGAAGGGGATACCTTGCTCATCAGAGACGGTATGCTGCACGGCGGCACTCCCGACAACTGCGTCTATACATGCTTTCTATTTGACCTGCATGGCTTATTCCGCAATCTGGATATGGTCAAAAAGTATCTCCGTCCCATATATCGTCAGCAAATCCTGCCACACATCTTTTATCCCGCTGACCTAGTGCCTGAAATCAAAAATATGGCACAGCACCTGATAGATGCCTATCGTCTCGACACACACAACCAGGGCAGTAAAGAGGGCCATCTGTCCAAGGATATTGGGGACACTACGCTGGACAATCCTCTTGAATTGATCGTTATCAGCTGCATCAGCCAACTTTTCACATTCATTTTACAGCAAAATTTATACACGGTAAACCAAAGAGAGTCTCTGGAAGATACCCATAAAATCGACCTGATCAAATCCGTCCTGGAATATATCGAGCTGCACTATGCCTCCCCAATATCTCTGGATGATCTGGCTAATGTAGCAGGTATGAACCCCAAGTATTTCTGCCGTTTCTTTCGCTCCATAACTTACCAGACACCCATGAGCTATGTAAACATGTACCGCATAGAAAAGGCAGCTCAGATGCTTCACAGCACCAGACTGCCTGTTACGGATATCTGTATGGAATGCGGCTTCAATGACAGCAGCAATTTCATCAAGGTATTCAGGAAATACAAGGGAATGACCCCGCTTCAGTACCAAAGGGTTGATCAGTCCACTTCTTATTATCATTATTGGCATAAATATCACAGATGATCCTCTGAATCTTCAGGGCTTCCCTGCCGCTGATCTCCAGGGGCTCCAGACCTGCCACCGCCTTGTAGAACTGATCTATCTGAACAGCATGCTGTTTTCCCCAATAGGGCTTTCCGCCTGTATAAGAAACAATTTTCTGTGGCTGATTTTTTACGGTCTCTACCGTACCGTCATTATAGGTTATCACTGCCTCATTGTAGGAAAGGCAGGCCTTTCCGTTCTCACATACAAGCCGAATTTCAATGGGCTCATTTACCAGATAATTATTCATGGCAAAAAAGGAGAATATACAGCCATTCTCATACTTGATCAGACCTTCTCCCGTGTCCTCCACCACCATGATCTTATGATTGCGATTATGCAGCGTGGACAGCACTTCTACAGGGGTGCTGTCGATAAACCAGTTTGCCAGATCCAGAGAATGAATCGCCTGATCGATCATAACACCGCCGCCCTCCTTGTCCCAGGTTCCCTTCCAGTCAGAATGATTGTAATAATCATCCGGCCGATACCATGTCAGGGTACTTCTTCCGCATTTTACCTGTCCCAATCTGCCGTCGGTAATCCTCTTTTTTACCAGCTGGGAAGGCGTGTTGTAGCGGCACTGGAAGATTATCCCGTACAACAGATTGCACCGCTCTGCCATCTCCACGGCGGCAACCCCATCCTCATAATGTATGCTCATAGGTTTTTCACTGAGAACATGAATTCCGGCCCTGAATGCATCCTGTGCAACGATTGTATGTAAATAATGGGGAAGACACAGATGTACCACATCCGGCTTCTCTTTTTGAAATAATTCTAAATAATCTGTATAAGCTCTTGTATGATATTTCTGTGCGGCTGCCAATGCTCTCTCTTCCTTCACATCACACACTGCAACAAGATCCGCCTCATCCAATGCGGTAATGGAATCCAAATGCATCACGGAAATACTGCCGCATCCGATTACTGCTGCCCTGATCCTATTCATACTGTCATCCTCACTTTCTGCTGCTCTACCAGCAATTCCTTTCTATTTTAGCATGTCTTTGCGCATAACACCCATAATATTTAGAGGTTCTTTTGTAAAATTTTTACCTTTTTCATTTATTTATCGCTATTGTACACGCCCTTCGAACACTAACAGGTAAAAATATTACAAAAGTAGGTGTAAAATTTTATTCGCTTTTTCAAAATTTCATGATACTGTAAAAGTAACTACAAAATTTTAGGAGGTATCTTGTAATATGAAAATCGGAACTTGTGTCAGCCTCGACTCCATGGACGGAATTGCTGAAAAGCTTGCAGTCCTCCAAGAAAATGGTTTTGATTCCTGCCAGCTTCTTTCCTGGACCCCGTCTATATGGACAGACGAAAACGCTGACATTTTAAAGGCGCTTTTGGCAAAATATAATATTACCGTCTCCGCCTTCTGGTGCGGTTTGGAAGGGCCCCGTGTATGGAATTTCTACGACGGACAGATCACTTTGGGACTGGTTCCGCCGGAGTATCGTTATGTCCGCATTCAGAATCTTTGTGACGGAGCTGACTTTGCACATAAAATAGGCATCACTGATGTGGTAACCCACATGGGATTTATCCCCGAAAATCCCTATGACCCCAACTTCAACGGTTTCTGCGTTGCGGTACGTACAGTGGCTCAGTACCTGAAGAAGAATGGACAGTTTTTACTGTTTGAAACCGGTCAGGAAACACCTGTAACTATGCTGCGCTGCTTTGAGCAGGTCGGTACCGATAACCTGGGAGTCAATCTGGACACTGCCAACCTGATTCTCTATGGAAAGGCCAATCCGGTGGATGCCCTGGATGTTTTTGGTCAATATGTCCGCAATATCCATGCCAAGGACGGTTTCTATCCCACCGACGGTCGTCGTCTGGGTAAGGAAGCCCGCGTAGGAGAAGGCAAGGTGGATTTCAAAGCACTGTTCACGAAACTGCATGAGCTGGGTTATGATTCTTATGTTACCATTGAGCGTGAGATTTCCGGTGAGCAGCAGTTAATCGATATTCTGGAATCCAGAGAATATCTGCAGAAAATCATTGACGAAGTGTATCATTCATAACACAGAATATATGCACATCCGAATAAATGCTGACGAAGGCAGTGCACAAAACACTCTGAATGAGGATGCCGCAGCGGCGGCGGAAAGGACTTAAATTATGTTAAAAGTAGGTTTAGTTGGTGTAGGCGGTATCAGTGGTGCGCACATTCCTGCATGGGACGCAATGGACGATGTGGAACTGGTTGCTCTCTGCGATATCCGCAAGGAACGTCTGGTGCCCTATCCGGACAAGCGCCATTATCTTGATTTTGATGAAATGCTGGAGAAAGAACAACTGGATATTCTGGACATCTGTCTGCCCACCTATATGCATGTGGATTTTGCGGTAAAAGCTATGGAAAAGGGCATACACGTCCTCTGCGAGAAGCCTATCTCCTTAAAAGCGGAAGATATTGAGCGCGCTTATTCTACCGCTCACAAAATGAATGTAAACTTTATGGTTGCTCAGGTACTCCGCTTCTGGCCCGCATACGAGCTATTGAAGGAGATTTATGACACAAAAAGATATGGAAAACTTCTCTCCGGATATATGGGGCGTCTGGGTGGATTCCCAAAATGGAGCTGGGATAACTGGATGCAGGATAAGGAACGAAGCGGTATGGTACCTTTTGATCTTCATATCCATGATCTGGACTTCATCGTATACGCTTTCGGCACCCCGGCAAATGTGCAAAAGCACCGTTCACAGCTTCCCAATCAGGATTACATAAGCGCAGTATATGAATTTTCTGAATTCTTCATCACCACAGAAACTTCATGGTACGCTGCTCCCTATCCATTTACAGCAGGCTTCCGCTTCCAGTTTGAAGAAGCACTTGTTGTCTATGAAAAAGGCAAATGTATGATTTATCAGAACGATGGCCAGATCCTTGACCTTTCCTCTAACGCTACAGGTGACACCGGTTCCATCAATCTGCCAAAGAGCAATGCTTATGGAAACGAAATCCGCTATTTTACCGACTGTGTCCTCCAGGGTAAATTCCCTGAAAAGGTAAAACCTGAGGAATTGGGTACCGTGCTGGATATATTGAATAAGCTGTAAGCTTTTATACATCATATAAGACACTTTGACGGACCAGTGCTGCCTCTATAAAACTCCGGCCCGGTGTATCCCACCGGGCCGGAGTTTATGTTTTTCATGCTTCCACATATAGAATATCTTATCCTTTAAACATCCATTTTAACACATGCTGTATATACTCGTCCCAGAATGCCCAGTTGTGTAATCCTGGTCCTTCTTCATAGGTATAATCATAATCAAGACCCTGAAATACCTCTTTCAGTCTGAGATTGTCCTCATACATGAAATCCTCTGTTCCCACCGCCATATATATTCTGGGCTTTAGAGCATCCTCATTGTGCATTCCGGCCAGACAAAACAGATCTTCCTCATCCGGTATCTGCAGTTGATCCCCGAAAACCGGAATCTTTGCCTCATCAAAATCCGCTCTCCTTATGTCTGCAACAGTCGACAAGCCTGCAACGGCCAAGAATCTGTGGCCTTCCCGCAGACCAATCTTCAATGCACCATATCCACCCATGGAAAGACCTGCAATATAATTATCCTGCCGTTTGTCAGATACATTCAAAAATTCCCGGATAATCTGGGGCAATTCCTTTGCAATATATGTGTAATACTTTCCGCCATACTTCATGTCTGTATAAAAGCTTCTGTGACCACATGGCATTACCACACAAATACCATATTCCGTGGCATAACGTTCAATGGATGTCCTGCGCAGCCAGATGGTATGGTCGTCACTGAGTCCATGCAGCAGATACAGGCATTTATAGCTTTCTGCCTTTGCATTATTGTCAACACCGATCTCTCCCACAGAGCTTCTCTGAGGAATGACCACATAGACCTCCGTCTGCATTTTTAATGCTTCACTGTAAAATTTCAAATCCAAAAATGCCATTGTTTTCTCCCTTACGACTTCGCTAGTATTCTGCCGTTTTCATATTTTCAACATTGCTCTCAGTCTAGCACAATTATCGCATATCTGCAAGAGGTATCTGTTTGCCAAAGCATCACTTTTATTACTCCATATTCAATAAAACACTTGCCAAACCACCAAAAAAGAGTTTTAATAATAGAGAGATTTATTTGGAAAGGTATGGTAATGTTATGGAAACAAACGTCATTCCGCAAGGCTACAAATCTGAGTTGAATTTATACGATACACAGGTAGCAATTAAATTAGTAAAAGATTTTTTTGAAAGACTTCTGGCAGACAGGCTGGACTTATTACGTGTGTCCGCACCATTGTTCGTTGATCCTGCTTCCGGTATGAACGATAACTTAAACGGTATCGAGCGTCCTGTTAATTTTGACATCAAGGAGCAGAATGCCCGGGAAGCAGAAATCGTGCAGTCACTGGCAAAATGGAAGAGATACGCTCTCAAGAAATACGGCTTCCATGTAGGTGAAGGCTTATATACCGATATGAGTGCCATCCGAAGAGATGAGGTGGTTGACAATATCCACTCCATCTATGTGGATCAGTGGGACTGGGAAATGATCATCGAGAAGCAGGACCGCAATCTGGAAACATTAAAGGAAACTGTCCGCGATGTCTATAAGGTACTCCGCAAGACGGAGAAATATATGGCCATTCATTATGACTATATTCAGGAGATTTTGCCAAGCGATATCTTCTTTATAACTACGAGCGAGCTGGAAAAAATGTTCCCGGACAACACACCGAAGGAACGTGAATATTATATTACCAAGGAAAAAGGAGCTGTCTGTCTTATGCAGATCGGTGACAAGCTGGCAGGCGGCAAGCCTCATGACGGCCGTGCTCCGGACTACGATGACTGGGCACTGAATGCCGATATTCTGGTATATTACCCGGTTCTGGATATTGCGCTGGAGCTTTCCTCCATGGGTATCCGTGTAGACAAGGATGCACTACTCAGCCAGCTGGAAAAGGCAGGCTGCCCGGAGAGAGCACAGCTTCCGTTCCAGAAGTCCATTATCAACGAGGAGGTTCCTTACACTATCGGCGGCGGTATCGGTCAGTCAAGACTGTGTATGTTCTTCCTGCGTAAGGCACATATCGGAGAGGTACAGTGTTCTCTGTGGCCGGAAGAATTTATGAAAGAGGCAACTTACAGAGGACTGCAGTTGCTGTAACCTGTAGTCACAATTCCTTTGATGATGATGCATTTTCCATGAGGTCATGCATACAAAGTCTCGGTTAGAGCCGGCTGTTTATTGCATAGGAACACATAAAGGGGTTGCTTTTCCGCAACCCCTGCAATTTTATTACTCACTATTTATTTTATCATGCACGGCTTATTTCTCTCATTCACTGCTACTTTGATTTTATCAAATAAACAATCACAATATCTTCTTTTCCTTCATTACCAGTCCTGCACCCACTACGGCCATTGCCAGGAACGCCAGACATACCGACCAACTGTAAACGGCCGTGCTTGCCAATGGAGAAGAACTTAGAACGTAGGTCACTGTCGCAGACGTTATATGTATCAGCACCGGTGCCAGAAAACTTCCGAAATATTCATACGCATAAGCCATCAGGCAGCCCATTGCAAAGCTGTACATTCCCTGCACCGGTTCTTTATGATAAAGACCGAAAATCAGGGATGACAGCAGGATTGCCTGCTTCATGCTATAGAATCTCTTTAGCATGTTAAACAACATACCCCTAAATACCAATTCTTCTGTAATTGGTATCACGATACCGATGCACAGGATACCGATAATGATATTGGTTTCACAGGAATTCTCGACCAATATCTGATAGTTCTCTACTTTATTGGTCATCTGTAGCAGTTCCAGCAACAGATTCAGACCCACTGCCCCACCGACGGTGGTAATGCCGAAGAGTACATAGGACTTGGGGCTGTCAGGCTTAAGATGCTTCAGTTTTTCATCTTCTTTGGTAGCAGCAATCGCCCTCTCCGCTATCTTAAAAATCAGCACCACTGCAATCACATAGCTAAGTGCGTCGAAAATAGCGGATACATTTCCGTTCAGAGAAGACAATGCACCGGATTCATCATACAGGAACAATAATTTCCCAAGGGAACCACTCATAGAACTTGCAATAGGCTGTATCAGCATCATGAGAATATTCCCAGCCACCATTCTTACCACAATAAAAATCAGGAAGGGATAAATAAACGGTTTTATAATCTGCCAAAATGTTTTTTTGTTCTGTGCCTGTGGCTGCTGCTTCTGCTCCCTGCTTTGCTTTAATGCCTTGCCTTCTCTCATTAACAGGCTCTGCAGTTCCTGTACGCTCCTTACAATATAATCTGCATGAGCTTCCTTCAATTCCTCCATACTGCCGTAGCCATAGGAAACACCGACGCTTTCTACACCAATCTTTCTTGCACCTTCCACGTCAAATTTCCTGTCACCAATCATATATACCTTAGAAAACTGAATGGGTTTATAGGAGAACAACTGCCTCAGTGCTTCCATCATCACCTCTTCCTTGTCCACCCTGGTGCCATCCATCTCGCTGCCTACTACTACTTTAAAATATTTTCTCAAATCAAAATGCTCCAGAATCCTCTCCACATATTCGGTGGGTTTGCTGGAAGCAATTGCCAGAAACATACCACAGCTCTGAAGACTGTCAAGCATCTGCGGAATTCCTGTATATACTTCATTCTCAAAGATACCGGTTTCACTAAAGCGCTCCCTGTATTTTGCGATAGCCCGGTCCGCTTCCTCCTCTGTAAAATGATACATTTCCATAAAGCTATCCTTTAATGGAGGGCCTATAAATGACTCCAACTTGTCCAGATCCGGCTCATCGATGCCAAATTCCTTCAGTGCATACTGCACACAGGTTGTGATTCCTATTTTGGGATCTGTCAGTGTTCCATCCAGATCAAACAGCAAGTATTCCTTCATGCTAAAAACTCCTTATCTTGTCGCTCCCGTCATCGACTGTATTTTCAATTTTGGTAATCCGCACATCGTAACCGACATTCGCATTTACCTGAACGTGTACTACATCCCCCACCTTATGCTTCAGCAATGCTTTGCCAAGCGGCGACTCATTACTGATAAGCCCTTCCAGAGAATTCCCCCTGACTGTGGTAACAATCTTGTACACCTCCACCACACCGTCGTCTACAAATTCCACCGTAACAGTATTGTTCATACCGACCTCATCCTCTGCGGATTCGTCGGAGATAACCTTGGCCGTGCGTATCATTCTTTCCAGATATCGGATACGGCTTTCATTCTGATTCTTATATTTTTTGGCCGCATAGTACTCAAAGTTCTCACTTAAGTCACCATGGGCCCGGGCTTCCTTCACATCCTCCAACGCCTGGGGTCTGACTACCAGCTTGCGGTATTCAATCTCCTCCTGCATCTTTTTGATGTCCTGAGCCGTCAGCTCGTCATACATCCTTTTACCTCACTTATCTTGCACAAAACTATAGAGCGTACAGCACTGCTGCCGCCAAAATAATCTGAATAATTGCAAATCGGAATACGGTCTGTGTATTAGACCACATCCATACCTTCCGCACATGATCATGGAGCGGGGTTCGCACATTCTTTAAGATATGTATCTTACAGAATCTGATCAGAGATACTTTCAAAATACCGAGTCCGCCATCCAGAATCAACACCAATGCCACCGGAATATATAAGAACGGGCTGCCGGTCTTCAAAACCGCAATACTGATGAACAGTCCCATTGCTCTGGAGCCTGCATCCCCCATCATCAACCGGCTGGGGGTCGCATTATACCACAGATATCCCAGAATACATACTGCAAATATAAGGATCAGAAAAGAAAAATGGTCTTCCGCCTCTTTTACCACATTGATGCCGTAAATTGTCATGATCGTAATGATCGTAAGGGTTCCGGAAAGTCCATCCACACCATCGGAGCAGTTTGTCACATTTACAGAAGCCCAAACCAGAATAACGGTCAGCAATGCAAAGAGTACCGGATGAAGCGTAAATTTCATATTGAACATTGCCAGCTCCACAACATTGGAATTATATTTCAGGAAGGTTACCGCAACCAGTGCTGCCACGCACAGATCCAGGAAGCCTTTCTTATACTCTCCCCAGGGATTTTTAGAAGCATCATCCAGGAATCCGGTCATCATACAGATAACGATCAGCACCAGATAAATCAGGTATTCACTGTTCAAAGGCGCAAACAAAAACGCTGCAGTCACAAAGGCCAGCACAAAAATAATCCCTGCCCCTCTCGGTTTTCCTGCTGACAGCTTGCCGTCATGGGCAAAATCCCTGCCTGCGTCCTTGGGCAGATACCGGCTCAGTTTATCCGTACCAATGATGGTCGCCAGAAACGCAAATAAAATTCCTACAAACGCACATAAAGAAGCATACTCTTTCGGTAATAATTGATAGATCATCTTTCTTCTCCATTTTTATTTTTATTTCTCTCCCGATAACTTATATAATACCACACAAACAGAATAAGTAAAAGTAAAGTCTTTACAATTTATTTCTTTTCGGCTGATTGGATGCATACATATGCTCCAAAGGGTCAATTTTTTTTGTACAAAAAAAGAGAAGGCTATGTATTTCTACATAACCTTTTCCAAGCTTTCAAGCAACTCTTTTATTTCAATGTCCCTGCCCGATAAGCAACTTCTGCATCCTCTAAGGATAACTTACATTTTGTAAAAATTATTTGAACGGGTAACGGTTGCAGGCGGTGCCGGATCCAGTTTCTTGTCTGCAATCGCCAGAATGTCTTCCGGACGAATCCAGGGTTTCTGCTGAATCGCGCTTGTTTCTTCGTGAGTCAGATATCCTTTATATGTAGTAAGACTTCTACGATAGAAGCCATCCTTTACACAACAGCCATCCACGCCGTCATTCAAAATGCTCATGATCATCGGAAGCATTTCTGCAGCGTATGCCACGGAAGTGGTATTGGCAACCGCACCCGGAATATTGGATACACAGTAGTGAACTACACCGTTTACAACGTAACGAGGATTGTCATGATGTGTCTCGTGACTGGATTCAATCGCACCCGGATCGTCATTTGAGATATCAACCAGTACGGAACCCGGCTCCATAAGCTTGAGCATCTCCTTGTCAATCAGGAAGTCCTTTCGTTCCTTAGGCCATTTTACGCAGTTTAAAACCATATCGGTCTGAGGAAGTACAGATGCGATGGTCTCCTTATTACAGAACATCGTGTTGATCTTGCCTTCATACTGAGACAATAATGTACGAAGAATACCGACATTAATATCCATAACGGTACAGTTTGCCCCCAATGCATAGAGAACTTCCAGCGCGCCGCGTCCAACTACACCACAGCCCAAAATAAGTACATTCATACGAGGTGCACCTGCAAAACCGCCCACATACTTACCTTTTCCCCCATTAATGGTCAGCATGGATTCCAGTCCGAAAAGAGCACCCTGCTTTCCTGCTGCTTCACAGTTAGGGGAACCGAAACGATGAGCATCCTCTGCAGTAAAGGAAATACATTTGCTCTTAAGCAGTGCGTCTACTTCTTCAGGGTGTCCTGCCGGATGAATACATCCAAGCAAGATCTGATTTTCACGCATCAGCGGAAATTCTACCGGTGCGAACTCTTTTACCTTTGCCAACATATCGCAGCCTGCGTACATCTCCTCCATGGTCTCCACAATTTTGGCACCTGCTTCTTCATACTTCTCATCGGGGAAGCCGGCTGCTTTTCCGCAGTCATGCTGTGCCCACACCTCGTGTCCTGATGCCACAATAGATTTTACTTCATTTGGAGTACAGATTACCCTGTATTCTCCTTCTTTTATGTCTTTTAAAATACCAAAAATCATTATGTCTCCTCCTTGTAATTTGATTTTTTCGTATTTATTTTACACTTCTCCCTTGAATCCTTTTTCGTACACCTCACGGTCCCCTGAAACAACGGTAAAAGCATTTTTTCAACCGGTTTACATATCCATTGACTTTCCTCAAATAGTACCTTATAATTGTAAAAAATATTGATGGCATATTCTTGTCATTTTCTGTATATTTTATGCTATATTTTTACCTGCCGTAAGGAAAGCTCTGGGTTCGTGCTTTAAAAAGAACCGTGAACATGTCTGATGAGGCATTAGGAGGAAAACCATGAAAGCAGTATTCTGCATTAATCGTGAGCGAAACAACACGCTTTTCTACAAGGAATATACAAATGATAAAGGAGTTTTTCAATTTCATTCACAAATAGAGCTTTATTTTGTGGATGACGGAGAAATGGAAGTTACCGTCAACAGTCACAGAAAAACATTGAAAAAAGGCGAAATGTCTGTGGCCCTAAGCTACGATGCCCACGCATACAAAACTCCTAATTACTCAAAATCAAGCACGTTTATCATTCCGGTATATTTGTGTGAGGAGTTTATTGCTGCAACAAAGGACAAACGGGTTACCACCCCCTTTATATGTGATCCAAATGTAGTACAAAAAATCAAAGACTGTATTGCCGAAATCAATAAAGAAAATATCAGCGAAATCAAACTGATCGGATACATATATGTTATTTTAGGTACTATTATGGAAAATATATGTTTCGAATCAAAGCAAGTACCAATGGATCCCCAGTTTTCCTCCAAGCTACTTTTTTATATTAATGAAAACTTTAAAAACGACATCACTTTAGCCTCACTTGCTGCTACCTTCGGCTATAACCAAAGCTACATATCCAGGCACTTTAAATCATGCTTTAATACCGGCATCAATCAATATATCACCATGCTGAGGCTGAAAAATGCTCTTATGCTCATGCATGAGAACAAGCACAATATTACCTATTGTGCCATGGAAAGCGGCTTTAATTCCATGCGTACCTTTTACCGTGTATTTTATAATGAATTTCACTGCACACCGAAAGAATATCTGGCAGATAATTTTGGCTATGAACCATATCCTGACTCTCCGAAAATATACGACTAAGTGCTTACTATCATATTACAAACCAACCCGATAAAGAAGAAACAGACGTTTTCGAAACCATTTCGAACGATTTTCAACTGCCCAATATTATCTATATAGAAAGATTTAAAAAAAGGAGAAATCATATGCATTACCAAACAACCTTTAAACTGGAAGACTTTATTCTCAATACCCATTGGGACGATTTGCCTCAGGAAGTGCAGCAGCGCATGAAGGGCTGCTTTGTGGACTTGATGGGAGCCCTGGTCATCGGCAGCCGCAGCCGTCAGTTCGAAGCCGGTCTGCGTCTGGCAGAAAGTGTTTTCGGTCAGGGTGACATCCCCGTAGTAGGCTCCGGCAAACGCTTTAACTTCATGGGTGCCTCCACTGCCATGGGGCATTCCTCCAATGCCTATGACATTGACGACGGACACAACATGACCCGGGCTCATCCCGGCACATCTTTTGTAGGTGCCGTTCTGGCTGCCGCATACGAAAAAGACCTGACCCGAAACCAGTTTCTGGAGACTATGCTGGTAGCTTACGAAACCACCATTCGCAGCGGTGCTGCTATTATGGATTACTATCAGTTTGCCCATTCCAGCGGTACTTTCGGTGCAATAGGCGTGGCTGCCGGTGTGGGTCGCATATACGGCTTTACTCGGGAGGAACTCAATAATGTGCTCTCTGTAGCTGAGTTCAATGCCCCCCTGGTGCCGGGTATCCGCAGCGTGGAGTATCCCTCTATGAACAAGGACGGCGTGCCTTTCGGCGTAATGACCGGTATCCTTGCAATTCGTGCCGGCCAGTGCGGCTTTACAGGTAACAAGAACCTGCTGGAAGCTGACGAATATCAGCACTATCTGGACGATCTGGGTCAGAAATATCAGGTTATGGATCTATATTTCAAGCCCTACACCTGCTGCCGCTGGGCGCATCCGGCTATTGACGCCTGTGTGGGTCTTATGAGGGAACATAATATTAGCACTGACGATATTGATCGGGTAACCATCCATACCTTCCACCGTGCCACCCTGCTGTCCAAAATCGTACCCCAAACTGCTGATGAGGCTCAATATAACATCGCTTATCCCGTGGCCGCCTCACTTGTCTACGGCGACTTTGGTCTGGCTCAGGTACGGGAAGAGAGCCTTGGCGATCCCCGTGTACTATCCATGATGGAGAAGTTGTCTTTTGCAGTGGACGAAGAGCTGGATGCCCAGTTCCCTGCCCGCCGCATCTGCCGTGCAGAGATTGTTACCAAAGACGGTCGCACCTTCCTTTCCGACGAGTGCGAGCCTAAGGGAGAAGCGCACGAGAATATCGGTGTGGATTGGTTGTGTGACAAGTTCCGCCGTATTACCGGTCCTGTGCTGACTCAAGCCGGTCAGGAAAAGGTACTCGATATGATTACCGGTGTGGACAATGTTTCCATTCGCACCATCGTGGACGAAGTCAACAAGCCGGAGTACTGGAAGTACTAGAAAAACAATATATGGTTAGATTGCCGGTGGCGGAAAAGCGGCTGCCGGCAAAAATTATGCAAAATTTTTCAGAAAAATATTGGTATTGACTTCCGCTGTGATTTCATATATAGTTAATAAAAACTGAAAAACCGCTAGGGGAGCACATCGCTGAGACTGAATCCTTGGATTCTAACCCTCATTACCTGACCCGGATAATACCGGCGTAGGGAAGCATATACATGATACCGGTTATTCTAACAGTATACTGTCTGCCTTCTCCGACAGACACATACTCACTGGCCGTAACAGCTTGGCAGACCAGGCAGATTGTCTCATAGTTGTTATGCCGCCTGTATCAAACGATGTTGTCCCTCCTCGCGTAAACGAAGGAGGATTTTTTATGCTTTATCAAGCTGTTGTAAACGATTGGGGTGAAACTACATACGTCCCCACCACATTAGGTAACATATGCCTGGTTGCTATCATTCTGCTTCTGCTTTTGGCAGCCTTTCTATTCGCCCGGATGCACAGCTCAAAAACTACGGCACAGGCAATACCACATCAAACCCCTGATTTGATTACGGAAGCCCAAAAACAGCGACGGTTGACAATCGCCCAGCTGACCTGCTGTGCTGCTGCCATAGCACTGGGTACCATCTTGTCCAATATCAAACTGTTCGATTTTCCTACAGGCGGCTCCATTACCCTGCTTTCCATGCTGGTCATCTGCCTGCCCGGCTACTGGTTCGGTCTGGGTGCCGGTATCCTGACCGGTGTTGCGTACGGCGTTCTGCAGATGCTGGTGGATCCGTATATTTTATTTCCCGCGCAGCTGGTCATTGACTATGTTCTTGCCTTTGGCGCTCTGGGTCTGTCCGGACTTTTCTGCAAAAAAAAGAATGGTCTGGTAAAAGGCTATATGGCAGGCGTCCTTGGCCGCTATATGTTCGCAGTGATTTCCGGCTGGATATTCTTCGGCATGTATGCATGGAATGGCTGGGCACCGCTGCCATACTCCCTGGCCTATAATGCCATTTATATTTTCTCCGAAGCGACTGTGACAGTGGTAGTTCTTTTGCTGCCGCCGGTAAAAAAAGCATTGCATCAGGTCAGTTCATTTAAACTTTAATAACTACTTGACATGGTTTTTAAAACTTGATAAAGTATATGCGTGCATCGTTTTTTAATTGATGAAATCGTTTTCTAAACATACACTACAGGAGAATATATATGAGTATAAAAATTGTTGTAGATTCTTCTTCGGATCTTTTATCCTTAAGCGGCGTGGATTTTGCTTCCGCACCCTTGAAAATTGTAACCACAGAGAAAGAATATGTGGATGATGCTGCGCTGAATGTAAGAGAAATGGTAACATCTCTGAAAAATTATAAAGGACGTTCTTCCACCGCTTGTCCCGGTGTAGGTGACTTCCTGGATGCTTTCGGTAATGCACAGTATGTTTTCTGTCTAACCATTACAGCCACCCTCTCCGGAAGCTATAATGCAGCTTGCCTGGCAAAACGTGACTATGAGGAAATGTATCCTGACCGCCGTGTATTTGTCATCAATACCTTATCTGCCGGTCCTGAGATCGCACTTCAGGCGGAAAAGCTGGTGGACTGGATCAAAGAGGGTCTTTCTTTCGAAGTAATCTGCGACAAGATTACCGCTTACATGGAGAAGACCGGACTTTTGTTCATCCTGGAATCCATGACAAATCTGGCAAATAACGGACGTGTAAGTCCTGTGGTAGCTAAGGCTGCGGGTCTTCTGGGGATCCGTGCTGTTGGAAAAGCAAGCGACCAGGGCGATCTGGGTATGCTGGCTAAGTGCCGCGGTGAAAACCGTGCGCTTGCTTCCGTGGTAAATTATCTGAAGGAATTCGGCTACAAGGGCGGACGCTTACGCATCTCCCACTGCTTTAATGAAGAAGCGGCTTTGAAATTAAAGCATCTTATTGAGGCAGCATTTCCCGGTGCTGATATAAGATATTATCTGACACGGGCGCTTTGCAGCTTTTATGCGGAACAGGGCGGAATGCTGATTGGGTACGAAAAGTAAAAAACCTATCGGAAAGTAAATAGAAATAAAAAAGGGACATATTTATCACTCACATGGGTAAAAAATATGTCCCTTGTTTATTTCACTTATGCCGGTCGTGAATACTCTATTTCAGCCACTTATAATATATATACCGATAAGTTTATAAGGAATCCTTCATGACACATCTCTCCAGCCCAAAGGAGTACAGTATCCGTTCCTTTACTGGCATGTTCATTAGTTTACATAATGCTTCTTCGTAATAATTCAGCTGGGTTTCATAGCGATTCCACAGTTCTTCATCTGAGATGACTTTATCTGTTTTGTAATCCAGTAATACGATGCCATCCTCTTCCACAAAGAACACATCCACGATTCCCTGAATGAGTACCTTTTCAGATTTCGGAAATGTTTTATCCAGCCTTCCGGCATCGATTCCAAGTACGAAGGGCTGTTCCCTGTAGAGCAGTCCCTGTTTCTGGGCATTCCACATCCGCAGAGCTACAGGGTCTGTCAGGAATCCCAGACACTTCCGTTCACTTACTGCATCCCGATACTCCTTGGAAAGAGAACCGTTTTCCACCTGTTCATCCAGAAATGCTTCCAGATTGTTCTTCAGTTTTCTAAATTTCAAATCTTCCTGTATCCGGGCACTCCTGCAATCCTCAAAAACACCCGCATACACTACGTCAAAATCCAACAGCTCCATCACTTTATGATAAGCATTACCCCTGGTGGTAGCGCTGACGGACTCATGGTTTCTTCGGAAGCCCGGTATATAAGGTATTACTTCCTCTTCCTCAAAAGCATGATATGCCGCCTCATCCTTATCAGCCATGGCCGCAATCTTTAATTCCGACACGGTAGTTTTGGTATATAATGAAGCAAGATTTTCATGCTCATACCGGTAAGCAAATCGGTCGGACAAACGCTGCACGGTTTCCCCATCCGCATACTCCTTTGCAAATGCCAGCTGCTGCTGTTTTATACCTAAATCCAGCTGTTCCTTCATTGTATCACTGTACCTGTCGCTGTCTTCAAACACCCGGACATCCACGATTTCCCTGTCCAGTACCGGCAGTACCAGATCAAGATAGCTTCCCCCATTGATATATTCCATGAAAGTCAGTCCTGATTCAAGGGAACCAAATTCCTGTTCCAATCTTTCTGCTGCACGAGAAATCGTTGCGGTCATGATCAGCTTTTCTTTTGCTCTGGTCAAAGCTACATACAATACCCGCAGTTCCTCAGCCAGATTGTCTTCTTTCATCTTTTTAGACAGGACTACTTTCCGGAAGGTCTTGTCCTTGGTGCGTTGTTTTATGTTTACATAATCCGAAGCAATGCCCATGTCTATATCCATCAGGAAGGGTCTGCCCGTGTCCTGCATGTTGAATCTCTTAGACATCCCTGCTACAAAGGTAACCGGAAACTCAAGCCCCTTACTCTTGTGAATACTCATGATTCGTACCAGATCCGCATTCTCATCCACCAGCTGGGCCTCGCCGAAATCCACATCGTATTTCTCCAGCTGTTCAATATATCTGACAAAATGAAACAGTCCGAAATAACTGGTCTTTTCAAAAGCTTCCGCCTTGGTAAAAAGCATCTCCACATTGGCTCTGCGCTTGCTTCCCGCAGGCATGGCAGTTACATAATGCAGGTAAGAAAAGTCCTCCACGATACACTGTAGCAGCTCCCTTATGGGCATGTAGATGGTGTATCCCCGGTATTTTTCAATCTGCTCCCTAAATACTGCACATTTCGGAGTATCTGTCTGCCAAACGGCTTCCCAGAGAGAAACCGTCTTATGCTCTCCCCGAAGCCGGGCGATTTCCTCCTCCGCAAACCCGCCAAATATGGATTTCATGGTTCCATACAACGGAATGTCCTGACTGGGATTATCCAACACCCGCAAAAATTGCAAGAGTTCCTGCACTTCTCTGGCTGCAAAGTATCCGGTTTTTGAGGTTATGTAAGCCGGTATGCCCTCTTCCTGCAAGGCGGACTTCAATTCCTCATCCCATCCACTATTAGTACGAAGCAGAATTACCATATCGCTGTATCGCACCGGCCGAAGCTGCC
>JAZNXM010000122.1:0-8854 GCA_045593865.1 Acetatifactor sp. | reverse complement strand
ATATTTTCAATATGTTTTTCCAGATTCACGATACCCTTCTTCAAAGCTTCCAGGTTCTCACTGTTTAAATTTGCTTTGGCAACGCCGCCATTGTATTTTAAGGCTCTGATGGTAGCAACCAGTACAACCGCATCCGGCTTTAAGCCGGACATACGACATTTAATGTCAAAAAATTTCTCTGCACCCAAGTCAGCGCCAAAGCCTGCTTCCGTAATACAGTAATCTGCCATCTTTAAAGCAGCCTTTGTCGCAATGATGGAGTTACAGCCATGTGCGATATTTGCAAAAGGTCCGCCATGAACCAGTACGGGAGTATGTTCCAGCGTCTGGATCAGGTTCGGTTTAATAGCATCTTTCAACAGTGCTGCCATGGCACCGACTGCCTGAATCTGTCCTGCGGTAACAGGCTTGCCCTCATAATCGTATGCAACAACCATACGAGCCAGTCTTACCTTTAAATCTTCCATATTATTTGCAAGGCATAGCACAGCCATGATTTCGGAAGCTACTGTTATAACAAAATGGTCTTCTCTTACCACACCATCCAACTTATTGCCAAGGCCTACTACAATATTACGGAGTACACGGTCATTCATATCAAGACAACGCTTCCATACAATGGATCTGGTATCAATATTTAGTTCATTCCCCTGTTGGATGTGGTTATCCAAAAGTGCTGCCAGAAGGTTATTCGCACTGGTAATTGCATGGAAGTCCCCGGTAAAATGCAGGTTCAAATCTTCCATGGGAACAACCTGCGCATAGCCGCCGCCCGCTGCACCACCTTTGATACCGAAGCAGGGTCCCAAAGAAGGCTCTCTCAATGCAACCACTGCCTTTTTGCCCAGTTTGCCAAATGCTTGTCCGAGACCTACGCTTGTAGTAGTCTTACCTTCCCCTGCGGGAGTAGGATTGATTGCCGTTACCAGAATCAGCTTGCCGCTTTTATTGCTGCTGATCTTCTCTAAATATGCATCGGAAATCTTGGCTTTATATTTGCCGTAGAGTTCCAACTCATCAGCATCAATACCCATTCTCTCAGCCACATTTACAATGGGCTCCATTACCGCCTCCTGCGCGATTTGAATATCCGTCTTCATAACTCTCTCCTTTTTGTGTTTTGACACATCCTTCTCAAGAATTCACTTACTCTTTTGAATCTATTCTTTGTTTAGACGTTTTTGCCATTTATTTGTAAAACAGGTTATAATAAGCTATATCTCTTCCAACAGCTGTTCAAACTCTTCCGTACTCATTAAAATCTTACGTGGCTTGGTGCCCTCTTCCTCACCCACTACACCATGCTCACATAATTGATCCATGATACGTGCCGCACGATTAAAACCGATCTTAAAGACTCTCTGAAGCATACCGATGGAGGCCTTGTCTTTGTCAATGATAAATCTCCCTGCATCTGCAAAATATTCGTCCAGACCATCCCCTTGGCCGCCGCCTGCAGAAGAACTTCCGCCGGAACCATTGCCGATTTTCTTGATCTGCTCTTCAATATCTTCTGCATAGGTATTGCCGATTGCCTGATTCTTCAGGAAGTCTACAACATCCGAAACTTCCTTATCTGATACAAAAGCACCCTGAATTCGGGCCGGTTTGGTATAGCCCTGAGGATAAAATAACATATCGCCCTTACCCAAAAGCTTCTCGGCACCATTCATATCCAAAATCGTACGAGAGTCCACACCGCTGGATACTGCGAATGCCACACGGCTGGGCATATTTGCCTTGATCAGACCCGTAATAACATCTACACTGGGTCTTTGAGTCGCTATGATCAAATGAATACCTGCAGCACGTGCCAGCTGTGCCAGACGACAGATGGATTCCTCCACTTCGCCCGGAGAAACCATCATCAAATCCGCCAACTCGTCTACTATAATAACAATCTGAGGCATCTTTGCTGGCGCAGTCTCATCACCTATCTCCCGCATGGATTCCACTTTCTGATTATATCCTTTTAAGTCACGGACATTGAAATCCGCAAACTTTTTATAACGCTCTGTCATCTCACTGACTGCCCAATGAAGTGCCGCAGAAGCCTTCTTTGGATCCGTCACTACCGGAATCATCAGATGAGGAATTCCGTTGTAAACACTTAACTCAACGACCTTGGGGTCAACCATGATCAATTTTACATCATCCGGATGAGCCTTGTACAAAATACTCATGATCAAAGTATTGATACAAACAGATTTACCCGATCCCGTAGAACCTGCAATCAACATATGCGGCATCTTTGCAATATCCGTAACAATAGTTTGTCCACCGATATCCTTACCGACTGCAAACGCGATATTGGACTTGAATTCTCTGAATTCCCTGGATTCCAAAAGGTCACGCAGTGCAACCGTCATATTTTCTTTATTGGGAACCTCAATACCGATAGCCGCTTTGCCGGGAATCGGTGCTTCAATACGAATATCTGTAGCGGCCAGATTCAGTTTGATATCGTCTGCAAGGGACAGGATCTTACTTACCTTAACACCCTGTTCCGGCTGCAGCTCATATCGGGTCACACTTGGCCCCTGACTGATATCTGTAATCGTAACATTTACACCAAAAGTATGTAAGGTCTGCTGCAAACGCAGCGCAGTGTCTTTCAACTCATCGGTACTGTCACCCGACCTGCCTGACCCCTTCTGTAATCTGGAAAGGGGCGGGAAAATATAGGTCTTGGGCTTCTTTTTCTCAGCTGCTTCTATATCTTTACTGATTTGTATATCAGGCTCTGACATACCTTCCTTCAAAGGTGCTGCTTTTGCCACCGGTCTGACTCTTTCGGAGCCGGAATACCTGATCTTTTCCATTTCTCTTTCGTGCATCGGAGAAGCATCCATGGTAATCTCCTGCATACCATTTGCTGCATCCTTCTCTATCTCCTGAACAGTTACCTGATGGGCACTGCGGATACGAATCTTATCAAAATCAAATTCCGGTGCTTTCTCAGAAGCCCCCGCCTTCTTCGCCCGGGAACCATCCATATTTATTTCCTGCATGTGTCCATGATCAGTTTCCCCGTGCTCCTGATAAACAATTTCATGAATATCATCCCTACGGCGACTTTCCTTCTTGGGAAGTGTAGTATCCGCAATTCCGGTAACCTTTTTATCCATACGAAGAATCTTTTCATTTTCTTTTTCTTCTATCTTTAGCTGTCTCCGGCTCTGGCGCTCCTTCAGTCGCTCGTCACTACCCTTCAGCCCTTCAACCGGACTTTTCAGTCTTTCATCACGTTCTTCCATGCGTCTTGCACGCAGCTCTTCCTGCTCCATACGACGCTGAAGGGCGTATTCCCTTCTGCGCTCGGAATCCTCCCTGCTGCGTGTTAAGATACGGGAACCGCCATCCTTTACACCGTTTATCAGGGAATGTTCCGTTATCAGAATAAAGCTGATGGCAGAACAAAGCAGCACTACCAGTACCGTTCCGATGCTTCCCAGATACTTGCATAAAATGAACGAAATACTGCCTGCCAGCACACCACCACCGCTCTTAACCTGCACGCTGTGCTCATATAAGTCCTGCATGTTATAAGCCTCAATATCCGAACCATTTCCAAACAGCAGGTCACAAACGATACCCGCCATGAAAAACAATACAATACCTGAAATTAACTTCCGGACTGCATTCACGCTTCCACGATTTGCATACCAGAACATGACTGCACCAAACAGCACGATAGGCATAATATAAGCTGTTAATCCAAAAATACCGAACAGCACACTGCTGACAGTTTCTCCTACCGGACCGATAATCCCAAAATTGCACAGGAACAAAATTACCATCAATATAAAGAATACAATCAATCCGATTTCTTCAAATAATTCATTTTCCTTACGATAATCAGCAGCCGTCTTCTTCGCTGTAGTATAACGCTTCTTCGACTTTGTTGTTCTTGTTCGATTTGACTGGCTATTCGATTTTTTTGTACCCGAAGCTTTTGCCATGTCATCACGCTCCTCCTAAACATACTTTCTCACAATACATGTTATTATATCATTTTCGGAAGAGCTTGTCACGCAGAATCTGTTTTACAAATCAATTTTCACTGTTAATATTCATTACCGTCCTTCTCTTCATTGGAATT
Organism: Acetatifactor sp.; assembly: GCA_045593865.1. GTDB lineage: Bacteria > Bacillota > Clostridia > Lachnospirales > Lachnospiraceae > Acetatifactor. The sequence goes on along the minus strand of JAZNXM010000122.1, from coordinate 4,752 downwards.
TGTCTCGGCATTACCGTCCATCAATTCATGCAGTTTCGCAACTGCTTCCCGGATTCCTCCCACCTCATCAATAATTCCATGCTCAACAGCCTCTTTTCCCACTAGGATAGTCCCAACGTCTTTGGTAAGCATGCGCGTCTCCATCATCAAGGCTTCAAAATCTTCCCGCTCTATATGGCTGTGACTGCACACAAAACCGGTAATGCGGTCCTGTATCTGCTTGAAATAATCAAAGGATTGTGAAACTCCGATAATCATACCATTCATTCTGACCGGATGAATCACCATGGTCCCCGTAGATACTATAAAGGAATAATCTGTGCTGACCGCAATGGGCACCCCAATGGAATGACTGCCGCCCAGAACCAATGAAACCGTGGGCTTACTGATGGAAGCTATCATTTCCGCAATGGCCAGACCGGCTTCCACATCTCCGCCCATAGTATTCAGCAGAACCAAAACACCATCAATTTCTGCACTATCCTCAATGGCTGCCAGCGAAGGCAGAATATGTTCATACTTTGTAGCCTTTGTATTGTTCGACAATGCATCATGTCCCTCAATCTCACCAATAATTGTAAGCAGATGAATATTCTTTTTTGCTTTGTTATCCTTTAAAATCAATTGTCCATCCTGTGGTTTTTCCATATTGTTTGATACCCCTTCCTGTCACGTTCTTGATTTTACATCCCGTTATATAAGATACTTCCGTATTTGCTTCATAAACTCAAAAATTTTCCTAAATTTACGTCGAAACTCAGGAATTTCTTTACATTTCCGACATTTAATACTCCCTTTATCACTACGATGCAACGGGGTCTTTCCTATGAATCAATAAAAGGAACTGACCTGAGTCAATTCCTTAACATTATCTCCGATATGCAAACTTTTTATACACCAAAATGCTGTGATGTATTTCACATATCCAATAATATACTGTTTTTAGATATCAAAATCATCTGTATCCGCCACATTCACATCATATTTCATTTGGACTGCTTCTGGCACAAAAGCATAATCCATGACTTTCTTCACATGTTTTTTGGGAAGCGGCAGCGGATTATCAAGCAAACGAGGTTTTTCCACAGGCATCCCATTTGACACCATGACGCCGGCCAAAGTTCCTTCTTGGGCCTGAGGCGCACTATCATCCATCTCCATTATCTTCAACTCATCTTTCGTAACAACATTTTCTGCTACAAGATTCACATAAAACAACTCTCTTATTCCAATGGCAGCCACTACGCTCATCAGTACGAGCAACAGATTCCTTCCATTCATACTTGTCGTGGTAATGCCCATCACATACAACGCGGCCATCGCAAATGTCATCAAAATCCATGGCGTTGTAATTTCACCGTCTTTTCTTCTTAAGAAGGCAAAAACATTAATTGCCATAAGTACCAATAATATGACCACTTCCAGGGTACTTGTCTGCAGCAAAACCACCATGTTCGGCAATTCCGGCTGATAAGTTACCAGCCATGCATTCAGCACACGGTAAAAGGATGAGTCGCTCAGCATACCATCCATGTAAATGAATCCGAAGAATCCTGCCACCGCAGCAGCAATCGCAAGCAACATCCTGCCAATCCATACACCGCTGCTTTTACTTCCCCTGCGAACTCTGGGCAGGAACAAAAACGGAATCAACAGCACTGCTCCGGAAACATCCACATAAGCCAGAAAGCCTACCAGTATTCCCAATAAAAGTGCACCGCCCCACCGAATCAGACTGTAACTGCGCGTTTCCTTTTCCCTATCCTTTGTGCTGCCATCCAGATACAATACCACAAACAACAGATTCAGTGACCAAATCAGAAAATACAACATCTGAGGAGAATAATTCAGACCTTCCTGCACACTTGATGCAGAGAACATCATAAACGCAAGTGTCAGAATTGCCACACAGACTCCTGCCATCTTCCGGATAAGAAAATATAACACAATACTTCCCAACACCTGAAGTATAATCTGCAGCCATATACCTGCAATCCAATGATTACCCAAAAGCATGAACATTCCATGCAGCAGGCAGATATAATAATAAATACTGTTCTGCACCGGAATCATAAGTTCTGTACTGTCCTGCGTCACTTTCGCTACATCAAAATACGCTGCGGCCTCCCCCGCTGCAGGAAGCATATATATACGCACCACAACACCGACAGCAAGAATGCAAACCGTCACGATCCCCTCCCAGATCAACCGGCTCTTAATACTCTTTTTATTGGCGTTATTTATGCTTTTCGATGCAAAACTTCTGCTGACAAAACCGGTCAGCAGATAAAGCAAAAACAATAAGCCGAAAAAAGCTGCCGTCAGACCCAATGCCACCACAGGCAGAGGTGCCGGTACTATCTTTGCACACAGCATACTCAAGAATGAAAATACTATGCAATTACACATGATAAAAATCATCCATACAGAATAACTGAAAGCATTTTTCCGAAAGCTCATTTATATTTACTCCTGTTCGTTTTTTAAGACCTTTTCGATATTATATCGAGGCCTCTGCTTAACCTCCATGTAAATCTTACCAATATAAAGACCAACCATACCAATGGCAATAAGCTGCAATCCGCCTAAGAACCAGATAGATAAAATCAGGGATGTCCAACCGGGCACTACACTGCCTGTAAAGTATGAAATCAAAGCATATACTGCAGCAAGTATGGAACAAACGATGATAAACATCCCAAGCCCCATTATCATACTGATTGGCTTGACACTGAAACTGGAAATACCATTGAACGCCAATGCCAACATCTTTTTCAAAGGATATTTGGACTCGCCGGCAGCTCTCTCCTTGCGGTCATAGTATACGGAATCTGTTTTGTAACCGATCAAGGGCATCATGCCGCGCAGATACATATTGGTTTCCTTAAACTGTGAAAAATACGCAACCGCGCGTTTACTCATCAGTCGAAAATCTGCATGGTTATAAATGGTCTTAACGCCCATCCAGTCCATTACCTTGTAAAATCCCTGAGCGGTAGTCCTCTTAAAGAAGGTATCCGTCTTGCGTTCTTTTCGCACACCATAGACAATGTCATTGCCCTCATGATATTTATCTACCATTTCTTCAATCACTGCCACATCGTCCTGTAAATCTGCATCAATGGAAACGGTTACATCCGCCATATCCTTTGCGGTAATCAAGCCTGCTGTCAATGCATACTGATGTCCTACATTGCCTGCCAGCTTGACGCCGCATACCTGCACAGGATGCAGCTTATGCTCTTCTTCAATGAGTTCCCATGTACGATCCTTGCTGCCGTCATTGACAAACAGGATAAAGCTGTCTGCGGCAATCTTACCCTTTTTTACAAGGTCATCCAAAACTCCCCTCAAAGCTTCCGAAGACATTTTCAGCATTTCTTCTTCGTTATAGCAAGGCACTACAATCGCCAATTTATCCATACTACTTATACCTTTCTCTTTGTCGTAAATTTATTTCTCAATATAGCAAGGAAGCGGGCACCATATATCCCGCATAATGCCACGTAGTAAAAACATCTGTCAAAATTGGCTGGATTAGACGGACACTTGTGTCCGAGCAAAGACAGATAATTTTGGAAGATGTTTTTAGTCCGGTGTGTGAGCGGGATATATGATACCCGCTTCCGGAACTTGCAGTAAACTACATGCTGCGTTTTACTCATCCCAATTGTGATATACGTTCTGCACATCATCATCTTCATCCAACAGATCCAGTGTCTTCTGCAGATTCTTGATGGCAGTCTCATCCGTAAGCGTCACATAATTTTGGGGAAGCATGGTTACTTCCGCGCTCATCATCGGAACATCGGCTTCTTCCAGAGCTTTGCGAACATCCTCCAGACTGTCCGGATCGGTCAATACTTCGAAGCTGTCCTCTTCCTCTGCAAAATCGTCCGCACCTGCATCCAACGCAATCATCATCAACTCATCCGGATCCATATCACATTCTTCTCTGTCGATAATGATCTGACCTTTCTTGTCAAACATAAAGGATACGCAGCCCATGGTTCCAATGCTTCCCTGTCCCTTTGTAAAAGCACTTCTCACATTTGCAGCGGTACGGTTCTTGTTATCCGTTAAAGCATCCACGATAATCGCGATTCCATTCGGACCATAACCTTCATATGTAACATATTCATAGTTAACATTTCCAATATCACCGGCAGCCTTCTTAATACCTCTTTCGATGGTATCGTTAGGCATATTGTTGGATTTTGCTTTTGCAATAACCTGAGCAAGCTTGAAGTTGTTTGCCGGGTCCGGACCGCCTTCTTTCACTGCCACTGCGATTTCTCTGCCGATAAGGGTAAAAATCTTACCCTTTGCAGCATCGTTCTTTTCCTTCTTATGCTTGATGTTTGCAAATTTTGAATGTCCTGACATTTTGAATTCTCCTCAACTTTCGTTTCTCAAATTAATCATATATACTTTTACCATACCACTGTCTACAGATCATAGCATGAAATGATATCCGTTACCCATTTGTATATATTAAGTTATTTTACCATTATTTGTCGTACTCGTCAAGAAACTGGCATCTTACTATGTATTAAGTTCCAGACTGATTTCCAAAGCGCGATTTACCTTCTGCATGATTTCTCCATCCAGATGACAGATTTTATCCTTGAGACGCTTTTTGTCAATGGTACGGAGCTGCTCCAGCAGAATCACGGAATCCTTATCCATATCGTATTTTGATGCATTCAGCTCTATATGGGTGGGCAATTTTGCTTTATTCATTTTCGAGGT
>JAZNXM010000121.1:0-8589 GCA_045593865.1 Acetatifactor sp. | reverse complement strand
ATTCCATTATCCTACTACCTTGCTCCAGCATTCATACAACTACATGATATCCATGGTGACCGCTGAGTCTGATGCATATCAATCCAACCAGTCTTCTCACTCTATTTCCACCACCTATCTCAATACTTCATGAAACCCTTTTATGCTTCCACCACTTCTGCTTCAAGGGCATTTTTCTTCACACTGTCAATCCCATTTTCACAACCGGTCATACTGGTATATCCTTCACTAACTGCGATGATTTCTCCATTGGTTGCTTTCAGGCGGAAACGATATTCTCCTGCTTTGTCAAGATACATTTCAAATTTAGGATGTTTCTCCGCTTCATAACCTTCTACAGTCTGATTCTCAACAGCTGCAATCGGTGCATTCTTCTTTACACTTTCAATGCCCTTTTTGCAGGCTTGTTCTGAGGAATACACCTCAGAGGTTGCAATCACTTCGCCATTGCCGGCCTTCAAATCGAATTTTACTCCTGTGTTTGTTGTTTTGATTACAAATTTACCCATGATGATAACCTCCATTTTTTGATTTATATTGCTCGTGTGCCGCATTGTCCGCAAAATTTAGCATCTGCAGACAATTCAGCTCCACAGGTTGCACAATGTTTTTCTGTTACTTGTTTATTTCCCGGAAAAGTATTGACGGTATTCCTGCAACAATTTTCTATATCCTTTTTCCAGTGCTCCCAGGATGTGTGAATTGCCCGCCCCACAAACTGTTTTCTCAGCATTTCCAGTGTGGGAGTCCGTTTTATCAGCATACGCTTCTTAAGATGCTCCGGCTCCTTCAGTTCCTCTTCCGGCATCCGGATCAACTGTCTGTCGAAGGACGATGCCTCTAATGCCCGATCTATCCGCACTGCAAATTCTTCCCATGTCCCCGAAATACGATAAAGATAAGTTGCTGCAGCTTCTTTTTCTGCCAGAGAAAGCTCCACTGCAACAATCTGTTGTTCTTTATCCGGAACCAGAAGCCATAAGATCACCGGGGATTCCTTTTCCTCTGCCGCTTCTGAACCAGCCCCTTCGTTCCCGGAATTTATCAGTTCGGGAAGCTTTGATAAATCCAGCTCGCCCTTTTGCATGATTTCCAGACCTTCTAATACAGATGTTTTTTCCGGAGCAGGCAGGATGCCCGTCCAGAAGCAATCTCCTCCGCACATCTCAACCAGCCATGGATAGGTTTTTGCCATCCGGCTTTCCTTGACATGTGTTTCTATGGCAGTTGCAAGACGGGGAGCTGTCTCTGCGATTTTTTGATACTTTGCTCCTCGCCCGTATGGCATAAGACCTGCTGCAGATGCAGCCTGCATAGAGCTGATACCGGGAGCCACTTCTTTTTGCCAGGACAAGGTCTTTTCACCTAACTTATGTAATTGCTCTGTCAGGCGTTGGTCTAATATGTCCAGTTCCCTGCCCAGTCTGGAAAGCCTCACTTTTTCACCGCTATTTAGCTCCATTTCGTATGTATAATCCCTGATTCCAGCATGTTTCAGAAAGCACAGTGGCAATCTCCTTGCATTTTCGTTAGGCGGCAGGATACACAGGCATTCTTCATAGAGCCGAATCTGTGCCGGTCCACGATGCACCATTCCTTCCTCTTCTGCTATATATTCTCCAGTAACCTCCAGAAGTGGGATGCCGGTTATCTTTAATGCCTCCAACACGGCATCGTTATAAGCTGCATACAATTTTTCATATAACCACTGAAGCTTCTGCCCCATGCGGGAAATTGTAAATCTTCCGGAATCGGTTGTTAGTGTCAGTAGGTAATCCGCCAGATGTATGGCAGTGATTTCCCCATACATGACATCCACCTGCTGAAAACGCCCTGTAAAAACAATCCCATCCGGTTCCAGCGTAATCCGGCACTCCTGTGCAAAAAGCGGACATTCCACATACCCCTCAAAGGCCTCAGTCACAGTTTCCTGTTCCACTGCCTTGTCAGTATTCAGTCCCATATTGAATGGAATCATGCCATCACCTGCTTTCTGTTATAGCTTATTTCCGCAGTTTCCGCAGAACTTTGTTCCCGGCTGATTCTGGGTGCCGCAGGCACTGCATATTCCGGTGGGTGGTGCTGCCGCCTGGGCCAGATTAGTACCACAATTGTTACAAAAGCGGCTGTTCTGGGCGTTCTGTGCACCACAAGCCGGACATATCTTTAACGCCATGGACGCACCGCAGTTATTGCAGAATTTACCTGCGCCGGCGGGTTTCCCGCAATTAGGGCAAATAGTAGTCTTACTTTCGATTTTTCCCTGCCATACAGTCGCAGAAGCTCCGGCTTCGTCTATATTACGACGCATCGCCTCTGCTCTGGCTCTTGCAACATAAATCTCCTGTCTGGGAGCACAGTCTGTACACAGACCCTCTTCCTCGTTCCAGCAATGATCGCATACATATTTATTACAGGAAGGACATCTGTGGAAATGACGCATGGCTTCATTTTTTGCCCGTTCAAAAGCCTGCTCATGCTCCTTTTGCCATTCCGGAGATCTTCCCTCAAATCTCTCACTTAAGATGTCTGTTGCCCGGTCTGCACCATAGCCAAGGCTGCTGAGCCTTCCTCCGAGCAGACTTCCAAGGGCACTCGCCCCATCTCCGATTCCCCGGAATAATTTTCCTTTTTTATAGGTTTCACTTTCAATAAAACTGCTTTTATATCCATCATTGCAGATATCACAGTAAAAGGTAAACTGGAAACCTGCCTCCGTGGAATTGTCATGATAATTCCTTGTAAAAGAAGTCAGCATTTTATCTTCCTCCTATTCTCGCCTTGATTTTTTTACCACATACGGTACATTTTGTGTTCTGGAAGAACTGCAATGCATTGCATCTCTTATTTTCACAGTAAACCATCAGTCCACTGCCGCAGGCCTCGCATCGCTCCTGTACAAAAGTCTGTGCTCCGCAAGTGGGGCATGGTACATAAAGAGGTCTCTTGCAGCCTGCACACATGGCCTGTCCCTTCTGAACAGGACGATGACAGGAAGGACAAAGATAACCAAATGGGCTCATGCTTCCGCAGGAAGTACAGATACGTGCATCACTTTCAATAAAGGTACCACAATGAATACAGGGTTGCTTATATGCTGCCATATATTACCCCTCCAATCTTTCTCCACAATCTCCGCAGAACCGGGTTCCTACCGGGTTTTCCTTACCACAGGACGGGCAAAACACTGATGTGGGTTCTTCTGCCTGTAATCTGCTGCCACACTCCTGACAAAACTTTACGCCCGGCGCATTTGCCGCACCACAGGCCGGACACAGATTCTGTACGCCCAGCTTGCTGCCGCATTCCTGACAGAACTTGGTTCCTTCCGGATTCTCATGCCCGCACTGACTGCAGGTTCTTCCGGCCAAAGCTTCCTTCTTAAGTCTTTCCTTTTCCTCTGCCTCTGCTTTCGCTGCATTCAGCTTCTGCTGAGCAGCCGCCAGATTCGCTTGAGTCAACCTCATTTTATCAGCAATCTCGCCAAAACTTTCCAGACCATACTGCTCCACCGCCATCTGCCCGATCTGAACATAAAGGTCTTTTTCCTGTTTCTGCAGGTCAGAAACCTCTCCCTGCAATCTTAAATACTGTGTTGCCGGCTCGTCCTGTGGCATGATGCTGGTCAAGCCTTTCATTAGTCCTCCCAGTCCGCCTAATCCGCTTAAAATGTCTGCCATGGTATTATCCTCCATTCTAAAAAATTAATTGTTTTCATTGTCTGTTATGTAGTTCTCAAACCATTGATCTACATAACCTTTATCTACTCTGGTCAGCCCTGTACGACTGCCCAGCCAGATACAATCCTCACATTCTGCAATTACTTTTATTTCATTATCGGACAGCCCGTTTTTCTCTGTGATCACAAGGCTGCTTACAATAGGAGACTGTAAATAGTCCAGCTGCGGACAAAGCAGTATCCCATTGGATTCCGTTGTTATCCATAACCTCTGTTCCTGATCCAGAAACAACCATCTTACCTTGTCTCCGGGAATACCATCCTCCCGGTTCCAGATATCTGTAACAATCCATTCTCTCTCATCCTGTAATCTTACTCTTGCAAGACCTCCGAGATTCAAATGCCCCGTGGCAATCAAAAGTTCCTGTTCCGATATGGGCAAAATCGCATTCACATACCGATGGGGCAATCCCTCGTCTATAGAGAGATACTCCCACTCTCCGTCATGTTTTCGGATACTGCAGCCACCTTTTCCAGCTGCCAGATAGGTACCAAACCACAATTGTTCTTTTACCCTAAGAATTACATTTACACAGTCATCTGACAATCCGTTTTCCGAAGTCAGAATCTCTTTTACCTTCCAATTTCCCTGTTCAGGCTCCAGATAGGCCGCACCTTCCATGGTGCCTATCCACAAGCCATCTTCGTAAGCCATCAGGGTATTCACTCTGCCTCCCGGTATCTGCGGTTCCCCAAAGGAGAAAAGTTCTTCTCCTTCTTCGTTGAAGGCAGTAATACCGCTGCTGTGTCCTGCCCAGACCAAACCATCTGCCGTTCGGCAAATCCCTGAAGCATACACCATTTCAATCTGAGCATCCAACTGTTTATTAAGTTCCCCCGATGAACGGTCCAAAAGCAGGATACCATCCTTGCCTCCCACCCACAGATACGTTCCGTCATCATACAAAGCTGAGATTTCCTGTCCTTCCAGAAAGATACTTAAACCTTCCAAAACAGCTTCTTCTTTCTTTTCCAATTCCACTCCGCAGGAAGTACACAGCAGCAGAACTATCATGAACAGCAATGCCAATACATATTTTTTTCTCATCATGTTAAATGCCCCTTTTCCATACGGTAAAAGGTATCACAAAAGCTTTCCGCTTCCCTTTCATCATGGGTCACCAGAACCACCGCCGCAGTCCCTTCAGAATACTTTCGAACCACATCCATTGTAATCTTTTTCGTGGCTTCATCAAGATTACTGAAGGCTTCATCCAATAAAAGAAGCGGACGTTTACATGCCAGCGCTCTGGCTATTGCTACTCTTCTGGCCTGCCCGCCGGAGATTTCATAGGGACGACGGTTCAGCAATTCTTCAATGCCAAGCTCCGCTGCCAGCTTTCGAACATATTCCTGACGATTCTTTCTCCCCTGAACAGGACATCCGAAACCAATGTTGGCTCTCACACTCATATGGTTCCACAGAGCGGGATCCTGAAACACCATGGCAATACCTCTCTTGTAAGGATTATCCTCCAATGGCTTTGCATCACAGGTAATACTGCCGCTGTCTGCTGCCTGCAGCCCTGCCAGAATATGCAGCAGGGTACTTTTTCCGCTGCCGCTTTCCCCCAATACTGCCACCCGGTCCAGATCTTTGATCTGCAGAGACACCCCATCCAGGGCTTTTACATTTCCATATGCTTTTGACACATTTTGAATATCAATTACCATGTTTTCTCATCCTTAACAGCCCTATCATTGCCACAGTCACAGTCAGGCAGACCAACACCACTACCATACAAAATCCCGACACCATTTCCGAAGCTCCGTAGTGCAGATAATTATAAATCTTAATGGAAAAAGGTTCTTTTCCCGGTGGCGCAGTCATCAGGGTAACTCCCACATCTCCTATGGCTAATAAAAATACCAACAACCCGGATGCCAAAATACCCGGTGCAAACATAGGAAGCTTCACTGCCAAAAATGCCTTCCGCTTACTGCTTTGCAGCACTTCCGCCGCCTCCAGACACTTTTTATCCACACGGAAGAGCATCCCCGTAAGTATCATAGTTCCGAAAGGCATGAAGCGTGTAGCACATCCCAGTGCCGGGAACAAAAGTGTCCCCGTAATTCCATGAAGAAATGATCCATTCAAAAGCTCCAGCCACCCTACACCGATCAAGGCCCCCGGCATAGCCAAAGGGAACAAAAACAACATCCGCAAAAATCGATTTCCGGTACTACAGAGAATCGCAGCTGCGGCAAAAGCGGGAAAAATGGTAAGCAATGCTGCCATCAATCCAATCCCACAAGAAATCATCAGTTCCTCTCCGGCAAGAACTGCCGAAGCTGTAAGCTGTTCCCAGGAACCGATTCCTACCGTTAGCGTAACCACCGGAATCAGGATCTGCATTACACTGAGTCCAATGGCTGCTGTACAAATTCCTTTTGTCAGCCCGGACAAATACAGTCTGACCTGACTGTGTGATCTGACCGGAATAAAAATCTGCTGCAGACCATTCTGGGAAAGCATCACCACGATCAAAATCAAAATGATCAAAGGAATCGCCAGCCAAAAAGAATTGACAGCCCTCCCATATGCCGAAAAGTCCGAGAACAGTTCCATAGCGTACACATTGTACTGAAATAAGGACGGAATGGAAAAATCTGTGGCCGAAAGCACAAATACGCATCCGGCTCCCGATAACAGCCATGGCAGCATCTGGGGCAGGCAGATACCATACAGCACAGTATCTCCTTTCTTGCAAAGCAAGCCCGCTTCTGCCAAACGTACATCCTGCCTTTCCAGCCCAAGCAACGCCAGTGCCGTACAAATTGGAAGATATACCATCACTTCCACGATGACGCAAGGCAACAGTCCAAATATCTGCATCCGCAGCAAAGGCGGACAGATTTTCCCCAACAACCGCATCAGCTCCATCCAGGACAGTGCGTAGATATATTGGGGAACCGGCAAAAGCAGCAGAAACCACCAGCGAAGGCTTTTTTCTCTTAGTCTTCCTGTAAAAATTCCCACCGCAGCATAGAATCCAATGAGCATGCAGCCAATTGCTGTAAGCACACCTAATGAAATGGTATTTCTCAAAAGCCCCCATCTCCTGCTGTTTGGTATTGCCAATCCCGGATTCCCGGCTTCCAAAAGAAGTGTGACTACAGGAGCCGCAAAGAGCAAAACATAAATTACGCCGCCTATGATCTGCTTCTTATGATATTTCAGGAATTGCTTCATGAAGCATCTCCAAAGATTTCCTGCATATCCTCACTTGCAGTTTCCAGCTGCTCATAAACCTCTTTCAGATTCACCTTCATACCGGTTACTTCCAGACCGCCCGCATCTACTCCGGGGCGAACGGACAGATCAAAGAAGCCATCCTCAATCAGTCTCTTCTCACTTTCCAGAGAAACAATATAGTCAATAAAGATTTTTGCATTTTCTTCATGAGGTGCTCCGGCGATCATTGCAGCAGTATTAGGAGTGATCAACGTACCCATCTGATCTTCGCCCTGATCCGCGAATACCATTACTACCGGTTTACCATCTTCTATAGCACCCTTCGCATCGTCTGTGTCTGTATAACCAATAGCCACCTGACCAGCCGCTGCCATATCACGGGTTACAGAGTTACCGTCAACCACCTGCACGCCGCGGTCTGCCAGTTCCTGAAAAATTCTCTTTCCTTCTTCCGCACCCACTGCCGCATATACCGCTGCCGCCTGGGTTCTTGTGGTACCGAACATCGGATAGGCAATGGCAATATCCTTTGCCTCATATTTGTCACTGATCAGATCATAAATACTGGCAGGATATTCACTTTCCTCTAAAAGCTCTGTATTAACCAGCATCACGCGGGCTCTTCCGCCAAATGCGGTCCAATAACCCTCTGCATCTTTGTAAGCATCCGGGATATCCGCTGCTTTAGGAGATACATAAGGCTGTAACAGCCCTTCATCCTGCAAAAGCATAGTCTGTGTAAATTCATTATTCCAATAAACATCACAGACAGGCTTATCCTTTTCTGCAATCAGACGATTGGTAAGGCCTGTAGTTTTATTGGCCTCCAGATCATATACTGCATTTACTTTAATGCCTGTCTCTTTTTCAAAATCCTCAAATACAGGCTCCGCATAAATCTGGTCTACCGCCGTATAGATGGTAATTTCCTTTTTACCGGAATCACCAAGGGCACATCCGCACAGGCAGATGGCACTGATTGCCACAAGTGTAATTGCTGTCAATAATTTTCGCATATTGCTATTCTCCAATTCGTTTTCTTTGTCGCTATTTCTACATTCTGCTGTTACTACAGCTGATCCCTCCAATTAGGATCGTTTAAATCCGGCTTATGATTATTGTTCTCGTTTGCGTCGGGCTTGGAATTACCGGTGTTACCGGAATTGCCGGAGTTGCCCCAATCAGCGGAGTTGCCGGAATCGCCCCAGTTGCCAGAGTTACCAGAATTACTAGAGTTGCCCCAGTTGCCGGAATTACCAGAATTACCGGAACCGCCTGAGCCGCCGCCCCAGCTGCCGGAACCACCCGAACCGCCTGAGCCACCGCCCCAGCTACCCGAGCTGCCGGAGCCGCCACCACCTGCAAGGGCATCTATGGAAGAACTCCATGCATTACTGATCATATCTCCAACCGGACCTAAAGGTCCTAATGCTGAGTTCATGGCTCCCAGACCTAATCCTAACGGACCATTCTGCATTGCACCGTCTGCTGCACTTGCTACTGCACTTCCTAAACCGGCCGTCACATGATCCAAGACTGCATTGCCCACCATATTTCCAAGCCATGCGGCAATCATTCCTGCCGGAGAACCGAGCCCTGCCTCTGCCATCAAATGAGTACCGGGATTGGCAAGCCAACCGGGTATATTTCTTCC
>JAZNXM010000120.1:0-22235 GCA_045593865.1 Acetatifactor sp. | reverse complement strand
TCCCGGATATACCTATGACTTCCAGTGGCTTAAGGTGCCTGTAACACAGGAACAGGTAGATCAAGCAGCAAAAACAGAGGAAGGAAAGCTGACAGTGGATCTTTATCACTATAATCAGAAGATCAGTGTAGATAAGATCATTATCACGAAAGATGCCAACTTTGAACCTGTGGAAAAAGATGATCTTCCTGCAGATGTTGCGAAATCATAAAAAGCCAGACAGACTTAGCGAAATTGTATATTGTTTCAAAGGCAGGTATCCGTAGGGAAACCTGCCTTTGATTTAGAAAAAATATTGAAAAGGTATTGACAAATCTTAGAATATAATATATCTTACAAGTATACCGTTCGGTAGTTCTATATCATATGATGTAAGCCTTTCTAAGGCATTTCCGGAAACCAATCTGAATAATCGCAGTTTATTTCCAATCATTTTAAAGTTTAATTATCAGGAGGTGTCAGTCTTTTAGTTGTGCAGTCTAATTTTATAAATTTAATGAATGATTTTGCGGCCCGCAAGCAGCAGTCCTTGATTCAGATGAAGAAAGGGGTATTGAGCCGCGAAGATTTTCTGGCAGAAGTAAAGCAGTTTGTTCTTGAAATGTATTCTTTGGGACTGGAAGAGTCGCAAGAACTGGTAAATATGTTTGAGAAGTATATTTTCGGGTATTCCAGGATTTCACCTCTCATTGATGATGAGGAAATATCGGATATAAGGATCATCAGCTTCGATAATATCAGGGTCAAGAAAAAGGGTAAGAGGATGGACGCAGGGATATGCTTCCAGTCAGAGAAGGAATATCGTCAGTTTGTGGACTTTGTAGCCACAAAAAACCAGGTCAATTTATCGAATCTGAATGCAATTCAACGTTTTACGGACACGGATTCTCATCCGGATTTTATCTTGAGATTTACGATTTCCATGCCATTGGTAAATACCTACAGTGAGCCCTATCTTTGTATCAGAAAAGTACCCAGAAATTTCCCCCAAATCCAGGATCTGATTGATGCGGACATGATGTCACGGGAGCTGGCAGAGCTTTTGATCCAGCGGTTTCGGACCGGTTCAACCCTTATCTGCGGAGGTAACAGCTCGGGCAAGACCAGTATCCTGAATGCGTTGAAGGAGACATTGCCCGATGATATGGCCATATTGGTGGCACAGCAGGCGGATGAGCTGACTACCAAATGGCATCCGGATATGATGTTTTTGCATTCCATTCCCGGGACGGCAGAAAGCGTGGTCCATTATGACTTAAAGCATATCAGCATCGCCGGGCTTACCATGGATGTGGAGTTTTTCATCATCGGTGAAGTAAAGGGTGAGGAGGCATTGTATCTGCTGAATGCGGCATATACGGGACAGCTGTGTGCCGCCACTATACATGCGCCTTCTGCGGACAAGGCGTTGGACAAGCTGGTGGACTACGCTATGTATGAGAGCCGCTATTCCCGCAAGGAGCTGATGAAGATGATGGAGTGTTTTACGACCACTGTGTTCATGGAGCGGTATAAGGTAAAACAGGTCTATGCCAATAAAGGCTGGAATGAGGAAAAGGAGACGCTGGAATATGAAAAAATTTATGGTTAGGAGGCTGGCATGTTAGGGAAAGTATTCTTAATGTTAGAGTTGTGGATAGCCTTTAGTGGTTTGTTCTGGTGGATCCGCAAAAAAAGCCTGCTTCACAATATGTTCCTGCGGGCACAGAGAACACTGGAAACGAGAACGTCCTTGCCGGAGAGGCTGGATACGCTGTTGCTGTACAGTGGATTAAACAAAAAGCTGCCTCTGCTGACACCGGAAAACTGGATATTGCTGCAGCTCGTATTTGCCGCAGCAGTCTGTCTTGTGACACCACTTTTGGGACTCGGCTTCTGGATAGGAATGCTGGTAATCGCAGTCTTTCTTGTGATTCAGTATGTGATTGTCAGCCTTCTGATAGCCGGGAATTATAATTCCGTGGATGATAATCTACTGAAATTCCTGGATTTTCTGGCCAATTACAGTATTACCTCCGGCGAGGTCACTTCCATTTTGTACCAAATCAGCAATTACCTGGATGAACCACTCAGAAGTGTGCTTCAGGAATGTTATTATGAGGCACGGGCACTGGGGAACACAGGGGCTGCTCTTTTAAGTATGACAAGGAAGATTCAGCACCCAAAGTTCGGGGAGGTAGTCCGTAATATAGAGATTACCATGCGGTATTCTGCAGATTTTACGATCCTTGTGAATCAGAGCAGACGTTCTGTCAGGGAACATATGCGGATGCGCCAGGAGAGAAAATCCCTGGCAAAGGAAGCCTGGGTTAATATGATGATTCTGGGAGCTATGACAGTTGTGATTTTTAAGACGGTGGAAGGTCTGGCAGGCGTCTCAATGGAAGAAGTGTTGCTGCATACATGGGTCGGAAAAGGTTGTCTGTTTGGTATTGGCTTTATCCTGCTGCTTTTTTACAGACAGGTCAGGGCGATTGACCGGCAGTAGAGGAGGAAAATATGCAGATTTCAGTATTTATTACATTGGTACAGGTATTGCTGGTAGTGCTTATATTCATAGGATTGGTCTGTTTCGGTGTAAAAGCATTACCTAAAAAGATGGTGCTGCACACTTACGAAATCATTTGTATGAAGGCCAGAAATGAAAAACGTTCATGGTGGGATTATAAGAAATGGGATGATTTTCTGACTGCCAATGGAGCAGGATTTCACTATGGAAGCTGGATGAATCCGGTATCCTATATGGCGCTTTGTGTCGTGACGGGAATCAGCTGTTTTGCCGTGGGAACCTGGTATAGCGTGTGGGCTGGCAGTATCACTGGGCTGATGGGAATCTTTTTGCCGGGAATCCTGCTGGAGCATCTCAATAAAAGAGATAATGAAAGGATGCTTACGGAACTGGATCTGGTCTACAGTGCGCTGGCGATTCAGATTCGGGCCGGTGTGTATGTGACGGATGCGCTGTCAGAATGTTACGGCAGCGTAAAGCATGTCAGATTGCGGAGTGCATTGCAGGAACTTTGCAGTGATCTGGTGATGAAGTCGGATCTGGGATATGCTTTGGAGGGGCTTCAGAGAAAATTTAATAACAGGTATATCGATACATTATGTATTACCATCCTGCAGGCCTGTGAATCAGGACAGACCGTGGAATTATTAGGCGATATTGGGGAGCAGATCAAGGATATGGAGCTTCTGCTGCAGCAGAAAAAGAAGGAACAGTTGAACAGAAGCACTACATTTTATCAGTTGGGCATTTTTGTGATAAGTCTGGGGCTGACTCTGTATCTGTGTATCAGCAATATGTTTTCCTCCGCTTTGTTTTTCGGATAAAAACGGGTGGGAAATATAAAAAGCAGTAAAAATGAGTATCAGCAAACAAGTAATAAAAATATAAAATAGGAGTTTTGCAAACGGCAAACAATATAAAGAGCAAAAGGAGAATGAGCATGAGAGTATTAAGAAGATTAACAAACTATAAAGAAAGAATTTGTAATAAGGTGGACGAAAAGTGTATTTCGTTTTTGATAGCAAAAAACAGTGGAATTGACGGACTGTTAGTTACGGTAGGGTTATGTATTATTGCACTGGTTCTGTGTCTGGTTATGAAAACCAGTTTAAGCGACTTTATTACTAAGATTGTAGGGCAGATGCAGGAAAAAGCCCTTGGAATCCTTGATGTCGGTAAGGTTTCATAAAAGGTGAACAGGATGTTTGTAAAAAAAGCTGCCGGTAATATATTGGACTTTGTTACCATCGGAATCACAATGCTTGCCATATCCATTGTGGTAATGGCAGCGTTCAACTCCATGGGGCTGATGCTGCGGAAGCTGGAGGTCAGTCAGGTGGCCAGAAAGTACATACTGGTTATGGAAACCAAAGGCTGCCTGACCAATGAAGACTGTTCCGGACTGCTTGCGGAACTGAGTGCGCTGGGCATGAGCGAAATCGATATCTCAGGAACGACCAGGCAGCCTGTTCATTACGGTGCTACTATTTTGTTGAGTATCCGGGGAAAGATTGCAGGGCAGGCGGCTGAGGAAAATATATGGTCTGAAGGATTTAAGACACGGGATTATTATGTGGAAGAAACAAGAATGTCAACGGCAAAAAATTGAATATGGGCAAAATATATGGCAAAAAAATAAATATCGGAACAGTATGTTGCGTTGGGTAAAAATGGGGACGCCGGGAAAACATTCCGGTCAGGCAGACATTATCATGGGAATGTTCGCGCTTTTTTTGGTCGTTGTGATCATGTTTGCTGGATGGAAGGCTTCGCATTTTATGATTACCGGTGCCTATGTGGAGGATGCTTTGGCAGCATCCAATCTGGCCTCTGCCCTGATTGATGTGGAGGAGTATGGTAAGAGCCGTGTGATTTGCATTGAGAATCCTCAGGTTGCGTTTTCGCTTTATAAGCAAGCGCTTTCCGTTAATCTTCAGCTGGACGAGGACGGCAGGTCCTTTCAGAGAGAAATGCTGGAAGGACCTGTAGAGATCCTGTCCTATATGGTATATAACGTGACTGGAAATCAGGTGGAGATATTTTCTTTTGAGCAGGACGGCAGGGTGCAGGAAGTGAATATAGGAGAAATCGGACAGGTTTTTACTCCCGACGGTGTGTGTGTGGAAACCACTACCATATACAGCAGGGTGAAATTTGGGGTAAAGGGTATGGGACAACAGTATATACAGGCGGAAAAAGAAAAAAGTGTAGATATTAAGAGGGATGAAGATGAATAGAACAGGGAAGGAAAAAACAAGAGAATCCGGGAAAATATTTCCGGGTGTTATCGTGATCGCATTTATTGCGTCTGCCATAACCTTTTTTTTGTTGCTGCATATAGAGAAAAGTATATTGAGTGATTATGAAAAGGGAACCGTATGGGTGGCTTCAGGAGATCTGCAGAAATCCCTGGAAATAAGCAGTGCCAATCTGGGAACCTGCTTTGTGCAGACCCAGATAGATAAGCAGCATATTCCGGAATCGGCTATAACGGATGCTAATATCCTGATAGGGAGCAGAACAATTTTTATGATTCCGGAGGGAACGATACTTTCTGCATCCATGTTCACAAAGGAGGAAAGTTATGTGGACAACATGGTTCAGCCGATTATTGCAGGCTGCAAGGCGGACGATCTGTTTCAGGCAGTCAGCGGTATTCTGAGAAAAGGGGATTTTGTCAACATCTATACGGTAAATGATGAAATGGGTGTGGCCTATCTTCTCTGGGAAAATGTGCTGGTGTATCAGACATTTGACAATGCCGGGAATATCATTGCACCGGAGGATACATATACGGCAGCCACACGCATGAATCTGCTTATTGAGGAAGGGTACGCGGAGCAGTTTTACACCGAAATAAACAATGGTTCTCTGCGGATGGTAAAAGTATGGGATTTCTAAGAAAAAAGGGTACCGCAACGGCAATTTTGGTTGGAGCGTTTGTGGTGGTGTTGTGCCTGACAGCAGGTTACCTGATGGGAGATGGCGCAGAAGCCGGGAAATATCCGGTGGAAGCATCGGAAAAGGCGGAAGCATCGAAAGAGCCGGAAGCATCGAAAAAGCCGGAAGAATCAAAAAAGCCGGAAGCGTCAAATGATCCGGAAGCATCAAAAGAGCCGGAAGCATCGAAAGAGCCGGAAGAATCAAAAGAGCCGGAAGCGTCAAAAAAGCCGGAAGCGTCAGATGAACCGGAAGACAAAAGTCCGGCCGGTGCGGAAGTTGCCGGCAGTACAGACGAGAACGAAAAGAAAACGATGGAGAACAGTGGGGCTGGAGGCGAAGAGGAAGCTGTAAAGAGCAGTCCGGTTGAGAGCGAAGAGGAATCTGTGGAAGGCAGCAACTCTGGGGAGAAAGAAAAGGATGCCTGCGTTTTTGAACAGCGTGAAAAGGATGCGACCTGCCTGGAAGGTGGTTTGGTACAGGAGGTATGCATTGACTGTGGCAAAGTAAACTCCAGTCGGATCATAGAGCCCTTGGGACACGATTTTAAGAAAAGTATCTGGGACAGTCCAACCTGCCTGAAGGGAGGATATTATAACAATACCTGCCAAAGATGCGGACTTATAGAATGTGTTACGGAAAATCCACTGCCCCATGAGGTGGAGGATGTGACTATCCAGGTGGGAAATTGTATGGAGGATACCATTATCCGACATGTGTGTAAGAATTGCGGGCAGCAGGTAAAAAGCGATACAAGATTCTCGCCTCAGGTACATGAGTGGGGCAGTGCAGTGATTGATGGGGAAGCGATTACTTATTGTACTCTGTGCGGCGTAACACAATGAGTTTGGGATAATGAAGTGACAGAATGAGAGGGAAGAATGAAGAAGCGTAAAAAGCAAAATATCTTTGGCAGCATATGGTTTGCCGTAGTCTTGAGTCTGCTTTTGATGTGGAATATGGAACAGAATGTGGAGGCCGCACTGGCGGATAATCCATATATAACATGGAGCCCGGATGGCAACGCATTTACT
Organism: Acetatifactor sp.; assembly: GCA_045593865.1. GTDB lineage: Bacteria > Bacillota > Clostridia > Lachnospirales > Lachnospiraceae > Acetatifactor. The sequence goes on along the minus strand of JAZNXM010000120.1, from coordinate 15,752 downwards.
ACAAATGCGGATGAAACGGATACCGAGTGGTATGAGTTTGGTTACACGATCCATACCGGAGAAGTTTCGTCACTGCGGGCGCCGCGGGAGGGGGAGCATCTTTACGATGTGATCAGAAAAGAGCGGGTTTGTGTAGGAAAGTGGGTTGTGCAGCATACGCAGGGGTGCTGTATTCACGGTCGCTATACAGAGGACAATTATTTTTACGGAGTCAGTTTCGGCAAGAACAAGTGCTTTAGAGACTATTATTCGGGTTGGATGGCATACTGTGCAGATTGTGGTCAGAGTGTGGTGGATAATTTGTTTTATATGAGTGATCATGCGGCGGCTTCCATAAATGAGCTGGATATGACCCTGGCGTACTATTACAGATGTCCATGGTGCACGAATCTGGAACAAGGGACGGAGCTGAAGCAGCATATTTGTAAGGAAATTTCTTACAATCAGTACAGTGTCAGATACCATGCCAATTTCGGAAAGGGCTATATGCCCAAAAGTGTTCATATGTACAACAATGCGGTCTTTTATGAAGGAAATGAGGTGGTCCCCCAGACAAACCTGACATTAAACAGTTATACAAGAGTTGGATATGAGTTTGCAGGGTGGAACACGAAAATGGATGGGACAGGGATAAGCTACACGGATGGTCAGGAGATTTATAATCTGTGCACAGAGGAACAGGAAAGCATCATTCTGTATGCCCAGTGGGAAAAAAGTCAGTCGGTCTTAAGTATTGATCCCAATGGGGGTAGGTATCATGGTTTTGCAGGAGTTTGCAGCATTTCCGGATTATATGACAGCACATATGAATTGCATGGGGACAGTATAGAGGCACCGGTGGGAGCAACCGTTCATTTTGATACGAATGGCGGTGCAACGGTTCCGGATATTACGGGAAAGCAGGAATTTGCAGGGTGGAGCTTTAAACAACCCATGCATGGTTCTTTTCGGGACAACGTTTATACATACAAAGGTAAGGATGGAACAGTGGATTATGTCACGGCAACGTATTGTCCCAAAACCATCGTCTTGCCGGAGCCATACAAGGAAGGATATTCTTTTGGCGGCTGGTATTACGATGAGGAGGGAACCAGGATTGCCGGCGCAGCGGGGGATGAATTTCTGCCCGCAAAAGAGATAACACTTTATGCGTATTGGGTGGACCTTCGTCTTACATCAGAAGATAATTATATTGCGAACAGTGGTAAGGGCTCGGTAAATCTGGCATGGGAGCAGAAGGATAATCTGGATAAAACATATTTGATCTACCAAAAGAGGGAGAATGGTGCGTGGCAGAAAATTCATTCGGCAGAAGAGGTTTCCACAGAAAAGTATGTTAGTAAAAGCTGCGAGTATACCGGGGCGAGCGGCAGCTACACCATACCTTATACAGGGTTTTATCGTTTGACACTTCAGGGAGCCCAGGGGGGAAGCTATGGATCCTTCTGCGGTGGTATGGGAGGAGAAGTCAGTGCGGTAATTTATTTGGAGAAGGGCGAAAAGCTGGAATATGTTGTTGGCGGGCAGAATGGCTATCATGGCGGTGGAACTGGCTCTGCTTACGGTAACGGAGGAGGGTATAGCAGTGTTTCCACCACAGACAGGGGTGTCATACTCATAGCCGGCGGCGGTGGCGGTGCCACAGCACAGAGTAATGGATATGCCGGTGGCTCCCACCTTGGAAATATTGCCGGAAATAAGGGCGAAAATGGCATGGCCGGTGGTGGCGGCGGTTATCAGGGCGGTGCCGGTGGAAATGTGATAACCCATAATCACACAAGCAGCTGCAAACACGTACATAGCGGAAGCCCCACTGTGTACGGTGGTTGTTATACGGTAACAGAAACCTGTAACAATACATCTTTTGAGGAAGAAATCGATAAAGAAACCTTCTATTACGGAAACAAGGACGATGATGGAAACCATGTATATTGTGTAAGGTGCGGCAGCTATGAATGCCCCGGACATCATGATGTTTTCTATAAATACCGGTGTACCTTGTGTGATACATATTATAAAGGCAATGCCCCCGGCATGTGTACGGCTCTGAAAAAGTATGGTACAGGCTGTGGAAAAACCCAGGAGTATATCTGCGGATATCAGGAGAATCAGATGCTCGGTTCTACACCGGCATATGGAGGTTCCAACTATGTGAAAGAGGAAGAATGCCTGACTTATCAGGAAAAGCAGGGTGTCAGAGCAGGCAACGGAAGTCTGCTGATTGAGGCAGTGCGTATTGGTTTCAGGGAGGAAAATAATCTGAAAGGTGTAAAAGCAACAGATTGTGCGGCTCCTGAAAAGATAAATATGGATACCGTAGAAATCAAAGGGGTAGATGCAAATAAAATAAATGTTTTGTTCGCGAAACCTCAGGACAAAGGAACCGTTTATTATCATTTTGCAGAATCTTACAGAAAATCCACAGGGCAGAAATTGAGCACATCGAACCAGACAATAAATACTCTGACAAGTGGTATCTATGGTTATCGATATCGTCTGGATCAACAGTCCGATACAACGATTACGAACCAGGATACCAGATACATTTCTTCCGGCATAGAACCTTATATCAGTGTTACAGTGGCGGATACAAAGCAATATCTGCATATTGCGGCGCAAGATAAGGCGGGAAATCTGTCGGAGACAATACATATACCGATTTTCTCTGCAGAAGGGATATTCTGGCCGGTCATTACAGAACAGATGTGGCTTAAAAAGGAAGCAAATGTTTTCAAAGCAACGCAAGATGCTGCTGCCGGTAAATCTGAAAAAACATATTATGTGAAAGCAGATGGCACCACGCCGTTTACGATTTCCTTTCATGGAAGGTTATGCGGAACAGCCCAAAGCGGGTATCAGATTAATCAGCTGCATTTTCTGGCGCAGGATATTTCCCACAATGGAGAGGAAGGAAAATTGATGATACTTGCACCTATGGAGACGGCTGTTGGAGCGGGCAGTTGTACCTATCTGGGTGATGTAATCCGGAAGCAATATGAAAATATTTTCTGCATGGAAGAGGCTGCTTTTACGCAAGTACGAAGAAGTGACTATTGTAAACAACTGGATATTACGCAGGCATTTAAGCTGACTGCAGATATGGATGGTCACAAGATCCGGCTGACACCCCAGGCTGGAGTGATTACGGATCAAGTACAGGTCATATCGGATAAACAGCAGGATCTGGCAAATAGTATTTATGTGCTGGCAGATGGTCAGGGACCTCATATTACCGGGCTAGACTTGCCGGAAAATATACCGGGTAAGGATGTTGGATCTACGATTTGGGAGTACACACTTCAGGTTCAGGCGGTGGACTCAGGCAGTGGTTTAAAGGAATTCCGACTGGAGATCAGAAATAAAGATAATGGAGGCTATGAAGTGATTAAGGATACCGATGGAGATGGCTGCATCATTCTGCAAATGTCCTCCGAAAATGCTTTGTTCTGGGGTCATTTTACAATCCTTGCATGTGCAACAGACAATGTCGGAAATGAGTCTGCAGAAACTTATGGTATGGATGGTATTTCCGTGACCGCTTATATTGAAAAGACCATGTCTCCTCAAACCAATGTTTATAAGAAGGGGGAAAGCGGAAGCCTGTACATTCAGACAACCGGTTATGCTGAGCGGATGGAAGTCATATTTCCGGAAGTATGGAAGGAACAGAATCGGATGTTGGATAAATTGTTTGTCTATGGTTCTTCGGATTTCCTACAGACAGAGAAAGTAACGTTTATGGTGCCGCTGCAGGTACCGGAGGGAGATTACCAGATCATTGTAAGAGCCTATAAAGACGAAAAAGTGGTCGAAGCAAGACCGGAACTGGTTGCGGTTAAAGTGTCAGGCAGTATATTGAACGAAATCAGGACGAGACTGCGATGAAGGTGATTTTGGTTGCGGCAATCCTGGTAGTCTGTGTGTCTTTGTGCCTGAATGGTCTGATGAAAATCGATAAAAATCATGGTATGGTATTTTCTGCAGGGGTAATCAGACGGTTGTGTCTGGGAAGTCTGATTGCTGCGCAGATGTGGTATTTGGCCTCATCCGGTAAGAGCGGGACGGTTCACTGGGCATGGTTTTTGGTTCATGTGTACTTTATAAGCTGTTCGTTAACCGATTATCTTACCTGTCAGGTATATGATGTTTTTCAGTATCTGGGCATTGCGGCATCGGCATATTTGGCCTTGACTGCTTCCGCAAATGCGATAGTTGGTTTTTCTATATTGCTGTTCGCGCTGCTTCAATATTTTTTGTTCATGAAAATGTACGGTAAGGCGGATGGGATGGCATTTCTGGTGGCTGCAATGGCAGAGGCCTCTTTGGGATATGATATCAATATGTATCTTTTACATATGATATCAGCGTACCTTCTGTTATGTCTGGTGCAGGGCTTGATGGGAAATGTCGGTGGTAAAGGCAGGCTAAAAGTGCCGGTACCTTTTCTGCCTTATATTACAGCCGGCTTCTGGGGAATTATAGTCTGGGGTGAGAAAATTAGCGTGTATATGTAAAGTGTATGGGATTGGGTATAAAAGATGTGCTATACTATCCGGCAAAAATATGGTATATTATACTAATATGGAGAAATGTTTGGGAAAAATTGTAAACTTTGATTCATAATATAAAAATGTATGAAGTATATTCAATATAGGATGAAGAGAGGCTTATTATACGATGACTTGGGAGAATAATGTACGCAAGGTTGTGCCCTATGTTCCGGGAGAGCAGCCGCGCAAAAAGAATATGGTAAAATTGAATACGAATGAGTGCCCCTATCCCCCCGCACCTGGTGTGGAAGCCGCATTAAAAGCCATGAACCGTGACGAATTCCGGCTGTATCCGGATCCGGCGGCTCATGCACTGCTGGATGCTTTGTCTGAATATTATGGAGTGGACAAGGAGCAGATATTTGTGGGAGTTGGTTCGGATGATGTGCTGGCTATGGCATTTCTCACATTTTTCAACAGCCAAAAGCCCATTTTATTCCCGGATGTGACATACTCCTTCTATGATGTGTGGGCGGAACTTTTCAGGATTCCCTATCAAACCTGCAAATTGGATGAGAACTGGCACATCAGACTACAAGATTTCAAGCAGGAAAACGGCGGAGTGATTTTCCCTAATCCCAACGCGCCCACCGGACTGATGGAGAGCTTGGAGACTGTGGAAGAGATCGTAAAAGCGAATCCCAACGTAATTGTAATTGTGGATGAAGCATATGTGGATTTCGGCGGTGTCAGTGCGCTTCCGCTGATCGAGAAATATGAGAATCTGCTGGTCGTGCAGACCTTCTCCAAGTCCAGAGCGATGGCAGGTATGCGTATAGGATACGCTTTCGGCAGTAAAAAACTGATCCAGTATCTGAACGATGCAAAATTCTCTTTTAATTCCTATACCATGAATCGTCCATCACTGGTTCTGGGAGTGGAGTCCCTGAAAGATAGAGAATATTTTGAGGCAACCGTACAGAAAATCATTGCAACAAGAGAGCGCGTGAAAGAGCAGCTCAAGGAATTGGGCTTTACCTTTCCTGATTCCAAGGCAAACTTTATCTTTGCAAGCCATGAGACCATTCCGGCCAAGGAAATATTTGAGGCTCTGAAGGCCCGGGATATTTATGTGAGATATTGGAATAAGGCAAGAATCCATAATTCTCTGCGTATCTCTATCGGTACGGATGAGGAGATGGATAAACTGGTTGCTTTTTTGACAGAATATATTGCAGAAAGAACGAAGGCATAGGCATTTCCGGTATTTTTCAGGTGTAATTTCAGATATCCAGATGTAATGTCAGGTATTACGGAAAGGCAGGTTACGATATGGAAGCATATGGTGATTTTGCACATGTGTATGATGAGCTCATGGATAACATACCCTACGAAAAGTGGTGTGCTTATCTGGTTGACAGTATAAATAAATATGGTGTATCCAGAAGGATCAGGAAGACTCCTGTTTTGTTGGAGCCCGAAAAGGAAATAAAGGAATCTTGCAAGACTTCGTTGGATTTTCAAGAGAAGATGCCGGATTCAAATAAAGTTTTGCCGGAATCTCAAAAAGAACGGTTGGAATCCCAAAAAGAATTGCTGGAGTCTGAGAAGAATCTGGTGTTGGATCTGGGTTGTGGAACAGGCACCCTGACACAGATGCTTTACGACGCAGGCTATGACATGATCGGTGTGGATAATGCAGAAGAAATGCTGAGCGTTGCCATGGCAAAAAGAGAAAAATCCGGCAGAGAGATTTTATATCTGATGCAGGATATGCGGGAACTGGAATTGTACAGTACCGTGGGCACTGTTATCAGTGTCTGTGATTCCATTAATTATATTCTGCAGGAAGAGGATTTGCTGATGGTATTCCGGAATGTGAATAACTATCTGTATCCGGGCGGATTATTTATCTTTGATTTTAATACCGTGTATAAATATGAAGAAGTCATTGGGGATACTACAATCGCGGAGAACAGACAGGACTGCAGCTTTATCTGGGAAAACTATTATCATGAAGAGGAAGAAATCAATGAATATGACCTGACTGTGTTTGTGCGGGAAGAAAACGGTCTGTTCAGAAAGTTTACGGAGAATCATTACCAGAGAGGTTATCGGGTGGAGATTATTTGTGAATTGCTTCAGGAAGCGGGTATGGAGCTGGTGGAAATCCTGGATGCGGATACCAGAAAAGAGGTTACTCCGCAGAGCGAAAGAGTCTACGTGGTGGCAAGGGAGTGCAGGAAACAGGCATAATCCCGGCATATGAGGAGACTTTACCTGAAGGATAAATGTTGCATAATGAGTGTCAACGACAAGTCACAAGGAATGCATGACAAGAGGGTAAGCAGCGAAAAATAAGTCACAAGCAGAATAAGTGACGAAAGATTGGCGAAAGATTCAGTGACGAAAGAATAAGTAGTACGAGCTTAGAATAGAGGTTGAAACAATGAAGGATTATATGGTAAGGGCAACCGCAGGGGATGCCCAGATCAGAGCATTTGCCTGTACCACCAGAAATCTGGTGGAGGAAGCCAGAAAAGCACATAATACCAGCTCGGTTATGACTGCGGCGCTGGGGCGTCTGCTTACAGCCGGTGCCATGATGGGAAGTATGTTAAAAGGAGAAAAAGACCTATTGACATTACAGGTACGCGGAGACGGTCCTGGTCATGGTGTCACTGTGACAGCAGATGCCGGCGGTAATGTAAAAGGTTATGCGGATGTGCCGGATGTAATCCTGCCGGCCAATCCAAAGGGAAAGCTGGACGTAGGCGGTGCCATCGGTAACGGCCACCTCCAGGTGTTAAAGGATATGGGACTGAAGGAGCCCTATGTTGGCAAGACCCAGCTGCAGACCGGCGAGATTGCGGAGGATCTGACCTATTATTTTGCGGCGTCCGAGCAGGTACCTTCCAGTGTAGGACTGGGCGTGCTGATGGAAAGGGATAATACGGTAAAGCAGGCGGGTGGATTTATCATCCAGCTGATGCCTTTTGCATCCGAAGAAATTATTTCCAGGCTGGAAGAAAATCTGAGTAAAGTGGCTTCGGTGACCAGCATGCTGGAAGCCGGCAATACACCGGAGCAGATGCTGGAGATTCTGCTGGAAGGCTTTGATGTGGAATTTACGGACAATATGCCGCTGCAGTTTTTCTGTAATTGTACCAAATCAAGGGTAGAAAAGGCATTGATCAGCATCGGGAAAAAAGAATTAAAAAGTATGATTGACGACGGAGAGACCATGGAGGTAAACTGTCACTTCTGTAACAGGAATTATGAGTTTACAGTGGAGGAGTTGAAGAGCATGTACAGGAAGGCCATTCGTTAGACAGTTCAATAAACAGAACCGGGGTTTGACAAGAGAATCCCTTAGAGCTGCATAGACAATTGGGGAATTCTCTGAAATATTGTTCCTTCACAGTATTTCGAGAGAGTATCGCAATTACCTAGAGCTGCATATGGAAAGGAGCGTAATACCGATGAAAAATGGATTTGTAAAAGTTGCGGCGATGACCACTGCAGTGAAGGTGGCTGACCCCAAATATAATGCAGATATGATATGTCAGAAGCTGCAGGAAGCCTATGAGAAGGATGCCAAGGTCATTGTATTTCCGGAGCTGTGTCTTACCGGATATACCTGCGGAGAGCTTTTTTTGCAGGGGCTGCTTTTGGAGGAGGCCTTGAACCAGCTGCTTCGCATTGCGCAGGAGACCGAAGGCCATGATGCGTTGGTATTTATAGGGCTTCCCGTGGAGCGAGACGGCAGGTTGTACAATGTGGCGGCTGTCTTGCGTGATGGTGAGGTAATCGGTATGGTGCCTAAGACAAATATTCCGAATTATGGGGATTATTACGAAGCCAGATATTTTGCGGAAGGCAATCAGGAAGTGGTACTGTTTCAGCTGGAGGGAGAGGAAATTCCCTTCGGAGTGAATCTGTTGTTTTCCTGTGATACCGTAAAGGATCTGGTTGTGGGCTGTGAAATCTGTGAGGATCTGTGGGTTGCCAATCCACCGGCTACCAATCATACCCTGATGGGAGCCACCTTGATCGTAAATTTATCTGCATCCAATGAGACAGTTGGAAAGGATGCCTACAGGCAGCTGCTGGTAAAGGCAGCCAGCGGAAGTCAGCTTTGCGGTTATGTGTATGCCAGTGCTGGGGAAGGAGAATCCACCCAGGATATGGTGTTTGGTGGTCATGGTATGATCGCGGAAAACGGAAGAATACTGGCAGAGGCAAAGCGGTTCGCATGTGAATCCATCTACGGGGATATTGATGTACAGAGAATTGTTTTCGAAAGACGCCGCAGGGGAAGCCTTGGCAGGGAACCCCGGGAGAACTATCTTATGGTGCCTTTCGATTTGGAGAGAAAAGAAACCAGACTTGACAGGCGTTTTGATCCCAGACCCTTCATTCCGGCAGAGAGAAGTGTGTGGGAAAAGCGTTGTGAAGAGATTCTGGAGATTCAGGCAAACGGCCTGAAAAAGCGTTATCAGCACATCGGCTGTAAAACAGCTGTGCTGGGCCTGTCCGGTGGACTGGATTCCACGCTGGCACTGCTGGTAACGGTAAAGGCTTTTGATCTGCTGGGACTTGACAGAAGCAATATCAAAACCATTACCATGCCCTGCTTTGGTACCACTAACAGAACCTATGACAATGCATGTACCCTTGCCCGTGTACTGGGGACAGAGTTGCGTGAGGTAGATATTAAGAAGTCCGTGCTGCAGCATTTCGCGGATATCGGACACGATGTAAATGTGCATGATGTAACTTATGAGAATGCTCAGGCCAGGGAGAGAACTCAGATTCTGATGGATGTAGCCAATAAGATCGGCGGCCTGGTAATCGGCACCGGCGACATGTCAGAGCTTGCACTGGGTTGGGCCACCTATAACGGTGACCACATGTCCATGTATGGTGTCAACGCAGGCGTTCCCAAGACTCTGGTGAGACATCTGGTGCAATATTATGCGGAAACCTGTAATAATGAAGCGTTGTCCAAGGTGCTTCTGGATGTTCTGGATACTCCGGTTAGTCCGGAGCTGCTGCCTCCGGAGGATGGACAGATCAGTCAGAAAACGGAAGATCTGGTGGGACCCTATGAGCTTCATGATTTCTTCCTGTACTACATGCTCCGACTGGCATTCGAGCCTGAAAAAATCTATCGTATTGCAAAGCTCGCCTTTGCGGGCATATATGAGGAAGAAATCATTTTAAAATGGTTAAAGACCTTCTACAGAAGATTCTTCCAGCAGCAGTTCAAACGCTCCTGTCTGCCGGATGGACCCAAGGTGGGCAGTGTGGCAGTGTCTCCGAGAGGTGACCTGCGTATGCCTTCCGATGCATCTGCCGCATTGTGGCTGGAGCAGATAGAAGGGCTGAAATAGGTACTGAAAGCGGGGCTGCCTCGAACATTCGGGGAAAAGCCGGGGTATGTTACTGCTGAGCCTTTTCCAGAGCTTTTGATATTGCCTCCAGAAGCACCAGCGAGGTATAGCGGCTGTCCTGACTGTACGAAATATCTTCCAAAGACTGCTTCTCAAGAATCTGAGATGTCAGTGTGTCAAACGTAGGCTGAAGAAGAGGGTACATGGTTGCAACCGTTTCGTTCAGGTCTACCAGATTCAGGGATGTGATCTTTTCTCCATCCACGATGACCTGTACGTTGATGGTCTGGTTGCTTAAGATCAATTCTGTAGTGTAAATGCCGGGAATGTATAGTGAAGCTGTCTCCACAGTGCTGCTTTCCTGTGTCATCTGCTGGCTGCCTTCGTCCGGAGTGCCTTCGGAATTGTCAGGCAGGAACAGGATAAACAGCAGAATGATCAGGCAAATGCCCAGAACCGCAAAAATCGCTGTATACAGAAGCTCTTTCATATGTAATACCACAATTTTGGTCTTGGAACTCATACGTAACCTCCCTTTTTACAATATCTTTATATACTGTATGAGGGGCGGTGGGAGATTATGACCATGAAGAAGGAAATTATTGTAGAAAGGTTTGGAAGAACATGAAATTTACCAAAATGCAGGGCTGCGGCAATGACTATGTATATATAAACGGTGCAGTGGAGCAGATTCCATTGGAAAAAAAGCCCAAGGTAGTCCGATTTTTAAGTGACAGGCATTTCGGGGTAGGTGGTGATGGAGCTATATTTATCAATCCCCACCGGGAAGCTGACTTTGAGATGGAAATGTACAATGCGGATGGTACCCGCTCGGAAATGTGTGGTAATGGTATCCGCTGCGTTGCAAAATATGTTTATGACAAGGGACTGACGGACAGTAAGAAGATCCGAATTATCAGTGCCGGAAAGATAAAATATCTGGAACTGACCACAAACGAAGAAAATAAGGTGGTGTTGGTTAAGGTAAATATGGGACAACCGATACTGGACCCGGCACAGATTCCGATCACAGCAGAAAGGGATACTGTGATTGACGTACCCATTCAGGTGCAGGGCAAGGATTATACTATGACCTGTGTGTCCATGGGAAATCCTCATGCGGTATTGTTTGTGGAGGACGTAGCAAATCTGCCGCTGGCGGAAATCGGTCCTGATTTTGAAAGCCACGAGGTGTTTCCCAGACGAACCAATACCGAATTTGTCCAGGTGATCGACAGAGGGCATGTGAAAATGCGTGTGTGGGAGAGAGGCACCGGCGAGACATTGGCCTGTGGAACGGGATGCTGCGCAACGGCAGTTGCCTGTGTGCTCAACGGGCTTACGAACGAAGAAGTGGAAGTGGAAGTACTGGGCGGAAAGATTCAGATTACGTGGGACAGACAGGAGAATCTTGTCTACATGACCGGTCCGGCAGAGATTGTATTTGAAGGAGAGATTGATATTGACCATCTCCTGTAAAGAGAAGAATTTTTTGAAACCATTTTCAAACTACCTATTGGTGCAGTATCGCAAGGGGGTTCGCGATATGCATGATAGGGTAAGAACGGAGTTTTTTCATGAATGATATGATATTGCGGCTGGAAAATGTATGCAAATCTTTTGGGGAGACCCGGGTGCTAAAGGGTATCAACCTGGAGATTCCGAAGGGGGAATTTATTACTCTGTTGGGGTCTTCCGGCTGCGGTAAGACTACCACCCTTCGCATTATTGCAGGTCTGGAAACCGCCGACAGCGGAAAGGTCTATCTGGAAGGACAGGATATTACGGAACTGGTACCGAATAAAAGAGATGTGAATACGGTTTTCCAGAATTACGCATTGTTTCCCCATATGACTGTGGCGGAGAACATAGGGTATGGACTGAAGATTCGCAAAAAGTCCAAGGCCGAAATTGAGAAAAAAGTGAAGGAAATGCTGGCTTTGGTACAGCTGGAGGGATATGAGAAGAGAACACCGGATCAGTTGTCAGGGGGCCAGAGACAGCGTATCGCCATTGCCCGTGCAGTTGCCAATGAACCGAAGGTGCTGCTGTTGGATGAACCTCTGGGTGCCTTGGATCTGAAATTGCGCCGCCAGATGCAGCTGGAGCTGAAGAGACTGCAGAAGCAGCTGGGTATCACTTTTATATATATTACCCACGATCAGGAAGAGGCTATCAATATGTCAGACCGCATTGCAGTAATGCATAATGGTGTGTTTGAACAGATTGGTACGCCCAATGAAATCTACTATAAGCCACGCACCAGCTATGTGGCAAGCTTTGTGGGTGATGCCAATATTTATCATGAAAAGGGTGCTGTCTACGCGGTTCGTGCAGAGAATGTACGGATGAGTGGCGAGGATGTCTGCAGACTGGATGCAGAGGTGCTGGAGAAATCCTATGCCGGCGGACAGCTGCGTATTCTCTTCCGTCTAGAGGATGGTCAGACCATAACTGCCAATCGCTATGGTATCAATGCGGATATTAAAGTGGGCACCAGCCTGAAGATCGGTTGGAGAGCTGAGGATGCCATTCTGATGCAGGAGTAGATCGATAAAGGTTTCATGAGTTTTGCAACCAAAGAAATAGAAGTTTGAAAGGAATCGAGGTTTGCGCCGCAGCGCGGCAGAATGAGGGAATATGAACAAGAAATCTTCCTCCGGAAAGGGATATATTGCTCTGCTGGCACCCATGTACATTTTTACGATTCTGTTCGTGGGATTGCCCATATTCTATATGTTTCTTCTGAGCTTTCTTTCCAGAGCAAAAGTATGGGGTGTGGATTTTACCGTTACCCTGGATAATTATAAAAGAATATTGGAACCCTTGTATCTGCATACGTTTCAGGAATCCCTGCAGCTGGCGGCCATTACCACGCTCCTGGTCTTTCTACTGGGATATCCCTACGGATACTTTATGGCCAGGATGAATGCTGTCTGGAAAAAGCGGATGATGCTGTTGATCATGATTCCCTTCTGGACAAGTGCATTGATCCGTCTCTATGGCTGGATCGTTGTATTCAGAAGTAACGGAGTGCTGGACAAGATTCTCATGTGGATGGGCATTACGGAAAAGCCTTTGAAATTGTTATATACCTACCCGGCAGTGGTGGTGGGTATGATTTATGCATTGCTGCCATTTATGATACTGTCCGTGTATTCCAGTGCAGAAAAGCTGGATTATTCTCTGGTGGAAGCCGCTAAGGATCTAGGAGCCTCTTCCTGGACTGCCTTTTTCACGATAACGTTTAAACTGACATTGCCCGGTGTATTATCCGGGGTAATATTGACTTTTGTGCCTTCCATGGGACTGTTTTATATTGCAGATATCCTGGGAGGAAATAAGATCGTATTGGTGGGAAGTGTAATTCAGGAACAGATGACGAAAGGAAGGAATCAGCCCTTTGCGGCGGCGTTGTCTGCGGTTTTGTTGATTCTGACCACGATTATGATACGGATCTATAAAAAAATTGCGGGCACCTCATATCTCATTCACACACCGGACGAAAAACATTCTTCAAAATGGTCCGGTTCCTAAATCTGGCAAGGGCCAATTGTTATTTTCACACATTGTCGTTTTCCTTTCAAACGACACATTAACGTAGGAAAGAGGTATAGATGAAACCAGGTTTAAAAAAGCTGCCTTATATATATGTGGCGGTAATTACGATACTCACATATGTGCCCATACTGTTGACTGTGGTATATTCTTTCAACGAATCCAAACTGTCCACGGTATGGTCCGGATTTTCCCTGAAATGGTATGAGGAATTGTTCCGCGACAGGGAGATTCGGGAAGCCCTGGTGAACAGCCTGGTGCTGGCAGGTCTAAGCTGCTTTTTGGCAGTGCTCATCGCAACCACGGCGGCGCTTGGCATGCAGCGAAAGAAATCCAGGCTGAATGATGTGGTTGCCGCTGTCTCCATGCTTCCCATCATGATACCGGAAATTATTTTAGGCATGGTATTTTTATCGGTATTCTCTTTTATGGGGCTGCCTTTTGGTATGCTGACCCTGGTAATTGCCCACACTACCTTCTGTGTGCCATATATTTATTCCATGGTAAAGGCCAGACTGGTGGGTATGGACAAGGCTTTGGAGGAGGCGGCACTGGATCTGGGAGCGTCTCCGGTAAGAGTCTTTTTCGACATTACGCTGCCGCTGATCATGCCGGCCATTCTGTCCGGCTGTATGCTGGCATTTGCCATGTCCTTTGATGATGTAGTCATCAGTATCTTTGTGACGGGTCCTACAGTAAACACCCTGCCCATAAAGATTTATACCAAGATCAAGACCGGAGTTACACCGGAAATAAACGCGCTTGCATCCATGATGCTTTTGATAACGGTAATATTGCTGTTATTGTCGGCATTGGTGGGGAAAAGAAATACATTACACAAACAAGGAGGAAGGCTATGAAAAGAAGATTTCGTAGAATCGCTGCATTGCTTTTATGTCTGACATTGGCAGCGGGGCTGCTGGCAGGCTGTGGCAAGGGAGAGGAAAAAGGTTCTTTGAATCTGTTTACCTGGGATGGTATGTTCCCTCAGGAAATCCTGGACGGATTTGAAGAGGAGACAGGTTACACCATTCATTTCTCACATTTTGATTATGACGAGGACATGCTTGCAAAGCTGGAAGAGACCAAGGGCGGAGATTACGATCTGGTAATTGCGGACGATTATATTATCGAGGTCGTTATTGGGGAAGGCTTAAGCCAGAAGCTGGATACTTCCAAGCTGAAAAATTATGGCAATCTGAATCCGGTGTTCATGTCACAGTTTTATGATCCGAATAATGAATACACGGTTCCTTACGGAGCAGGCATACCTTTGATCGTTTATGATCCTGCTCTTACAGATGTGGAGATTACAGGTTATGCAGATCTGTGGAATCCTGCTTTGGAGGATAATGTGGCACTGACTGCAAATTATCGTGTTATCAATGGTATTACGTTAAAGACCTTGGGCGAATCCTTCAATACCAACGATCTGGAGGTGATTCAGAAGGCAGGCGAGAAGCTGCTGGAGCTTTCACCCAATATACGTGTTATCAATGACAATAATACCCAGGACTTTATATTGAGCGGCGAAGCAGCTGCGGGATTTTTATATTCTTCCCAGGTGGTAGCGGCAGTGCTTGCCAATCCGGATCTGAAAATTGTGTATCCCAAGGAAGGTCTCGGCTTTGGTATCATGGCATGCTTTATCCCTTCCCAGGCACCCAATGCGGAAGCTGCATATGCTTTCCTGGACTATATCAACGAGCCTGAGAACGCAGCAAAATGTTTTGAATATATCGGATATTATTGTACCAATAAGGCGGCAGATGCTTTGATCTCGGAGGATATGAGAGCGTTCCTGGTACTGCCTGAGGATGCGGCGGAAGGGGAGATCATCCAGAATATTTCCCAGGAAGCAGAAGATTTACATGCAAAGATTTGGACGGAGTTTAAGAATGCATGTGATTAATGATTGAATAATGCTTTCAGCCAATGTCATTTCGATAAATCTTGCATAAATTTATTTAGGCCCCTATCAAATCACTTGGTAGGGACTTTCTTTGTGTCACAGTAAAAACCTTCTGTACCATTCTAGTTCAGTAGTGGTACAGAAGGTTTTGTTAAACTGGAAGAGGTAATGATAAAGGGAACTATAATAAGGCGACAAACCAAGTATTTTAAGCAAGCAGTTGATTGTTTTGTTTCCATAAAGTATATTCAAAAAATGGAAGGTAGCTATTAATTTTTGTATTGTGTGTTACTAAAATAAGTATGATGTTTTGCAATAACCCTAGTTTTAGATGCATCTGTTTATGTAATGATAAAAATGAAACGAACAAAAAGGTGCATTTCAGCGACTATTTTA
>JAZNXM010000119.1:0-4363 GCA_045593865.1 Acetatifactor sp. | reverse complement strand
CATTACTGGGACAGTAACATCCCAGCATGACAGCATTGCGTTGTTGTATTAAGAAAGTGTGTTGTTGTTTAAAAATGCACCGGCATTTACCGGTGCAAATGTTTTAAATTTTTTGAGACGTTATCAAAAATGCTTGACAGTATTTTTTCTTGACATATTTTTTATCAATATTTTACAATCTCTCACTGAAATAACTCTTGTAACCCTCTCCGTAAATCTCTGTCGCACTGGTCACTATCATAAATGCCATCGGGTCCTCTTGCCTGACTACATCTTCCGTCTTAGGAGCTGCCTGTTTTTTTACCGCGCACATGATAACCCTCTTCCCTTTCCCACTATAAGCGCCGGCACCCTCCACATAAGTTACCCCCAGTTCCAGCTCTTCCAGAAGCCGCTTTGCTATCTGCTCATGATGATCGCTGATAATATATATCAGTTTAGCCTCATCTCTGCCATACAACACGATATCCAGAATTTGTGATGTTACCAGAATGCATATGCCTGCATACAATGCCTTTTCAATATCTTTGATCACAAATGCAGAGCATGTCACAGTCACAGCATCCAGCGCCAGGAACAAGCCACCTGTCTTCATATGAGGAAATTTCAATCGCAATATCTTTACAATGATGTCTGTACCTCCGGTGGTAGACTTTGCTTTGAAAACAAGTCCGATTCCCAGCGCCATCAATGCACTGCCCACAATGCAGGCCAGAAAATCATCCCTTGTTATGGGTTCAAAGCGCGAGAACAGATTCGTAAACGTCGAAACCAGAGCGATACTATATATGGTGGATATCAGAAACCTGATACCAAATTTCCAAAGTCCAAGCAGCAGAATCGGGATGTTGATCAGCAATATCCACGTACCGGTCTCCAGACCGGTAATGCGGTTCATGACCATGGAAATACCTGTCACTCCACCGGGAGCCAATGAATTGGGATCCAAGAACGAGCTGATCGCAAAAGCATAGATGATCGCTCCTGCGGTAATCTGAAAATAATCTTGAAATCTATTGCCATCTCGCTTTGATTGCATTTATTGGCTCCTTTCTCATGCATTCTTACAACAGCTTGCTTTTAGAAAAAAATCGCCGTAATACGACGATTTTTCACTTCAAATGCTACCTATATATAAGTATGAACCTTCTATTCTTTAAATATTCGTCCGCACTACCTTGGGTTTATAACCCTGTACTTCCAATGCATCAATGATCTGATTCTTATGATCCGTACCAAAAGCTTCCATGGTAATGCGCAATTCCACTGCCGCACTTCTGTTGGTAGAGATGAACTGATTGTGCTCCAGTTTGATTACGTTACCGCTCTCCTTTGCGATTACACCGGCTACCTTGGACAGCTCGCCCGGCTTGTCAGGAAGCAATACAGACACCGTAAAGATTCTGTCTCTGAAAATCAGCCCCTGCTGTACAACGGAGGACATGGTAATCACATCCATGTTACCGCCGCTCAAAATGGATACGATTCTTTTATCCTTTGCATCCAGATGCTTTAAAGCTGCAACGGTCAAAAGACCTGAATTTTCTACGATCATCTTATGGTTTTCAACCATATCCAGAAAGGCAACGACTAACTCATGATCTTCTACCGTAATGACATCATCGAGATTTTGTTGCAGATATGGAAACAGGATACTTCCGGGAGTCTTAACAGCCGTGCCGTCAGCGATGGTGCTTACGCTGGGAAGTGTGGTTACTTTGCCGTTTTTTAGGGATTCCTGGAGGCAGTTTGCTCCTGCCGGCTCTACACCGATTACCTTTACCTTAGGGTTTATCATCTTTGCCAGTGCAGATACGCCGGTAGCAAGTCCACCGCCGCCGATAGGCACCAGTATATAATCCACCAAAGGCAGCTCTTTGTATATTTCCATGGCAATCGTACCCTGACCGGTTGCCACTCTCAGATCATCAAAAGGATGAATAAACGTATATCCGTGTTCTGACGCCAACTCATAAGCCTTTGCACAGGCCTCGTCGTACACATCACCATACAGAATCACTTCTGCTCCATAGCTCTTGGTGCGGTTTACCTTCATCAATGGTGTAGTGGTAGGCATAACAATGGTCGCCTTGGCATCATAGCATTTTGCAGCATATGCCACCCCCTGTGCATGATTGCCTGCAGACGCGGTTATCAGACCTTTACTTCTTTCCTCTTGCGTAAGGGTGCTCATGGTGTAGTACGCACCTCTTACCTTGTATGCTCCGGTAAACTGCATGTTCTCCGGCTTCAGATAAACCTGATTGCCGGTCTGTTTGCTGAAATAATCGCTGTATACCAGTTTTGTCTCCAGGGTTACTTTTTTAACAACCTCTGATGCTTTTTCAAATTCTTCTAAAGTAAACATATTTTGTCCTCCATTCATACGACATTGTTACCATGTATATCCTCACATAACAAAGAGTCCGTAAGCGGACTCTCGCGCTGACGCGCAGTCACGTAGTGACAAATACAACTTGCGCGTCATGCGCATCCTCGCGGAGCATTTTTGATTCATAGGAAGTACTCACTTTATCACTACGATGCAACAAGGTCTTTCCTATGAATCAAAAAGATCATACAAATAACTTAATTCGTCGGCACATCAAACAGCGCATTAACAAATTCGTCAGAATTGAATTTCTGTAAGTCTTCGATGGTTTCGCCCACACCAATATATTTTACCGGCACCTTCAGCTCGGACTGAATGGCAACTGCAATACCTCCCTTAGCTGTTCCATCCATCTTGGTAAGAATAATACCGGTCAGGTTAGCAACCTCGCCGAACTCTCTTGCCTGCACCAGAGCATTCTGCCCGGTCGTACCATCCAGTACGATCAGATTCTCTCTGTGGACATCCGGAAATTCTCTGTCGATGATCCGATTCATCTTGCGCAGCTCTTCCATCAAATTCTTCTTGTTGTGAAGTCTTCCGGCAGTATCGATCAAAAGCACATCTGTTTTTCTTGCTTTTGCTGCATGTACTGCATCAAATACCACACTGGCCGGGTCAGAGCCCTCCATACCGCCAATCATTTCCACCTCGGCTCTTCTTGCCCATTCAGCCAGCTGTTCACCTGCAGCCGCCCGGAAGGTATCCGCCGCCGCGATCACAACACGCTTCCCATTGTCCTTCAGCTTTCCTGCAAGCTTACCTACAGAGGTGGTCTTGCCCACACCATTCACTCCAATTACCATGATGATGGACTGTTTTTCCTCAAATTCATAGGCAGTTTCATCCACACGCATCTGCTCTCTGATGCTCTCAATCAAAAGCTGTTTACATTCTGCTGGTTCCTTGATATGACGCTCCTTTACCTGCGCTTTCAGCCTTTCTACGATCTCCGTAGTAGCCTTTACCCCGATATCACCCATGATCAGGATTTCCTCCAGTTCCTCATAAAAATCCCCATCAATGGAAGAAAAACCGCTGAACACCGCATCGATGCCTCTTACAATATTGTTTCTGGTCTTCGTAAGTCCTTCTCGTAATCTGCCAAAAAAACCTCTCTTTTCTTCGCCCATGCTCCCTAACCTTTCAAAATTCTACATATTCCGCCTGAAATTATTCACTTAATTCTTTGTCAATCAGATTTACACTGACAAGCGTGGAAACACCCTTTTCCTGCATGGTAATACCATATAACCTGTCAGCACTTTCCATAGTACCTCTTCGATGAGTAATGACAATAAACTGCGTATTCTGTGTCAGCTTATGCAGGTATTTTGCATATCTGCCTACGTTGGATTCATCCAGCGCAGCTTCAATTTCATCCAGCAGACAGAATGGAGATGGTTTCAGATTCTGGATCGCGAAAAGCAGAGCAATTGCCGTAAGAGCCTTTTCCCCACCGGACAGCTGCATCATATTCTGCAGCTTCTTTCCAGGGGGCTGCGCAATGATACGGATGCCTGCCTCCAGAATATCCGCATCCTCCATCAATTCCAAAGTACCTTTACCACCGCCGAAAAGCTCCTTAAATACCTTGTCAAATTCCCTGCCGATCTCACTGAATTTCTCATTAAACTGCTTTCTCATGGCCGCATCCAGCTCTGCAATGATACCTTCCAGGGTTTCCTGGGCCTTTACCAGGTCATCATGCTGTGTCTTTAAGAAATTATATCTCTCCAACAGGCTCTTGTACTCTTCGATGGCATTGACATTGACAGGCCCCAGTTTCTTGATCTGATCCTTTAAAGACGCAATATCACGCTTCATAGCCGCCAGATCCGTCATATTCTCATCGCGGATCAATGCCGCATCACTTAAGGTAATCTCATATTCATCCCACATGTAATTTATCTGTGTCTCAATGGATTCCTCTAACCGGGTCTTTTGGGTTGCCAGACGGAATACTTCCTT
>JAZNXM010000118.1:0-5635 GCA_045593865.1 Acetatifactor sp. | reverse complement strand
TAATTGTTGCTATATCCACAAAAATCACCTATCTATCTTATGTATTTTTATTGTTCGACAAAAACTTCTTTTCTATATAATTTTACTAAATTTTTTATGTCTTGTCTACTTTCTTTTACAATTATTTTTCTCCCCGTAGTCAATGTTATAACCGTATCCGGTGTTTCCTCTACAATTTCCAATAAATGAGGATTCACCAATATCTTTACACCATTGATTTTTGTTACTTCTATCAAATTTGCCACTCCCCTTTTCTTAGACAAATAGTCCAAAAGTACCAATAAACACAAAAAACGCAAAGCCCTAAGCTGTTTTAAGGCAGCTTAGGACCTATTGCATTATTTCATTAGTTATCTTTTCAGATTGGTTAATTCTTCCAACAGAGTATCTGAAACTGTTATAATTCGGCTATTTGCCTGGAAACCTCTTTGCGTAGTTATCATTTCCGTAAATTCTGAGGAAAGATCAACATTACTCATTTCCAGCTGTCCGGTAGAAATATATCCGCCATTTGCAGTTACGTCCACACCAATACCATCAAAATCACCGGAGTTTAAGGTTTCTGCATATAAATTATCGCCCTTCTTCTCCAAACCGGATGCATTGGCAAATTCAGCAGTGGCAATCTGTCCCACAAGCTTGGTCATACCATTGTCATATGTAGCATAAATCATACCATTATTCTGGATGCTGACACCAATCATATCACCCAGTCTACGTCCACATCCTAAACCGTCAAAGTCACCACGGGTAGACGAAATGGTAGAAGTTCCTTTGTTATCAAACATGGAACTTTCACTGAAATCCATGGTAATCTTGCTGAAATTACCGCCTAATGCTGAAAAATCGAACTCAACGGTGGTAGTTTGGGGATTACCGTTAATACCTGCAAATTTACCGGAATTCACATTGTAATTAATCGTTGCACCATCATATACCCTACCGCTGAACTCAATGGTTTCAGCTGCAATAGGGAACTGGTTCGCCGGATTTCCGTTTGCCAAATTCGCCAACATATTCTGGGCAGTAACTCTGAGTTCTGCACCACTATCCGGATCAGTCACTACATTACTCAATGCCAGGAAGTCATCAACGGAGCCTTCATAACCATATGCTTTTGCTATCGCTTCCAAACCTGCTTTTGCTTCAGGAGTATCCACCACTTCGCCGCTGGCATCAAAAATCTTACTCAAATCAGCAAGAACGCTTTCATCCGTTTCTGTAGCACCTTCCTGAACCGCATATTTTAACTGCATGCCATCCCATCTGTATGCTAAGCTGTCAAAGTTTACCTTTGTAGCCTTCGCCTGATAGCGCATAGCATCACTCATTTTCAATGCCGAAATATCCAGTTCATTGCCATTCACATCCAGCAAAGCGGCCAATTCAATACTGTATTCACTGGTATTATCTGACTGCTTCATTGCAATTCTTGCAGTATAGCTATAACCAAGATTATCATAGAAATTCAGATTAACCACTTTACCCTTGGTACTGGTTACATCCGGATCATTCTTATCCAAAATACCTGCCATATATGCCTGTGATGTTGCCTCCGGCGGATATGTCATATTGGCAGCACTCATAACGCGAAGTGCCTGTACGGTATCCTGACGTATCTCCTGGGTCTCTTCATCAGGCAGCCATCCCATTACATTATAACCAGTACTGGTCATTGCCAGATTTCCCGCTTCATCCACATAGAAGGAACCATCTCTGGTAAATAAGTTCTCCGTACCATTATTTACTACAAACAACGCACTACCGGTAATCATTACATCAAAAGGATTACCTGTTGACTGACTTGCACCCTGAGTAGAAATATTGGTATTGATTGCACCACTTCTTACACCCAGACCAATCTGTCTTGCATTGGTACCACCGGTACCGGTTGTAGCATTGGCACCACTTGCCTTCTGGGTGGTCTGATTCATCATTTCACTAAAAACAATGGAACTGGACTTATATGCTGTTGTATTTACGTTTGCAATATTATTACCAATAACGTCCATCTTTATCTGGTGGGTCTTAAGTCCGGAAACACCAGAATATAATGCTCTCATCATAACTTTCGTCCTCCTTACTGTTGAGCAGCTTTTATCCTTCTGTCATTCAGGATATTTTTCGCCTCCATAAGGTCCGGCTACATTATCACTGCTCCGTCAATATTTGTAAAAACATTTGAATTGGTTTCCGTGCTGTCCAAAGCCGTAATCACTGTATTCTTTGGAACATTCACGATAAACGCCAGCTCATCCACAATCACAAGAGAATCCCTGATTCCTTTTTGTCCGGCCTGACGCGTTCCGTCATTCAGTCTCTCCATCTGCGTATCTGTCAGACGGATTCCTCTTTGTTCCAGACGGATACTTGCATGCTTGGAAAACTTTAAGGTTTCTTTCTCACTCTCTTTTGTTTTCAGAATATCACGGAAGGATAATCCTTCTTCATTTACATTTCCCTGTCCGTTTACCTGTGTACGACTGTTTCGATATTGCTCTTGTAACTGTAGGGCTGTCAGAAAATTAGAATTCTGTATCATCTTTCTCTCCTTCTGCAGCTCTCCTACACCTTCTTATTCAGTCTCTTTATTTTCATTTCTTAAGGCTGTAATTTTGTCGGTATAGGTCTTTAATGCATCTGCTTTTTCCTTAGCCACAAAGCTCTTCTGATAATCACTCATATCATTGTAAATCTTGTTAAGGGCATCCACTTCATTTGCTTCACTTAAGCTGATCACATTGATACTTGGTAATTTATTGATTCTTTCCACCAAATCCGTTGCCATCTCATAGGCTTCCAAATATGCAGGATCATGTACTGTATCCAAATCGTCGATAGAGTACAGGGACTCATTAATTGACAGAAATGCTTTGTTATTCTCATACACAACATAATCTACTTTACCCTGAACATATTTCGTTTCACCATTACTGCCGGTAGTTTTCATATAAACATCTTTACCAACCAACTGGCTTGCTCTCTGCAAATCCATACTGGCTGCCATATTGTTCATCTGCTCTACCTGTGAGAACTGTGCATATTGGGAAATATATTCTGTATTAGAAGTAGGTTGTAAAGGATCCTGATACTTCATCTGTGCTACAAGAAGCTGCAAAAAAGCATCCTTATCCATATCATTACCTGCTTCCTTAGTCTTACTTAAGGAACTTTGAGATGTGGATTCAACAAATTTTCCATCTTCTATAGGTGCTATTAAGCTCATATGTTCACTTCCTTTCCATTACGCCAGATAGTCCACGGTATTACCGTTTGCAGCCATCATTTCAGCCACTATCCGGTCTTCTTCTGCCATTTCTTCACTACCCACCAAATCGTTTAAATCAATTCTTCTGGTACGCTCCTTTTTCTCTTCTTGGGTCTGCTGTCTTTCTTCTCCCTGCTGTAAAGCACTTTCGAAAGCATGGGTTTCTACCATTACCTCAATGGCATCCACCTTAATATTCTGGCTTTCCAGCTGTTGCTGAAGCTGTACCATCTGACTCTCTAACACTGCTTTCACACTGTCACTGGCTGTGGTAAACTGTGCTGTCATCAGACCTTCCTTGGCAGAAATACGAATTTGAAGGGTTCCTAAGCTTTCCGGCTGTAACTGCATTTCCAAAGTACTGGTTTCTGCATTCAGCTGGATCTTCATGTAATCCATTACCTGATTCATGATATCCATGGTCTGCATGGTAGTAAAGTTGCTCTGAGGCTGTGCCACATTTCCGCCATTTACCACATTTCCGGTGGTATTCATAGGATTCTGTCCTGTCCACTGAAAAGCCTGGTTATTATCTGCGGGAGCATCTTCCTTATTGGCATCAGTACCTTCCGTTACCTTTTCCACCTGCACATCTGTTTCAATGGTTATTACAGGTTCTTGAGCTTGTTTGAACTGACCAAGCTGATTTTTAATCCCTTCCATATCATCTTCTGTCATTCCCAAGGTTTCCTGCACATTTTCCATAATCTGTGCAAATTCCGTTTCCAGATTCTGCATGCTGTTTAACAAATTCTCATCTGTCAACAGGGCTGTTACATCCTCGGCACCCTTGGCCTGTATAAAGAGTTCTTTTACCGTATCAAAGTTTAACAATTCTTCCTCTGCAAGTCCCATGTCATTCATCAATGCATTCAACTCTTCCATGGATATTCCCAGTTCTGCAGCCAGCAGTTCTTTCACATCTGTTATTGCCACATTCAACATCGGCAGCATAAGCTGCATCTCTTCTGTGGTAAATTCCTGCTCTTCTTCCTGTCCTGCATCTTTTCCACTTTCAGTTTGGGAAACTTCCTTTACTTCCGAATCCTTGCTGACATTGTTGGTATCCGCTTCATGATTCTCTTTGACATCTTTAACTTCCGGAGTCTTATCATCATAGGATTCCTTTACGTCTTCCTCCGGTTTCTTTTCCGTTTCCTGGGCTTGTGTGGTTTTCTGCTTCTCCAGTATCTTGCCGAAATCACCCTTACCTTCAGCATCCTGTACCCTGCCTGCTCCCATTGTCATATTAGGAACAAATTCCGGTATGTTTACAGGTATTTTCGTCATCCGCGCTCCTCCTTTCCGTAAAATTTATCAGAATAGTGTAAACCACGCACTAATCACAAAATATATATCGGCTTATCACGTCGGATAATTAAGATTCCGGGTCCATAATCTTTGTGAGTTTTGCTGCTATGGCAGGGTCCATTACTCCCAGTATGGCACCTCTGTCATCCGCACTCATGGCATTTAAAATTTTGGCAGCCAATTCCAGATTATCTGTCATGGATTCAAAAATACCGGCCGCCTGCTTCGGTTTCATAGCAGAAGAACCATAGGCCGCCGCATACTTCTTCACCTCTGCATCTTCTTCCATCTGGGTAGCCACCTGACGATAAATATACTCTGCCGTAGCCGGATCCATGGCTTCAAAATATTTTTGGAAAGCCTCTGCTCCCGGTCCCTTTTCAGAATATACAACCTCTTCATAAAACTCTGTCATAACACGTTGGAAATCCGCCTGTTTCTCTTCAAAGGCTTTCAAACGTTCTACCTCTGCCTTCAAATCCTGAAGTTCCAGAGTTTTATTCTGATTATCCACATTTACTCGTTCCAGTTCTCCTTCCAACAGACGAATCTGTGCAACTGCATCCTTCAGATTTGAGTATCCCCCATATTCCTCCGGATTGGTGGTTTCCAACATATGACTGTTTGGCAATATTTTATTCAGTACCGGCACATCCTTTAATACCGGAGTCAGCACCTTGCTTCCAAAGCCGCCCACATCCAGCTTTATGATGACGGCTATCACCGCCAGCCATACAATAACAATCAACGTAGTAGCCATAAAAGCCGCAAATCCGCCACCACCTTCGCTTTCGCTCAGTTCATCTTCTCTTTTGGCAATTTCCCTGGCTCGCCTTTTTGCTTCCTTACGCTGTGCTTTCTGCTCCTTTTGCAGCTGCTTCTTTTCGCTTTTAATCTTATTCTTTTCCGTTATAATCAAAGTCTGATTAGGATCGTGTTTGGATGCCATCTCCTATCTCCTCCGCATTTGTTTCTTCCGCTTCCAGCAGTTTCTGACCGTAAACATAACTGGTCAATTCATCAATCTCTTTGCTTTCCTGCTGTTTTTCTTCCATC
>JAZNXM010000117.1:0-10387 GCA_045593865.1 Acetatifactor sp. | reverse complement strand
CCTTCTGCATCGAACATCTGTCTGAATGCAAGACGACCAATACGGCCGAAACCATTGATTGCTACTCTTACTGCCATTTTAGTTTCCTCCTAAAATTAATATAAATTTATATTTTTTTGACTGCTTGTCCTTCTTTCTGTTATGCAGACTGCAATGCAGGCAGAAATGTAACTTGCAAGGCATGTTGCACCAGGCAAACTTCGTCAAAAATTTATCAGCGTACTAATTATACCCAATTATTTCTAAGAATTCAAGCTATATTTGAAAAAATATTTGTTCAAGTTCATCAGGGCATAAATCCGGTAAGATTTGACGAGCCACATCATAGGATACGCCATTTTCTTTCAGCAACAGTGCCTGAGATTTTTGAAGCTCTTCATACTGGATGCACCTTTGAGTGAGTTCCTCATTTTTCAAGGACAACTCTTTGGCTATTATAGTGAGTTCCTTGGTTTTCTCCTCATACTCTTCAATCTTCTTGGCATACTCATCCCGCCCCTCTTCCCGAAGTGCCTCTTCATACATCTTCTTATCAAATGTGGTTAAAAACATATCAATTACCTCCGCACGATGCTTTACCAAGATATCATCCATAATTCCCTGCTGAATGCATTCATTTACAGCAAGCTCAACTGCTGTTCTAAGCTCTAGCCCCTTCTTAATATAACTTCTCACACAAGCCACAAAATATGAATAATCGTGCAGCCGCCTGCAATTATCCATCAATTCCTTATTATGACCATAATTTATATTTACAAATTTCGCAACGCACTCCACCGCTGGTTCCTCTGTCTTTATATCAAATGCTTCCGAAAGCCGCATATACACCTCCTCTGCCAGTTCATCTTCACCATTATAGAATACCACAAATCTTGGAAATGGCAGCTTGATCAGTTTCTTCTGATATCGATTCAGCTTAAATGTTTCTATGTAGCTTTCATACATCTTTGCCAAATATAACAATCCTCGCAAAGGCATATTTTTATTCAAAGTACTTTGATGTTCGTACAAATTCAATTCATTAGCAACCAAGAAAGACAAATCATTTTTCATGCCAATGTAGATCACATCCTCCATAGTCGTAACAATCAGGTCTTCCACATTTGTGTAGTTTGTGTGGTTCATGGCATTGTACAACTGTAGTAGTTCGCGGGGTTCACGAAAAATAAACCGAAACAGAACATCCTTGTACTTTTCCTTTACAAATATTCGTTTGAATACTATTAATGCATTCTTCAACTTCATAGAGTACCTCCTTTTACATGTAGCAGGAGGCATTCTTTCACACTATATTCATAACCTCTCTGCTTTTTATTTACCGGATATTAAGCATTGAGATTTCTTTACGCCTTAAAGGCCAGATAAATAGATGTGAAGTGATTTCACCAGACTTTTAGAAATATTAATGCTTACGGATAGTATAACATGGCTCTCAAATAATTTCCACAATGAATTTAATTGATTTAGATTTGATTTTTGTCATGCCATGCCTTATACTGCAAGTAGATTATTTGGATTACAAAGGAGGTTCATCATGCCTATTACCGCTGACTATCATCTGCACTCCTCTTTCTCCGGGGATTCCGACACCCCTATGGAAGATATGATTCAAAAGGGAATCTCTTTCGGTCTGACCCATATGTGCTTTACGGAACATCAGGATTTTGAATATCCGGTTAGCTCCCGCTGTCCGGAAGGTATGTTTGATATCAACACAGACGCTTACCTGTATGACCTGCTCCGCTACAGGGATAAATATAAAGATCAGATCAAAATCCTTTTCGGCATCGAGCTGGGTCTGCAGCCCCAACTGACCAGAAAGCTGGCTATTTATGCTAAGAGCTATGACTTTGACTTCATCATCGGTTCCTCCCATGTCTGCAATGGCATGGACCCGTACCTCCCTGCTTATTATGAAGGGAAGACGGAGGAAGAAGCTTACAGCGAATATTTCCGGAGTATCATTGATAATATAAAGAAATTCTCCAACTTTGATGTATACGGTCATCTGGACTATGTGGTTCGTTATGGTCCCAACCGTGACCTGAATTATTCTTACGCAAAATATCAGGATTTATTCGATATCATGCTGAAGCTTTTGATTGAAAAAGGCAAAGGCATCGAAGTCAATACCGGCGGTGTAAAAAAAGGAATGCGGGAACTTCATCCCTGTACTGACGTGATCAGGCGTTACCGTGAACTGGGCGGTGAGATCATTACCATCGGCTCCGATTCGCACGAAACCCAGCACATTGGAGATGCATTTCCCAGGGCGGCAGAAATCCTCACGGAATGCGGCTTTAAGTACTATACGATTTTTGAGAACCGTTTGCCGGAATTTAAGAGAATATAGACCTGCTGACATGCATTCGATCTTATTCAATAATCCGAACCCCGAAAACTTTATGTATTACATAATGCAACGTACAACGAACATATCCCCGATTTGTATGACAGCTGCGGATGCCTAAGTCCACAAGATATCATATAAATCGGGGATACTGTCCATTTTATCACTTTTTACTCACAAAGCACCACCACTTCCAGCGGTGTGGTCTGGGCCGGAATACTTCTGGTAGACATATCATAAACCACCACCAGGTCATGATTTGCCGGATTTCCCTGAAAGACCTGATTATTCGTGGTACGCAACCTGGTCTGTCTGCTCAGATTTAACTGAAGCGTCCTGTCTTCATTGATCAATCTTGTGTCATAACGACTTACATCCACACTTCTGTTCTCATTCTGCTGCGCCACCACCACTGCAGTGTACTGAGGCGGATAAATCAGAATCATTGGGACATCCGTACGATACCAGAACGTACACAGCATTCCCACAGACAAAGTCACAAAATCAACCATATATGTGGAAGCGTTTATCATAAAGTTAACAATATTCCCCTCTTCCATCTCCACGGTAGCCAGAATCATACAGGAATCCGGTCTTCCATTTCTCACACCATAAGGAGCCAATTCTACAATTCTTCCGCTGAAGGAGCCATACCGCTTCTCCTGATTAGAGGGTCTGAAAGGAAATCGATAATCCATAATATAGTCCTTTACTGTTCTTTTCTTTTATCATATGCAGAATTGCCTGCCAATGCGTCAGATTACTGTCCTGCAGCATCGTCAACCTTGCGAAAGAAAATATTTTCTTCCGCACCAGCCGCCTCAAGCCACAGGCTCTTAGCCGTGCAGGATCGTTCCTCCGCCCAAGACATATTCCCCATCATAGAAAACAACGGCCTGTCCCGGTGTGGCCGCACGTACCGGCTGTTCAAAGGTACAGAGCACCTTTCCATCTGGCAGTTCCTCCAGCATACAGTATTCTCCCTTATGGTTATAGCGGATCTTTGCAAGCGCCCTTCTAGGCTGCGCCAAATCCGCCATTGCCATATAATTTACCCTGTCACAAACCACTGTAGTGGTAAAAATATCCTCGTTCTTACCCACCACCACTTCATTTGCCTCCGGACGGATTTCTGTCACGAAGACTCTTTCTCCCATAGGAAGCTCCAGTCCTCTTCTCTGTCCGATGGTGTAATGGATAATTCCTTTGTGGGAACCCAGGATTTTACCTTCTGCATTCACAAAATTTCCCGGACCGGGCACTTTCTCCCCGGCAGCCGACGCAATAAAAGCTGCATAATCATTATCCGGTATGAAACACACATCCTGACTATCCGCTTTGTGCGCTACGGGAAGTCCCGCATCCAGCGCAATTTTTCGGATTTCCTCCTTTGTATACTCCCCTATGGGCATCAGCGTTCTTGCCAGCTGATCTTGGGTCAGATTGTAAAGTGCATAGGTCTGATCCTTTGTTGCGGTCACGGAATTTCTGACCGCATACCGGCCATTGGGCAGTTTATCCATCCGGGCATAATGTCCGGTGGCAATATAGTCCGCCCCTAATTCCATTCCTCTTTTCAGCAAGGCCTCCCATTTTATGCATCTGTTGCAGACTACACAGGGATTGGGCGTCCTGCCGTTCAGATATTCTTCCACAAAATAATCCATTACATTGCATTTGAATTCTTTTCTAAAATCCAACACATAATAGGGAATATTAAGGCATTTCGCTACTCTTCTGGCATCCTCCACCGCAGCGAGACTACCGCAGGCACTTTCTTCCTCCTGCTGCTCTGACTGTTTCCCCGGCTGTACTGACTCCATTTCCTGTTGTCTCGACTGTTTCCCTGAGTATCCTGACATCATGTTCTCCGGCGATGCATTCCCTTTCTGCCATGTCAGCATGGTAACACCGATGACTTCGTAACCCTTATTCTTTAAAAGATATGCCGCCACGGAGGAATCTACTCCGCCGGACATGCCTACTACTACTTTTTTCTTCATCCTCTATCCTCTCCATTCTACGACAACCATCTATAACCCTTCCTGCGTTTTTAACCAAACCTTTGGAAACCGAAGCCTTGCCCAAACTCAAAATAACACTCTTCGATACACAGGGAAGCGGGCAACTTCTACCTCTCATGTATCTTACATATTTTTCTGTGGGTATGTCAATAACCCCTTTTGAATATCTTATAGAAACAGCTATTTATGGGTATGATACCCGAAAAGAGGTTTTATGAAAAACACCCTCACTCCTGCCGGAAAATTTACCCGACATCACCCTCTGATATCAGGAACTCTGCTTCTGACCGCAACCGGCTTCGCCTCCCGCATCATAGGCTTTTTCTATCGGATATATCTGTCCAGACTTTTCGGAGAAGAAGGCATGGGCATCTATCAGTTGATTCATCCGGTCATAGCCCTGACCTTTTCTCTGACAGGGGCAGCCTTCCAGACGGCGATTTCCAAACATGTGGCAGAACAGACACATCCGGAAACTGTTTCCCCACCATTTTCAAAGGAAACGAACCGTAACCTTGCGAAAAGTACATCACTATCCGGCAATCTCCAAAAATCCTACAAGCCGCTTTTATTGGGAGCGAGCATTTCCCTGCCTCTTTCCATGATTGCAGCAGCCGTATTGTACTTTTTTGCAGATTGGATTGCCGTATATTATCTGTCAGAGCCATACACCGCCGTATTAATCCGACTTCTAGCCTTCACACTGCCCTTCAGTGCAGCCCACGCCTGTATCAACGGCTATTTCTACGGCATCCGGAAAGCCTCCGTGCCTGCGTGGACCCAGTTTCTGGAGCAGATTTTCAGAGTAGGTGGTGTGTTCCTGCTTGCTTTCCTTGTGAATGCTTCCGGCCGCACGCCTCATCTTTCACTGGCAGTAGTGGGCCTCATTATCGGAGAAATTGCAGGGCTTCTGGGCGCCGCATACATTTTACTGAAAAAGAAAGGAAGGGAAAAAGTCTCCGGTGTATCTTACATAACCTCTTCTGCTACCTATCGCACTTTACTGTCCATGGTAATCCCTCTGGCTGCCAACAGAGTGTTTCTGAATACTTTGCAGAGTGTGGAGGCCGTCTCCCTGCCCTCCTGCCTGAGAGCCTATGGTTATGATAATTCCACTGCGTTAAGCGTATACGGTGTGCTGACCGGTATGGCTTTTCCGCTGATTTTCTTCCCGAATGCGTTGACCGGTTCCGTCTCTGTGTTACTGCTCCCTGCCATCTCAGAGAATATGTCACTTGGGAAAAGAGAAGAAGTGAAAAAGACCATCATTCAGACCATACAATACTGTTCCATACTGGGATTTTTCTGCATGGCGTTCTTCCTGTTCTTTGGCAGAAGCATTGGCAACGTGGTATTTGAAAGCAGTCTTGCCGGATATTTTATCTGCGAGCTCAGCTTCCTCTGCCCCTTTCTGTATATGAACAGTACCCTTTCAGGCATTCTTCAGGGCTTAGGGAAAGCCACCGGTCTGTTTGTCTGCAACGTAGCCACATTGCTGCTCCGACTGGTTATTATATTTGTAGCAGTCCCTCGCTTTGGCATGCAGGGATATCTCTGGGGCCTACTGATCAGCCAGATTTCCTTAACTTTTCTGTATTTAAGTATGTTATTTATCAAAAAAAACTTGCACCATTGCGCTGAAAGTAGTAAACTAAGCCAATAAAAGCTGTCTAATTCCGCTTTCAGCTTCTAAAATAGGAACTGCAATCGAAATCATAACCGCAAAATAAATGATATACAAAGGAAAGATGTACACATGAGTTTTGAATTTATAAAGAAGCTGCCCACTCCGGAGGAAATTCGTTCCGAATACCCGTTACCCCCGGAATTTGAGAAATTAAAAGGGGCGCGTGACGCCCAAATCCGCGATGTACTTACCGGTAAAAGCAACAAATTTCTGGTAATCATCGGTCCCTGCTCCGCAGACAATGAAGATTCTGTATGTGACTATGTAAGCCGCCTTGCAAAGGTAAATGAGAAGGTCAAGGATTCTCTGATCCTGATTCCCCGCATCTACACCAACAAGCCCCGTACAACCGGCGAAGGCTACAAGGGGATCGTACATCAGCCGGACCCGGAAAAGCAGGTTGACTTCCTTGCCGGTCTGATTGCCATGAGAAAAATGCATATCCGTGCTATCGCAGAGTCCGGTCTGACCGCAGCCGATGAAATGCTCTATCCGGAAAACTGGGGCTATGTATCGGATATCCTCTCTTATGTGGCAATCGGCGCCCGCTCTGTGGAAGACCAGCAGCACAGACTGACTGTCAGTGGTTTTGACGTTGCATCCGGTATGAAGAACCCTACCAGCGGCGACTTCGCAGTCATGCTCAACTCCGTATATGCGGCACAGCATCCCCACTCCTTCATCTACAGGGGCTGGGAGGTAAATACCACCGGAAATGACCTGGCTCACACCGTCCTGCGGGGAGCCAGCAATAAACACGGTCAGAATATTCCCAACTACCACTACGAGGATTTGATCCGCCTGCATGAAATGTATGGAAATATGAACCTGAAAAATCCTGCCTGTGTCATCGATTCCAACCATTCCAATTCCAATAAGCAGTTTAAACAGCAGATTCGAATTGTGAAGGAGGTACTGCACAGCCGCAGGATCAGTGAGGATATCCACGATCTTGTGAAAGGTCTGATGATCGAAAGCTATATTGAGGAAGGCTGCCAGAGGGTTGGCGGCGGAGTGTATGGCAAGTCCATTACCGATCCGTGCCTTGGCTGGGAAGATACTGAGAGACTGATTTATACTATCGCTGAGATGCAGTAAATATCGTTTAAGCATGAACCATTGACATTTAGCCGCGAGGGTGTGCATTCTTGTAAACTTCCCGCAGATGATTGTGATTTAAATATGCATATACCTGCGTAGTGGAAATATCAGAATGTCCCAACATCTCCTGCACACTCCTTAAGTCGGCACCATTTTCCACCAGATGGGCTGCGAAAGAATGTCTTAAGGTATGGGGCGTAATCTCTGATTCAATTCCCGCTTTCTTGGCATAATATTTAATCAACTTCCAGAAGCCCTGTCTGCTCATAGGCTGACCGGAACAGTTCACGAACAGTACATCCGTATCATACTCTACTAACAGGGCATCTCTTGCACTGGTCATGTATTTGAACACTGCATTCTTGGCCTTATTACCAAATGGAATCATGCGTTCCTTATTGCCATCACGACAGATCAGGTATCCCATCTGCATATTTAAGTCAGATATTTTCAGAGTAATCAGTTCTGTTACACGAATACCGGTTGCGTACAAAAGCTCTAACATGGCTCTGTCACGCAGTTCCTTGGGTGTATTACCGGAGGGCTGCTCCAACAGGCTGACCGCTTCGTTCATGGTCATGATTTCCGGCAGCTTCTTCTCCACCCTGGGCGCATGCAGACAGTCAGAGATATCCTCATCTACAAGCTTCTCCTTATACATATAGTGATAGAAAGCCTTAATAGACGCAATATTTCTGGATACAGTAGCCGCCTTGAACTGCATGCTTTCCAGATAATGCACATAACGCTGCAGATGTTCCGTGGTAATCATCCGCACATCAGTAACACCTAAGGATCCCATAAAGTTTACCCACTTCTGCAGATCCCTGCGATAAGACGCCGTGGTATTCTCAGCGGTCTTTTTTATGTTATGTAAATATGAAATAAATGCTTCTACAATCTGCTTCATATCGTTTTTACCCTTCCTCATACCCCAATGCAAAATCCGTCGAATTTTGCAAGTAACAATAATTATACTGATTCCGGGAAATAAAAGCAAGTTCGTTATGAAATATTTTTAAAATTTCTTTAATATTTTTGCAACAACTTGTGGATTTACATAACATTCCAGCACGCAGCCAGTTATGACAACAAGCAAAATCACAATTAATTGGAGGCAATACTTGCTGTTGACAACCCGTTTTTCTCTGGTCAACTGCAATGTCAGGATCATTGCCGGAACATAGATCAGGTAATGAGGGAATACTCCTGCCATCAGCAGCAACACCCCTTTTACACCATATCTTAGCAGTACAATGGTCAGAAATAAGCCACTGCATGCACCATGCCACAAAACATTCATATATACAAACATGCTTCCCAGCCATGTAGTCGCCATCAAAAACAACGCAAGAATCATTGCCGCTCTCTCTTTCAGCACAAAAAGAAAAAGCGCATTACCACCAGTCAAACGTTCCTTTATTGCCTCCAGTGAGGCTTCATCGAACAAACTTGTCTGTACCAGC
Source organism: Acetatifactor sp. (assembly GCA_045593865.1). Classification (GTDB taxonomy): domain Bacteria; phylum Bacillota; class Clostridia; order Lachnospirales; family Lachnospiraceae; genus Acetatifactor. Next base: position 1,759 of record JAZNXM010000117.1, on the reverse strand, counting down.
AATTCGCTTTTTCTCGTCAGTAAAAATATCATGGTAATAACCAGACTTAAGACGTACAGGTTCCACAACGATATTTGCTTCCAATTGATTTGTTTTAATTGTAATCTCATATGCATTCACACTCCATACCCTATTGTATGTGGGTGTAGGATTGTTCATGCCCTAAATATGATACTTTCACTACATTACCTTATGCACTTTTCTCCAGCAGTTTCTGTACACTTGCCAGCTTAACACACAGCACGAACAAGTCTGTCGCAAGCGCCAGTTCTTCCGGAGTTGGATAAGATGGCGCAATTCGGATCGTTGCATCCTTAGGGTCAATGCCGTAAGGATGGGTTGCACCGGCCTTTGTCAAGACTACCCCTGCTTCCTTACACTTTGCAACAATCGCTTTTGCACAGTCATCCATGGCTTCAAAGGAGATAAAGTAGCCGCCCTTCGGATTTATCCAGGAACCGATTTCCAGACCGCTCAACTCTCTTTCCAGCACTTCCAGTACAGCTTCAAACTTAGGCCGCATGGAAGCTGCATGCTTCTTCATCTGTGCCTTTAAACCATCCAGATTCTTGTAGAACACCACATGTCTCAACTGATTTATTTTATCATAACCAATTGTCTGGATCGTCATGGATTTTCTTACAAAATCAAGGTTTGCCTTGGAAGCTGCCATTGCGGAAATACCGGCGCCTGCAAAGCTGACCTTGGAAGTTGAGGCAAACTCATATACCATATCCGGATTGCCTGCCTTTTCACATTCACTGATGATATCTAACAATTCATCCTGGTCATCATCATATAAATGATGGATCACATAAGCATTATCCCAGAAAATCCTGAAATCTTCTGCCGCCGGCTTCAACGCAGCCATGCGCCTGACTGTTTCATCGGAATAAGTAATACCCTGTGGATTGGAATATTTGGGAACACACCAGATACCTTTTACAGCAGGATCATTCTTTACATACTGTTCTACCATATCCATATCGGGACCGGCCAAAGTCATGGGAATCGCAATCATCTCAATTCCAAAATGCTGGGTAATCGCAAAATGTCTGTCATAACCGGGAACCGGACACAACCATTTTACCTTCTCCAGCTTGCACCATGGAGTGCTTCCCATTACACCATGAATCATAGACCGAGCCACAGTATCATACATCAGCGTTAAACTTGCATTCCCGCCGATGATCACATTTTCAGCCTTGGTTCCCATCATCTCTGCCATCAACTGCTTCGCTTCCGAAATACCATCCAAACAGCCATAGTTACATACATGAATACCGTCTTGCGTAACCAAATCACTATCCGCATTGAGAACATTCAATATGTCTCTATTCATCTCAACCTGAGCTACAGACGGCTTACCTCTGGACATATCCAGGTTCAGACCTTTCGCCTTCGCTTCCTCATAGGCTGCGAGCAATTCTTTTTCTAAAACGAATAATTCTTCTCTGCTTAAATCCTTATATGCTTTCATATTCTCCTCATTTCTGGATAATCGTATACAATCATACATCTGCATTTCCATATATGATACTACAAGATATCACAGAAAACAAGACCTAATTTTACCACAAACTTATAATATCATTTGTTTATTGATAAAAACCTTATTAGAAACCAAAATAAAACCGTTGCATTGATCCCACTATAAGTCAAATCAAAATACAACGGTTTTACATCTTATTAAATTTTCAAGTTATTCGAACTGTCTATGATATTCCTTAGCAACATTTCTTTGACATTATTTTGCGTA
>JAZNXM010000116.1:0-1731 GCA_045593865.1 Acetatifactor sp. | reverse complement strand
ATCATCATCTGCAGTATAGCTGGATGAAATTGTAGCACTACCTGTACTGCCTGCCATTAAGGAACAGGATGTAAACATACAAGAAATCACGATTATTATCAAAGCGATAATTCCTGCGATTACCAACACCTTCGGATTCTGTAAAATATGCTCCGAAATAAACTCTCCAATACGCCCAACCATATCTCCTGCCTTGTCAACAAATTTCTTTCCTACACCACCTGCAGAACCGGCAGCCTCCTTGGCTTTCTTTTTCTGATAGGCATCTATCATTTCCCTCTTGGTTCGACTCTTTTGAATCTTTTTCGACGCTTCCGCAGATGTCTGTTTTTTAGTAGACTCCATCTGCTCAGATTCCTTTGTGGCCTTTGTATGAAGCTTTTTTCGGTACATATCGGACCTTACCTTCTGCCCGGCAAGCCCGGCTCCTTCCATTCCTCGGCTGGTTGCTTCCACAGCTACATTGTCATCCTCATTGGCCTCGTTAAGCTTTTCATTAAACTGTCTCCTGGCAACTGCTTCCCTATTGGAAAGCTTTTGACTTTTCTTCTGCTTTGCCTTCAGCTTCTTTTGCTGCTCTAATGTTAGGGAATTATCTTTTTTCCCGTACCTGAGCTTTTCTCTTACTGCTTTTCTGGCACTCTGCTCGTTTTTAAGCTTCTCTCCCGGAGACTTCTGTGCTGTCACCCGGGAGGACTTCTTAGAGGCAGTGCCTGTACTCTTTTTTTCTTCATTCATTTACTTCGGCTCCTTCTGTGAATCTACCACTTCATTAAGCTTCGTAGTAAGCAATCTGTACAATTCAAGGTCGGTAGGGAATCTGTCCACAAACGGCAGGATAACATTTCCGTAAAACAAAAGCCCTTCACCCTCTCCCGAATGTGTTACATACGAAAGCTGATGAGGACTGATATTAAGCTGCTTTGCAAGAATCTGTCTGTCGCCCACAGCCTGATTCAGCATATAAACGAAATCAGAGTTTTCAAAGATATTCTCCACTTCCTTGGATGCCAAAAGATCTTTTACGTTCTGTGTGATACCAGTCGGAATACCACCCCATTTTCTAAATCGCTTCCAGATTTCTACTGTATAAGCTGCTGTCTGCTCATCACGAAGCAAAAGGTGCATCTCGTCCATATAGTATCTGGTGGATTTACCTGCAGAACGGTTCTCTGTCACTCTGCCCCACACCTGGTCTTGTACTACCAGCATACCAATCTTCTTAAGCTGCTTACCCAAATCCTTGATGTCATAACACACAAGTCTATTGGTAATATCTACGTTAGTACGATGATTGAATACATTTAAGGACCCATGCACATAGATTTCCAATGCGGTTGCCACATGCTTAGCTTCTGATTCCTCCTGCGCCAGTAACGCATCATACAAATCCTCCAAAAGCGGCATATTCTCAGGTACCGGATTCTCAAAATACTTCTGATATATCTTATGAATACAACGGTCGATAACCGTCTTTTCAATTGGCTGTAAGCCTTCCTTTCCACCGACAATCAACTCACATAAAGACAATATAAAATCTGCCTTCAACGCTACCGGATTATCATCATCCGAGTAATTCATGTTAATATCCATTGGATTGATAAACTGTGAGCTGGTAGGACTGATTTTGATAACCTGTCCTCCGAATCGTTCTACCAATGGACTGTATTCTGACTCAGGATCTGAAATAATCACATCATCGTCTGTTACAAGGAATGCATTTGCAATCTC
>JAZNXM010000115.1:0-15958 GCA_045593865.1 Acetatifactor sp. | reverse complement strand
CCAATTATACATCCTTTGCACTATCTGCAAGATCCAAAAATCTGGATGGTTCATGGGAATTTATCCGATATTATCTTACGGATGAATTCCAGAGTAGTAATGAGCTTTATGAATTCCCTGTTTCCAAGGAGGCATTTTTAAAGAAGGCGGCAGAAGCAACCCAGAGACCTTATTGGACGGATGAGAACGGCAACAAGGTAGAATACGATGAAACCTATTACATCAATGGGGAAGAGATTATCCTTGAACCATTTACCCAGAAGGAAGTGGATGAAATCTGTGAATTTATCTACAGTGTAACCAAGGTAAGCAGGTTTGATAATGACATCCGTACTATTATTATGGAAGATGCAGACGGCTTCTTTGAAGGAAAGAAGAGTGCTCAGGAGGTTGCAAAGATCATTCAGAGCAGAGCGCAAGTGTTTGTGGACGAAAACAGATAAGTTTACAATATCCCTACCTTTACCAGGTGGTTCTCTATGTTCAGCTCCCGGCCGTGATCTTTCAGCCACTGTCGGTAAGTCTTGTACTCCGGAATTACAGAGGCAACCATATTCCAGAAGTCTTTGGAATGGTTCATATAAGTCAGGTGGCATAATTCATGAACAACCACATAGTCCAGCACCCTGGGGGGTGCATACATGAGACGATAATTAAAAGATAAGGTCCCGTTGGAGGAACAGCTTCCCCAGCGGGTCTTTTGATCTCGTATGGTGATTTTATGATAGCTTCCGCCGGTCAATGTGTGATAATATGCGACACGTTTGGGAAAGTAATTCTTTGCAGCTTTGCGGAAACGTTCATCCATAACCTGCAGGCGTCTGATTTCTTCCGGGGTATAACAATTTACCATGCTTACCTCTTTCCTGTATTTCGCAAGAGGAATTGCGAAACTACATTAATATATGGTTTGAAAGATTCATTCAAACTTCATTCTCCTTGTGTTAGCTTCCTGAATATGATAACATAGGATGCAGAAAAAGAACAAGTGGTAAAATAGATTTATGCTTGTAACGAAAGCTTACAGGCAGTGAGAGGGCATGGTTGTTGTTATGTCAAAAAATATAAAAAACGGAAAATGTATTGTGATCGGCGCAGGAGATCTGACAGTAGGTTCGATCAGTGTGAAGGAAGATGACATGGTCATTGCAGTGGATGGTGGCCTGAACTATTGTTCCGTGTTAAACGTGGAGCCTGATCGGATACTGGGGGATTTTGACTCAGTGGGTCAGGAACAAAAGAAAATCTTGCTTAAGCTGACGGAGCAGATTCCGGACAGGGTAATTGTTTTAAAACCTGAAAAAGATGATACCGATATGCTGGCAGCGTTGAAGCTGGGGTTGGAATTTGGTTATACAAGTTTTCATATATACGCGGCTACTGGCGGACGCTTGGAGCACACCATTGCCAATATTCAGTGTCTGCTTTATCTGAAGAATCACGATGCAGTGGGATACCTGATGGATGGAAGTGGTATGATTTTTGTGATGCAAAATGAAGAAGTGCGTCTTCGTAATACTCTGGAGGGGTATCTATCCATATTTGCTCTTGGAAAGTCTGCAAAAGGAGTTACCATAAAGGGCATGAAGTATGAATTAAATCAGGATACCCTTACAAATGATTATCCTTTGGGAATCAGCAATGAATTTATCGGTAAAGAGGCATGTATCAGAGTGGAAGATGGAGAAGTTGTGTGTATTTTAAGCTATGTGCAGGAGTGAAAACGACCATAGTTATGCAAGCACCGGCAAAGTTTTCCTAAAAGAGAAGAAACAAAATGTGTCATACAAGAGGTCGGCAAGGACTATGAATAATCCTTGTCGACCTCAATTACTGTAAAATATGTTTCATCATGTGCACGTACTTTATCAGAGATCAAAGTGATCAGGGCATCATCATTGTATCGGAAGCCAAATGGTACCACAATGTCAAAGATCAGGTTGGTATGAGTGGGACCGGAAACAATACGGAAATCATGCATAGTTATTATAGGGTCGATATCCTCCAGGATATTATGTACCAGGTGTTTCAGCACCAGTGTCTGATCGTCATGAATGCAGATAGGATCCATGTGAATGACTGCATTGCAGCTTAATTCACGGTGCAGGCGATGCTCGATCAGATCAATGGTATCATGCAGTGACAGAAGATCACCGTCAGCGGGAACCTCCGCATGCAGGGAGATTAAAATTCTTCCCGGACCGTAATTATGTACGATCAGGTCGTGGATTCCCAGAACAGGATCATAAGACATTACAATTTCTTCCACCAACTGAACAAATTTTTTGTCAGGTGCAGTGCCCATCAAGGGATTTAAAGTGTCTTTCGCTGCATTGTAGCCGGCATACAGGATCAGCAGTCCTACCAGCACACCACAATAGCTGTCGATAGACAGCGGGGTTAAGTAGCTGACAAGCGTGGCAATCAGAACCACAAAAGTGGATACCATATCGCTTAAACTGTCAGTGGCAGTTGCCAGCATAGCGGCAGAATCCAGCTTTTTGCCGATTCTTCTGTTGTAAAGTGCCATATATCCTTTGACCAGAACGGACAATACCAGAATAAACATGATCAAAAGGGAGAATTCCAGCGGTTCTGGATTAAAAATCTTTTGAACGGAGGTCTGAATCAGTTCAAAACCCATAAACAGGATGAATATGGATACCAGAAATCCGGAAATGTATTCAATTCGTCCGTGTCCGAATGGGTGATCCGGGTCAGGCTTCTGACCGGCCATTTTAAATCCGATCAAAGTAATGATGGAAGAGCCGGCATCGGACAGATTGTTGACTGCGTCTGCAGTAATAGCAATGGAATTGCTTAAAAGTCCGGCTATAAATTTTAAAACAAACAGCGCAAGATTGAAAAAAATGCCGACAGCTCCGCAGATCATACCGTATTTCTGTCGTATTTCAGGAGCAGTCATATTATGACGCCCGGTAATAAATATTTTTTCAAGTAAAGAAATCATTTCACACCAGCCTCTTTTTCTGAAAATATCTTTGAAACAGTATCTCTGGGTCAGGATACCGATATGTAGGATAAAAGGGTATTAATACATTATATGTGGCTGGCTGTAAAGTTGCAAGAAAAATTTAAATGAGCCGCCGGATCAGCACCTATTTTGGAGTCTGAAAGGAATGAAAATCCCACATTTTCAAAATTTTCAGGTTGCAAGATAGGAAAAATAAGTGTATACTTTATAAGGTTAAAAACATGCAGTAATTTGCCTTAGCAAGGTAGGAAAATGGAGGAAATATGAGTAAGAAACCGGTTGTTTTAATGATTTTAGACGGCTATGGATTAAATGAAAAGACAGAAGCCAATGCAGTATATGAAGCAAAGACTCCTGTTATGGATAAATTGATGGCAGAATGCCCTTTTGTGAAGGGGAATGCAAGCGGAATGGCAGTGGGCCTTCCGGAGGGACAGATGGGTAACTCTGAGGTGGGTCATTTGAATATGGGTGCTGGCCGCATCGTGTATCAGGAGCTGACCCGTATTACCAAGGAGATTCAGGATGGAACCTTCTTTGAAAATCCTGCCTTATTAAAAGCAGTTGAAAACTGCAAGAAAAACAACAGTGCTCTTCATATGATGGGTCTGTTGTCCGATGGTGGTGTACACAGCCACAATACCCATCTTTACGGCTTGCTTGAGCTGGCTAAGAGAAACGGTCTGGAGAAGGTATATGTTCACTGTTTCCTGGACGGACGTGATACACCCCCTGCAAGCGGCAAGGACTTTGCCATCGCTCTGACTGACAAGATGGAAGAAATCGGCGTAGGTAAGATTGCAACCGTTATGGGAAGATACTATGCAATGGACAGAGATAATAATTATGACAGAGTAAAGCTTGCATATGATTGTATGACCAAGGGTGAAGGCTTGACTGCGGCATGCGGTATCTGTGGTATCCAGGCTTCCTACGACAGAGAAGAAACGGATGAATTTGTAAAGCCTACCTGTGCACTGGCAGGCGGCAGGCCGGTTGCAACTATTCAGGACAAGGACAGTGTAATCTTCTTCAACTTCCGTCCTGATAGAGCAAGAGAGATTACCAGAGCATTCTGTGATAATGATTTCAGGGGCTTTGAGAGAGAACGTCTGGATATTACTTTCGTTGCATTCTCAGATTATGATCCTACCATCCCCAACAAGGAGGTAGCATTCCACAAGGTATCTGTAACCAATACCTTTGGTGAATGGCTTGCAGCAAACAATATGACACAGGCAAGAATTGCCGAAACGGAAAAATATGCTCACGTAACCTTCTTCTTTAACGGCGGTGTGGAGACTCCTAACGCAGGAGAGGACAGAGTGCTTGTTAACTCTCCCAAGGATGTGGCAACCTACGATTTGAAGCCGGAAATGAGTGCATACGAGGTATGTGACAAACTGACAGATGCAATAAAATCCGATAAATACGATGTGATCATCATCAACTTTGCGAACCCTGACATGGTTGGGCATACCGGTGTGGAGGCAGCTTCGATCAAGGCTGTAGAAGCAGTGGATGAATGTGTAGGTAAGGCGGTAGAAGCACTGAAGAAAGTGGACGGCGTCATGTTCATCTGCGCAGACCATGGTAATGCAGAGCAGTTGGTTGATTATGAGACAGGAGCTCCTTTCACCGCTCATACTACTAACGAAGTACCTTTCATCCTTGTAAATTATGATGACGCTTATACTTTAAAAGAGGGTGGCTGCCTGGCAGATATCGTTCCTACATTGATCCAGATCATGGGCAAGGAACAGCCTGTTGAGATGACCGGCAAGTCCTTGTTGATTAAAAAGTAAAGCTCTTTTTCTGAAATAAAAGCCTCCTGATTGGTAATACTATGAAAAACATAGATATTATCATTAAGGAGGCTTTTATGATTTATTTAAAGATTATTAATGTCTACGGAAGAGAAGTGCTGGATTCCAGAGGAAATCCCACAGTAGAAGCGGTTGTCACTGTGAACAACACAGAGGATCATAGAACATATGAAGCTTATGCATCCGTACCGTCGGGCGCCAGCACCGGCAAGTTTGAAGCGGTAGAGCTGCGTGACGGGGATCCGAGATATTTCGGACTGGGTGTACAGCATGCCGTAAAGAACATCAATGAAAAGATTGCGCCTCTGCTACTGGGCAGGAATGCAATCAATCAGACAGCAATTGATATGGCAATGGTTGATGAGGACGGTACCGAGAATAAGAATAATCTGGGTGCAAATGCGGTACTGGCAGTATCCCTTGCAGTAGCCAAGGCAGCCGCGAAAGCGTTGCATTTACCTCTTTACCGCTATCTGGGTGGTGTACAGGGAATGGAACTGCCCGTTCCTATGATGAACATTTTAAACGGCGGCAAGCATGCTGCTAACACCGTGGATTTCCAGGAATTCATGATCATGCCTATCAAAGTGGCAACCTTCGCGGAAAGATTGCAGATCTGTGCAGAAATTTATCATAACCTGAAAAATATTCTGAAGGATCGCAACCTGTCTACGGGTGTGGGAGATGAAGGCGGTTTTGCGCCGGATCTGCCGGATGCAGAGGCGGCACTTGACCTTCTGATGGAAGCAGTAGTAGCAAGCGGCTATAAGCCTGGGGAGGAAATTCATTTTGCACTGGATGTGGCTGCCAGCGAACTGTATGAGGAAGAATACAAGAGGTACTATTTCCCCGGAGAGAGTCAGCTGAAGGGCAAACCGGTATACCGTAACCGCATTGAAATGATAGAATATTATGAAAGATTGGTTGAAAAATACCCCATCTGTTCCATCGAGGATGGCCTGGCAGAGGAAGACTGGGATGGCTGGCAATGCTTGACAAAACATTTGAGCAACCGAGTACAGCTGGTGGGAGATGATCTGTTCGTAACCAATACGAAGCGGATAATGGCAGGCATTAAGCTGGGAGCCGGTAATGCAGTGCTTGTAAAGGTCAACCAGATTGGCTCTATCACAGAAAGTATGAAGGCGGTTGCTTTGGCTAAGAGAAACGGCTTTAAATCCATTATATCTCACCGCTCCGGTGAGACTGAGGATACCACCATTGCAGATATTGCAGTTGCCCTGAATGCAGGCTATATCAAGACCGGTGCGCCCTGTCGCGGAGAACGGACTGCAAAATATAACAGGCTCATTAGAATTGAGGAAGAACTGAAGTAGAAGATTTTTGAAGACCAATAGAGTGAAGCAGGGATATTTTCAAGATTTTGTTGGATTTTTGGTTGGTTTTCCGGAAAAAGACCTTGAATTATTTAAAAAGATATGCTATAGTAAATAGGCTTTACAAATTATGGTTAAAGAGGAACTTTGAAAGGAAGATTTTTATATGCTTAGAATTATTTTGACAATTTTGTTTATATTAGTTTGCGTAGCCATATCCACATTGGTTTTATTACAAGAGGGTAAATCGGCCGGACTGGGAGCAATCAGCGGTGCGGCAGAGACATACTGGGGTAAGAATAAGAGCCGTTCCATGGAGGGAATGTTGGCCAAGATTACAAAATATCTTGCAATCGGCTTCCTGGTTCTTGCTGTAGTATTAAATTTGAATGTATTTTAGTCAACCAAAGACACTCTTGATAATAAAGAGTGTCTTTTTTTGCGAGAATCGGCAGAGCCGGGCGTAAGCATGTTCCGAGATCCTGCTTGCAGGAAGCGCGGAACATGCTGGCATCCGGCGAGCAAAGCGAACTCGAAAGGACGAAGTCGTTTCGAGTCTGCCGATTCAGTGGAAAGAACAAGGTGAAAGCGAACTCGAAAGGACGAAAAAGGTATTTAATGGATATCAAAGAGAAACGTAAAAAAGTAATCTGTGACCTGGTTGCCGATGAACTCTACGTTCCCATGAAGGAGAAAGAGTTGGCAGTTTTTTTGCAGGTAAAAAAAGAAGATAGGGAAGAATTCCGTAAGATTATGGAAGAGCTTCTGGCGGAAGGCAGACTTACTGTGACTCAGAAGGGGAAGTATATTAAGTCCAGCGGCAAATTTCTTACCGGTACTTTTATAAGCAATGCCAAAGGGTTTGGCTTTGTGGAAGTAGAAGGTTGTGAGGAAGATTTTTATATTTCGGAAGATAAGGTAAATGGTGCATTTCATAAAGATACTGTGCAGATTGCGCTACTTGGGGAGAAGACCGGCAAGCGTCAGGAAGCCCAGGTGGTAAAAATCATTGCCAGAGGCATGACACAGGTGGTGGGAACGTATCAGCACTCCAAGAACTTTGGTTTTGTTGTTCCGGACAATGGGAAGCTGTCCAGCGATGTTTTCGTGCCGGTAGAGCGTTCCAAAGGCGCGGTAAATGGTCACAAGGTAGTGGTGGAACTAACGGATTATGGTTCCGACAAAAGAAATCCCGAGGGGAAAGTGGTAGAGATTCTGGGGCATATCAATGATCCCGGAGTGGATATTCTGTCCATTGTCAGAGGTTATGAGCTTCCTGTTGAGTTTGGGGAAAAGGTCATGAATCAGGTGGAGCGGGTTGCCAAGGAGGTATCCGAGGCGGATATGGCCGGCAGACGTGACCTGCGGGATGTAGTCATGGTAACCATTGACGGTGAGGATGCCAAGGACTTGGATGATGCGGTCAGTGTGACATTTGATGGGACAAACTATAAATTGGGTGTGCATATTGCCGATGTGACCAATTATGTGCAGGAAAATTCTGCCCTTGACCGGGAAGCTTTGAAGCGCGGTACCAGTGTTTATCTGGTGGACAGAGTGATTCCCATGCTTCCCCACGCATTATCCAATGGTATCTGCTCCTTGAATGAAGGCGTAGATCGACTGGCACTTAGCTGTATTATGACTATCGACCGGAAGGGCAATATAGTGGATTATGAAATCTGCGAATCTCTGATCAAAGTCAATCACAGAATGTCCTATACCGTTGTAAATCAAATATTAACAGAAGAAAATGTATATCAGGAGCATCCGGAGTATGAGAAATACCGTTATCTGGATGCCATGTTCCATGAGATGAGAGATCTTTCCGCAATCCTGCGTACAAAGCGCAGAACCCGCGGTGCCATTGATTTTGACTTCCCTGAGTCCAAGATTTATCTGGATGAACAGGGCAGACCCATTGCCATCAAGCCTTATGAGCGCAATGTGGCAAATATGCTGATTGAGGACTTTATGTTGGCTGCCAATGAAACCGTGGCGCAGCATTTTTACTGGCAGGAGCTGCCGTTTGTCTATCGGATCCATGAGAATCCGGACCCGGACAAGATTCAGAAGCTGGCGACTTTCCTTTATAATTTCGGTTACTATATGAAGAGCGTGGGTTCCAAGGGAAAACATGCTTCCGGAGAGGAAATTCATCCGAAGGAAATTCAGAAAATCCTGAACAAGATTGTAGGAAAGCCGGAGGAAGCATTGATTTCCAGACTGGCACTGCGAAGCATGAAACAGGCAAAATACAGTGTGGAGTGCAGCGGACACTTTGGTCTTGCGGCACAGTATTATTGTCACTTTACTTCACCGATCCGGAGATATCCTGACCTGCAGATTCATAGAATGATAAAGGAACAGCTGAGAGGGCGTTTGAAAGACCTTCGTGTAGACCACTACAAGAAGATTCTGCCTGAGGTGGCAAGGCATTCCTCCGAAACGGAGCGAAGAGCGGATGAAGCGGAGCGAGAGACCGATAAGCTGAAGAAAGCGGAATACATGGAGTCTCATCTTGGAGAAGTATTTGAAGGGGTGATATCCGGTATTACTGCCTGGGGCATGTATGTGGAGCTGCCAAACACGGTGGAAGGTTTGGTTCATGTATCCAAGATACCCGGAGATTATTTTTATTATAGGGAAGAGACTTATGAGCTGGTAGGAGAAACTACCGGTATGACCTACAAGCTGGGCATGCCGGTGAAGGTCATGGCTGTAGCAACGGACCGTTTGACAAGAACAGTGGATTTTGTGCTGGCGGACGTTGATGAAATATGAGTAAGGGTTCATCCTTAATCCCAGGTCAGAAAACAGCAGGCTGATGCAAAAACTGCATTGTTGCAAATGTAATATAATTTAGTCAACAATGTAAGGATAAAATTTGGCCAGTACTGCAAAGAAACATTGATTTGCCGGGACGGATATGTTAGACTGTAAGAGAAATCTTCTGCCGATTTTGACAGGGTGAGCATTCACTATAAAACAGTAGGAGACAGGTGTTTTAGGAGGCATTATGGCTAAGAAGGAAACCCAGAAGCTGGTTGCAAACAACAAAAAAGCCTACCATGATTATTTTATAGATGAAACTTATGAAGCAGGTATCGTGCTCCACGGAACGGAAGTAAAGAGTATGCGTATGGGAAAATGCAGCGTGAAGGAATCCTTTATCCGCATTGAGAACGGTGAGATGTTCGTTTATGGCATGCACGTAAGCCCTTACGAAAAGGGTAATATCTTTAATAAAGATCCTTTGCGTGTGAAGAAACTGCTGCTTCACAAGTACGAAATCAATAAGATGGCCGGCAAGGTTGCCGAAAAAGGATATACCTTGGTTCCTCTGCAGGTATATTTTAAAGAAGGCAAGGTCAAGGTAGAAGTTGGTCTGGCAAGAGGTAAGAAGCTTTATGACAAGAGAGCGGATATTGCCAAGAAGGACATGAAGCGCGAAGCTGAAAAAGAGTTTAAAATCAGGAATTTATAATATAACGAGAAGTATGAACGAGGAACGCGCAAGGTGTTTTTGAATATGAAAAACCGTCAATTTGAAGAATTGATATATTTTATTTAGGAGGCACGTAAGATGAAAGATAAGAAATTTGCCCTGAAGCATTATCAATGGGAAGAAAATGGTTATGAGCCGGAGGTTGAATACACCTTAAGTCTGGTGGAGGGAGGCTTCCATATGCATATTGTGGCGCAGGAAAGCAATCCAAGAAGGGTGGAGACCAGACATCAGCATTATGTTCATTTGGACAGCTGTGTGGAATGGTTCGTAATGTTTGCACCGGAAATCTGTGACAAATATTTTAACTTTGAAGTCAATGCCAATGGAACCATGTATGTAACTTTTAAGAATGACCGTGGCGAAAAAACACTTTTAGATGTTGAGGATGTGGAAGCTCTCAATATCAAGGCTGTCATCAATGAAACCACCTGGGAGATTTCTTATACCGTACCGTTTACATGGATTAAGAAGTTTATTCCCGGGTATGAATTTGAAGAGGGCATGACCATGAAAGCGAATTTCTACAAGTGTGGAGACAAGACAGAATATCCACATTACGGTATGTGGAATAAAGTGGAAAATCCCACCCCATGTTTCCACAAAGCGAAATATTTTGGTGAAATTGTGTTGGATTAATTTTTTTAAGGGCACTCAAGGCAAGACTTGAGTGCCCTTAGTCGACCTATCTGAAACCATATTCTCAAATTCGATTCTGGGTTGCGATGTTTTAATTAATAGTATGAAAGTTGCAAATATGGAAATACTTAATCTATCAAAAAGAAAGGATGTAACTAATATGATAGAACAAGATACAATAAAATTGCTTCGTGAATGTGATGCGGGAGTCAAGATGGGTGTAGAATCCATCGATGAGGTTTTGGAATATGTTAATTCTGATGAATTGAAGAAATATCTGACGGAATGTAAGGACGAGCATGATAAGATTAAGAGTGAAATTCAGAAATTATTGGATAAATATCAGGATGATGGTAAGGAACCAAATCCCCTTGCGAAAGGTATGTCTTGGATAAAGACCAATATGAAGCTGGCAATGAACGAAACAGAACATACCATTGCGGATTTGATGACGGATGGATGTAATATGGGCGTAAAATCCCTGAACAAATATTTGAATCAATATAAGGCAGCCGATGAACAATCCAAAGACATTGCTAAGCGATTAATTAATCTCGAACACCAGCTGACTTTGGATATGCGCAAGTTCTTGTAAGAAGATATAGGTGGTAAAAGTTTGTTCACTGTTTAAGCACATGTGTCGTTCTGATATACAGAAAGAGGCGTCATTTTTCGGATGCTTGATGTACCGGGCTGTGATAACAATAGAATAAAGGAACTTGTCCTAAACTCCGGTTTTTCCCGAATGAGCTGGTATGAAATATTGGAAAATGGAAAAGAGTATACCGAACGGTGGGGCTTGGGTTACGATCCTGCGGTGTCAGAAATATATGGTTTACCGGAAGTTGATGGTGGAACAGTAGTACTGGAGAATATACTGTATATTGTAAGGATGGAAGCATCAATAAATAAGAACTGACACAATGGGCGGAAGAGCATTTATTAATTGACACTTAAAGATCAAGCATAAGAAGCTGTTGTTTCGATAGATGGAGCATGCCAATCTATCGAAACAACAGCTTCTTTCATTTTTGAGTGGACCAGGCGGGAGTCGAACCCGCGTCCGAAAGCCCATTCCCTGTACTTCTACTATCATAGTTTGTTATCTCAGCGGAACTTGCTTCCGCCTGTTCCCTCCTATGTCAGGAAACAAACAGCCTGACATATTCAGTAGCTTCATAATACGCCCATGCACGCAAAGCTTAATGCATGTCGTTTCTCACATGGTCGATGCCCGGATTCCAGGGTGTGAGTGCCCTAGAGCGGACAGCTGCCATTAGGCAGCGTATGCTAAATTATCTTCAGCGTTTATTTTTAATTTTGCGATTAACGTGTCGCAACGGATAGCTTCTCCTAATGCAAGACCCCCGTCGAAACCTTTACTAGCCCGGATGATTCCCGCATATATCTCATGCAGGAATTATATATTATCATATTTAAAAAATATTTGCAAGCACCTGATTTTTCCAATTATTTATTGAAGGTTGCATTGTAATCCTTATTGTGAAAATATCCTTATGATCACATGGAACATAGAACGCAGGCAGGTTATTTTGACTGGATTTTTTATGTATGATATTGTATTATAGATGTGTATTTCAGCGTAGGTGTGTTTGCAGAGCTGAATGCATTAAAATTTTATGAATGAGGTATAGTATAATGGAAGTTAAGGACATGCTAAAACGTGTGGATCATACCAAATTACAGGCTTTTTGCACATGGGAGGAGATTGTGGCTCTGTGTGAAGAAGCGATAGAGTATGAAACGGCTTCTGTGTGTATTCCGCCCACCTATGTTGCAAGGGTGCATGAGAAATATGGCAACAGGATCAATATCTGCACAGTCATCGGTTTCCCGCTGGGTTATCAGGTAACAGAAGCCAAGGTGGCTGAGGCAGCAGAGGCAATTAAGCAGGGCTGTAATGAAATTGACATGGTAATCAATGTTTCCCATGTGAAGAATGGTCTGTATGATAAGGTGGAGGAGGAGATCCGCACCATTAAAGAGGCATGCGGAAAACATATATTGAAGGTTATCATTGAAGCCTGCTACCTGACCCAGGAAGAAAAAATCGCTATGTGCAAGGCTGTGACCAATGCAGGCGCAGATTATATCAAGACATCCACCGGTTTTGGGACAGGCGGTGCAACAGCGGAGGATGTGAAGCTGTTTCGGGAACATATCGGTCCGGACGTAAAGATCAAGGCAGCAGGTGGTGTATCTTCGCTGGAGGATTTGCGGACCTTTATCGAGCTGGGCTGTGACCGCATCGGTACCTCCAGAGCTATCGGTCTGTGCAAGGGCGAGTTGACCAGGGGATACTAATTTGCAGCGGTCATTCGGTTATGTGGATATGATTGTACAAGATGGACGTGTGAACCGGCTGCCTGATGGTATGTAGATTGGCAGAGTTTAACAGGTAACAGAAGATTATGATGAAAGGGACGACCATCAATATGGAGAATTTAATGATTCAAAACCGGTTAAGAGCACTGCGTGAAGCCATGGCAGCTGCGGGTATTCAGTATTATATGATTCCCACTGCGGATTTTCATAATTCTGAATATGTAAATGAATATTTTGCAGTAAGACAGTATTTCTGCGGCTTTACCGGTTCTAACGGAACGCTGGTAGTATGGCAGGAGGGCGCAGGACTCTGGACGGACGGACGTTATTATATCCAGGCTGAGAAAGAGCTGGAAGGTACCGGTGTTACCTTATTTAAGATGGCTAACGAGAACGTGCCTACTATTGAAAAATTCCTAAGTGAAAAGATGAGGGAAGGGGAGATTCTTGGCTTTGACGGCAGAGTGGTTTCCACCGGTATCGGTACAAGTCTTGAGAAGAAGCTTGGGAAAAAGGGCATACAGGTTGTATATAATATGGATCTGGCAGGAGAACTATGGGATGGCAGACCAAAGCTTCCTGCAGGTCCGGTAATGATTCTTCCGGAAGAAATTGCAGGTGTAAGCTGTGAGGACAAGCTTGCACAGGTAAGAGAAATTATGGAAAAAACAGGCGCGGAAGCGTTTCTTTTAAGTAAACTGGATGATCTGATGTGGCTTTATAATATCCGTGGCTGTGATGTGGAATGTAATCCTGTTGCATTGTGCTACAGCTATATTACAAAGGAGGAAGCGATTCTGTTTATCCAGAGTAAGGCTCTGAATGATGCTGTGAAGGCATATCTGGCTGAAAAGAACATCATCCTTAAGGAATACAGCGAAATCGTTATTTTTCTGCAGAATCTGGAAGCCGGCAAGAAAGTGCTGGCTGACAAGAAATATTGCAGTTATGCATTATATAAAACACTTAGTGATAAACATGAGATTGTGGAGGCGAAGAACCCTACAGAGCTGTTAAAGGCGGTAAAAAATCCGGTAGAGCTTTCATATATGAAGAAAATTTACTTAAAGGACAGTGCTGCAGTGACCCGGTTCATTTATTGGCTGAAGAAGAACATCGGCAAAACACAGATTACCGAAATTACCGCCGCTGACCATTTGGAAAGTCTGAGAAGAGAGATTCCGGAATTCATGGATTTATCCTTTCATACCATTTCTGCATACAAGGCAAATGCGGCAATGATGCATTATCATCCGGATGCAGAGAAGCCTGTTGTATTAGAGCCGGAGGGCATGCTTTTGATTGACTCGGGTGGTCAATACATGGGAGGTACTACTGATATTACCAGAACCATTGTACTGGGACCGATTTCTGATGAAATCAAGAAGCACTATACATTGACGGCAGCGGGCATGCTGCAGCTTAGCAACGCAAAATGGCTTTATGGCTGTACCGGAAGAAATCTGGATATTTTAGCGAGACAGCCGCTCTGGAGTATTAATATGGATTATCAGTGTGGTACCGGACATGGTGTCGGATATATCCTGAACGTTCACGAAGGCCCTCAGAACCTGCGCTGGAAATATAGCGATACTGTGAACGAGGCTTTGATCGAAGAGGGAATGGACCTGACAAACGAGCCTGGTGTCTATGTTGCAGGCAGCCATGGCATCCGTATTGAGAACGTAATGGTAGCAAAGAAGACTGCCAAGAATGAATACGGTCAGTTTATGGAATTTGAGACATATACCTTTGCACCCATTGATCTGGATGCTATCGATGTGAAGTATTTGAATGATACCCAACGTGCATACCTGAATGCATACCATAAGGCTGTTTACGAAAACATTGCGCCCTTGATTCCGGAGGAAGAGAGAGCATGGCTGAAGGAAGCAACACATGAGGTATAAATCGTAAAATCTATATAAAATTCTTTCTGGATTTATTGACTTTTATTCAGTTCTTTGAGATAATGTTATGCGAAGAACGATGGGTTAAATGCGGAAGGTGTTTTTGAACGTATATTTTCTGCAGGGGAATGCATATATTCTTTGGGATTTAAATATTCCTAACCCCTCTAGATCAAAATATTTGATGCACCGCATATTACTGCAGGCATCGATAAAATACAATTTTTAAGGAGGACGTTTAATATGTCAACAAAGGCTTATTATCCGATTAATGAGATCGGTGCGGGCAAAGTAGGTTTTAGCACAACACGTTCTATCATTGAAGCTGCTTTCTATGGTAACAATGTTGTTAAAGTTAACACCTTAAAAGAAGCTTATGAATTAGCAAAGAATTCTCCGGGTACAGTTGTAACTGATATGCCTGTTTTAAGAGGTGAAGAATTCGGTCTTGAGAAGGACGCAAAAGTTTTATTATTCAACGATGGTGCCGTAACCGGCCGTTACGCACAGGCTCGTCGTATTAAGGGCGAACCCGGGGTTGATGAGAAGAAGCTTGACAAGGTTGTTATGGACGCTATCTATGAAACTCGTTGGAAAACCATGTACCATGCAGAGTGCTTCGTAGGTCTTGATCCTGAATTCATGGTAAAGGCTCACCTTCTGATTCCGGAAGGAGAAGAGAACATCCTTTACAACTGGATGATCAACTTCCAGTATATGTCTGACGAATATGTTAAGATGTACAAGAATTCCAAAGCTGTAGGCGATGGCAAAGAAGCGGATATCTACATTTTCTCTGATCCTCAGTGGGTTCCCGGAAACAGACCTGACGTTGATTACAGCTGCTTAAGCGATCCTCTTACCCTTTGCTATTTTGATACCAACCAGAACTGTGCAGCTATCCTTGGTATGAGATACTTCGGTGAGCACAAGAAGGGTACTCTGACCATGGCTTGGGCTATTGCTAACAGAAATGGTTATGCATCCTGCCACGGCGGACAGAAGGAATACATCCTTGCTGATGGTTCCAAGTATGTTGCTTCTGTATATGGTCTGTCCGGATCCGGTAAGTCCACTCTGACTCATGCTAAGCACGGCGGCAAGTATGAAATCAAAGTCCTTCACGACGATGCTTTCATCATCAATACGGATACCTGTGCATCTGTAGCTCTTGAGCCTACATACTTTGACAAGACTGCTGACTATCCTACCGGATGTGCTGACAATGCTTACTTGCTGTCTGCTCAGAACTGCTCTTGTACATATGACTCTGAAGGAAAGATTCAGTTAGTAACCGAAGATATCAGAAATGGTAACGGTCGTGCTATCAAGTCTAAGTTATGGTCTCCTAACCGTGTAGACAAGATTGATGCTCCTGTAAACGCTATCTTCTGGAT
>JAZNXM010000114.1:0-13615 GCA_045593865.1 Acetatifactor sp. | reverse complement strand
TCAGGCTGCTTACCACTGGCTGGTACAGTGTGTGACCACCATGGAACCGGAAATTGTAACGGATGAAATCATCGACAACATGGCACAGGGCAGAAAAGCACTGGGACTTTGCTACTCCGGCGACGCTGCATATATTATGAGCGAGAATGAGGACATGGGCTTCTTCATGCCTTCGGAGGGAACAAACCTATGGTTTGACTCCATGGTTATCCCTGCCAATGCGGAGAATCCCCAGCTGGCTCATGAATTTATCAATTTTGTCACAGCCTACGAGATCGCCTACGGCAATTCGGCTTATGTAGGCTACACCTCCCCCAATCAGGAGGTAATGGAGGATCTGTCCTCAGAGGGCGGCGATTACGAGGGGATCAATGCATACCTGCCTCGGACCGGCTATGAAAAGGATGAGGTGTTCTTCTACAATGCGGAGACCCGCAAGATCATCAGCAACCTGTGGAGCAAGGTAAAGATTGCCGCAAGCAATGCGGGATAAAGCGATGCAGGCCATGTATTGGCAGCTGTCCCGGAATGGAAAGAAAACGAAAGCACAAAAGTACGGGGTAAGGGATGGCCTTACCCCGTAAAAAATACATTAAATGGAAAGCATCAATTAGTACAAATCTACGAAAACAATGGGCTGAGCGCTTGCGCCAAGGTATCCTTCTGTGCCTTAGCTTTCGCCAGATCCTTGCCGAGAGTGGTAAAGTAGACCTTAATCTTGGGTTCGGTACCGGAAGGACGAACCACTACGGTGGCGCCGCCCTCCAGTGCATAGATCAGCACATTGGATGGAGGCAGACCGGTTTCTTCCGGTTTTTTATAGTCGGTAACCTTAACTACCGGGTAGCCGCCGATTTCCTTGGGAGGATTGTTTCGCAGGTCATTCATGATACCGGCCATCTTATCCATGCCAGAGAGCCCAGGGAATTCGAAGCTGTCCACTTTGTTTAGGTAACGGCCGTACTGGGTGTAGATCTCCTCCAGGCGTTGTTTGATGGAGGAGCCGATGGTGCGGTAGTAAGCGGCCATTTCGCAGATCAGCATGGAGCCGATGATGGCATCCTTGTCACGCACATAGGGGCCTGCCAGGTAACCGTAGCTCTCCTCGAAGCCGAAGAGGAAGCGGTCTACTTCACCGGCAGCTTCCAGGCCGGCGATCTGATCGCCGATCCACTTAAAGCCCGTAAGTACGCTGCGAAGCTCCACTCCATAGTTGGCAGCTACTGCATCTGCCAGCGGGGTGGAAACAATGGATTTTACTGCCACAGGGTTAGCAGGCATGGTTCCGTTTTCTATCCGGCCTGCACAGATGTAATCTAATAATAACACACCCACTTCATTACCGGAAACCAGCTCGTAAGTACCATCCGGGCATTTGATAGCGATGCCCACGCGGTCAGCATCCGGATCGGTAGCCAGCATCAGGTCTGCATCGGAGGCCTTGGCCAGCTCCAGCCCCAAACGAAGGGCTTCGAAGATTTCAGGGTTCGGATAAGGGCAGGTAGGGAAGTTGCCGTCCGGATATTTCTGCTCAGGTACAATGGTAATATCGTCAATACCGATATCATTTAAAATACGCATTACAGGCACCAGACCGGAACCGTTTAATGGGGAATAAACCAGCTTCAGGCCGGCGGTTTTGCACAGACCGGGACGTACACTGCGAGCCTTGATGGCTTCGTAGAGAGCTTCTTTACAATCTTCTCCCACGTATTCGATAAGGCCGGCAGCCATACCGTCTTCAAAGGACATCATTTTGGCACCGGTAAGAATATCGGTCTTCTGAATCTGAGTGTAAACGATATCTGCAGCTTCATCGGTCATCTGGCAGCCATCAGGACCGTAAGCCTTGTATCCATTGTATTTTGCAGGGTTGTGGGATGCGGTAACCATGATACCTGCATTTGCCTCATAGTAGCGTGTGGCAAAGCTTAGTGCCGGAACGGGCATCAGTTCGTCATAAATACGCACCTTGATGCCGTTGGCAGCCAGCACGCAGGCAGCTGTTTTGGCAAATACATCACTGTTGATACGGCTGTCGTAGCTGATGGCAACCAGCTGATTACCCCCTTGGGTCTTTACCCAGTTAGCCAGCCCCTGAGTGGCCTGACGAACAACATAAATGTTCATGCGGTTAGTACCTGCACCCAGAACTCCGCGTAAGCCCGCAGTACCGAATTTCAGGGACACCGCGAAGCGGTCCTTGATTTCTTCTTCATTGCCGGCGATCTTCTCCAGCTCTGCTTTTAATGCAGCGTCTTCCAAATCGGCTTCCAGCCAGCGTTTGTAAGCTTCCATATACATATTGCTTACCTATCCTTTCATATATTTTGTTAATTGAAATAATTTGGATTACAAAATATTTCCACTAAACATAGTATAAGCCATTATAAAAACAATAGTCAAGACTCCTTAGGTTGTTTGAGAAAATTGTGATTCATAAAATCGTGAGTCTTAAAAGGGGTTTGGAAGGCTGTTGATCTGACAGTAATTTGTGTTTTTTATGTGTTTTTCGCACTTTTCCAGACAAAAAGATTTACATTTTGTCCAAAAAACGATATGATATTATAACTAAGGCAAGTTTTTGTGATGCGAAGTGATTTAAAGTCAGTGGGTCTGAAGGATATTCCATTTGGACGCATATGAAATGATATATACATCGCAATCGTCAAAATTTAATATATCAAGGAGGAGACATCACAATGTCTGATAAGAAAAATGTTGCGAAAGTAACAGAGAATGAAAAAGTCATGACAAAATATGACCGCAAAATCCAGAGACGCAAAGAAGAAGCTGCAAAGGCAAAGAAAGAAGAACGGAAAGGTACCATCATCGGTATTGCTCTTGTGGCTGCACTGGCAATATTTATATTGTCCTTCCCGATTCGTACATGGATTGCAGTAAACGGTACTTATATTAAAGTTGGGGGAGAGAAGGTTACCCGGGTAGAGTTTGATTTTAATTACACTTCCGTAAAAAGCAACTATATAAATCAGGTGGGTCCGTATCTGTCTATGCTCGGCATCGCTGACACCAGCACACTGGAATATCAGATGTATAATGATACGATGACCTATGGTGATTATTTTGCGCAGATGACCGCAGAGAATATTGCAAGCAACAAAGGGTTAAAGGCGAAGGCTATGGAAGCAGGCTTTACCTATGATACCACAGAGGACTGTGCAGAATTGAAGAGTAACTTAGAAGAAGCAGCGGCAGAAAACAGCCTTTCTCTGAAGGCTTTCCTTACCGCAAATTATGGTTCTCTTGCTACTTGGGACAGAATAAAGCCATATTTTGAAGAATCTTTATATATTTCTGCATATTATGCAAAGTTAGTGGAGGAGCTTGCGCCGTCTGAGGAAGAAATAAAGGCGGAATACGAAAGGGACAAGGCATCTTATGATTGTGTCGATTATCGCATGACAATTGTGGAGGCAGAGCTTCCTACTACAGCTCCTGACGGAACCGTGGAAAAGGATAAAGATGGCAACGTAATCGCCTATGAACCTACCAAAGAAGAAATTGAAGCTGCGATGAAAGAAGCTAAGAAAGCGGCCCAAGAGGCAGAAAAGACGGTTGCGAAGGATGGCGAAGAGTATCTGGCAGAGCGAGCGAGCAGTGTAAAGTCCTTAGTGAAAGAATTTTTATTTGATGAAGGCAGAAAATCCGGGGATACTGCAATTGTAGAGGATACCAGCTACAACAGATATTTGGTAGTTTCCTTTGACAAACGATATCGTGATGAATCGGATACTTATGATGTTCGTATGATTTATTCCACTGCTACAAAAGCACAGACCATTCTGGATGAATGGAAGGCCGGCGAAG
Source organism: Acetatifactor sp. (assembly GCA_045593865.1). GTDB lineage: Bacteria > Bacillota > Clostridia > Lachnospirales > Lachnospiraceae > Acetatifactor. The sequence goes on along the minus strand of JAZNXM010000114.1, from coordinate 9,784 downwards.
CAACGGAAGAAAGCTTCCAGCAGCTTGTTGCAAAATATGATGAAGCGGGCGGCGCATCTACAGGCGGCTTATATTCCGGAGTTACCGCATCTTATTTCGGAACGGATTTTGCGGAATGGTTCGAAGCAAAAAGAGCAGCCGGCGATACTACAGCTGTGTCCACGGAGGACGGAAGTAATTATGTATTATACTATGTAGGGGAAAATGAGGTTGCCTGGAAACTGGAAGCAGAGAATGTATTGTTAGAGGCGGCTTTGACGGCATTCTTGGAAGAGGCAGCGGCTGAAATGGAAATAGAAGATCCGAAGGGGAAATTAGCATACCTTCATGCAGAGGTGCAAGCATCTTCTGATGCGGCTGACGAGAGTACCGGCGAGGCATCCAGTGAGGGAAAATGATCTGCGGAAGCATATTCCAGCCCAGCAGCGGAATAAAGCATAAACGTACACATAAAAGCGAAACTCCGGAGGGGGTTTCGCTTTATAAAATTAAGAGTTTCCGCAAGCAGCTATGCAAGGAAAGAAGGAATAATGAAGATAATATTACCGGAAAAAGTAAAGTTCATAATGGATACGATTACGCAGGCTGGGTATGAGGCTTTCGCAGTAGGAGGCTGTATCAGGGATTCGATCCTGGGCAGGATGCCGGACGACTGGGATATTACCACCTCTGCCCAACCGGATCAGGTAAAGGCGTTGTTTCGCCGTACCATTGATACGGGGATTGAGCACGGAACCGTGACTGTCATGCTGGAGAAGGAAGGGTTTGAAGTGACCACTTACCGGATCGATGGGGAGTATGAGGACAGCCGACATCCGAAGGAAGTGATTTTTACGGCCAATCTGGTGGAGGATCTGAAGCGAAGGGATTTTACCATCAATGCTATGGCATATAATGAGATCGCCGGACTGGTGGATGTATTCGGCGGTATGGAGGATATTGAGAGAAAGACCATCCGATGTGTAGGAAACCCGGAGGAACGTTTTACAGAGGATGCTCTGCGGATGATGCGGGCGATCCGGTTTTCGGCGCAGCTGGGTTATGAAATTGAGGAGGGCACGCGCAAGGCCATCTGCAGGCTGGCCGGAAATCTGTCCCATATCAGTGCGGAGCGAATCCAGACGGAGCTGATCAAACTGTTGGTTTCACCCCATCCCGATTATCTTCGGGCCGCCTATGAAACCGGCGTGACAAAGGTAATCCTTCCGGAATTTGATGTGTGTATGGAGACGGAGCAGATCCATGCCCATCATTGCTATAGTGTGGGAGAGCATACTTTGCATGCGTTGACGCAAGTACCGGGGGATAAGATCCTGCGGCTGACTATGCTGTTTCATGATATCGGAAAGCCGGCGGCTCTGTCTACGGATGAGAAGGGCTGTACCCATTTTTACGGACACCAGAAGATTGGCGCGGAGATGACCCGCAAGATATTAAAGCGTTTGCGTTTTGACAATGATACCCTGCAAAAAGTAGTATGTCTGGTGGAATACCATGATTACGGCAACGGTGTGAATCCGGATAAAAGATTTGTCAGAAGGGGCATCAATAAGATTGGAGAAGATATCTTCCCGTTGTTATATGATGTGAAAAAAGCAGATATCCTGGCTCAGAGCAATTATCTGCGGGAAGAGAAGCTGGCAGGTCTGGAAAAGGGCAGACAGATGTATCAGGAAATCATAGCACAAGCACAGTGCGTATCCTTAAAGAGCCTTGCTGTTACAGGAAGCGACCTGATTGCAAAGGGCGTGAAGCCGGGGAAAGAAATCGGAAATATGCTGCACATATTGTTAGAGCATGTGCTGGACCATCCACAGGACAATCAAAAAGAGATTTTGCTCAAGAGAATCGGACTGGAATAACATACTTTTTGAAGGTCTTTCATATGATAGGTTAGGACAGAAAGTTCTAATTTATATATGGGGGAGCTTAAGGTGAATGACAGAGCGATATCTTTATTAGAGCAATATGATATAGAAGTACTTCGAACCAGAAAGGGGCGGGGTGCTTTTATATGTGATACAAGACAAGGAAGCATTACCCTGAAAGAGTATAGAGGCAATCCACAGAGACTGGAATTGCAGCAACAGATATTACAGCGGATTAAAGAACTGGGATTGGTGCAGGCAGAAGAGTTGCTTGCCTGCAAGGAAAATCAACTGTATGTAAAGGATCATGACGGCGTCTATTATATAGTGAAAACTTATTATGAAGGCAGTGAATGCAATATCTATGATGGAAGGGAATGTGTGGAGGCCATACAGCAGCTGGCCAGACTCCACCATTGTATGGAGGGGGCAGTGCTGCCGCAGGATATCGAGATAAAAGAGGAGCAGGTGCTGGACGCAGGCCGGGAAAAGAATTTGTGCAGCAGAGGGGAAGCGGATAAACAAAGGGAAGCTTCTGCTGAACACAGGCTGACTTACCCGGTGCCATACTCACCCCTGAAAGAGTATGAAAAGCATAACCGGGAGCTGACCCGTGTATGGTCTTATTTGAAGAAGAAAGGACAGAAGCAGATTTTTGAAATGCGTCTTTTGGGGGTAATGGAGTATTTTGTAAATCAGGCCTGCCGGGTAACGGAAAGCTGGCGGGAGCTGGAAGAAGGACAGGGAACGTCCTTCTCCTTCTGCCATGGGGATTACCAATATCACAATATTATCCGTACCCAGGAGGGCTGGCGTATTATCAACTTTGAGAAGCTTCAGGCGGATAATCCTATCAGGGATGTATATCTGTTCCTGCGCAAGGTCATGGAGAAAAACAACTGGCTGATTCCACTGGGACAGGAGCTGTTGGCATCTTATGTGGCAATCCGCAGTCTGGATGATTATTCCCGGATGGATCTGTATTACCGGTTTGCCTATCCGGAGAAATTCTGGAAGATAGCCAATTTCTATTATAATTCCGGAAAGGCATGGATTCCGGAAAAGAATCTGGAGAAGCTGGAAAGGGTCATCAGTCAGGAGAAGGAGAAACAGGCATTTTTGCGGGAGGTTTTCCCACAGGAAAGCAGCTTTTGAGAGGAATATGTGAACGCAAAGCATCTTATGTAGTGCCGAAGCGTCCCGCTAAAACCAAGAGAAGCCTGAAAAGCTTTATAAATCCTGCAAATACCTTCATAAATCGAGGGAAATGCCTTGACAAATATCAGGAAAAAAGATATATATAATTATAGACGTTTCATGACATAGAATCAGTCAAGGTAAATAATAGAAGATTAAGATGGAGGTATTTTTACGATGAACAAAACAGAATTGATCGCTGCGGTTGCAGAAGCAGCCGGTATGACAAAGAAAGATGCTGAAAAGGCATTAAAGGCTTTCACAGACGTAGTTGCAGAAGAATTAAAAAAGGGCGAAAAAGTACAGGTAGTTGGTTTCGGTACTTTTGAAGTATCGGAAAGAGCGGAAAGAGAAGGAAGAAATCCTCAGAGCGGCGAAGTAATGAAGATCGCAGCTTCCAAGGCTCCTAAGTTCAAAGCTGGTAAGGCATTAAAGGATATGATCAACGCTTAATTAATAAAGAACTTACGTTAAGAGAATCTGGCAACAGATTCTCTTATTTTTCGAAAACAGTAGAGTGCACCTTCCGGCAGAAAAGATTCCAATGCAGGACTCTTTTCTGCCAGAAGATGCCCCCGCTGCTTCTGAAAACCAGAAAAGAGGTATATATGAGATTAGACAAGTATTTAAAAGTCTCAAGATTGATCAAGAGGCGTACCATTGCCAATGAGGCCTGTGACAGCGGACGGGTGTTCATTAATGATAAGCCGGCAAAGGCCTCCGCCAACGTAAAGGAAGGGGATATTATTACCATTTCCTTTGGTAATAAGGAAGTAAAGGTGGAAGTGCTGGACGTGCAGGAAACGGTCAAAAAGGAAGAGGCGAAAGAACTTTTCCGATATATTTAGGTGTCATGAAGAAGCAGAACTCTTCCGGCAGAGCAGGTGTCAAGAAGAGACAATGCGTTTCCGGCAGATTAAGTGCCAAGAAGAAGCAAAGGGATTGCCCGACAGATTTCAGTCATATTTGGAGAAGCTGCCTCATATAATTTACAAAAGGGATATCATGTGAGGGCATATGGAAGATTTAGGAGCAAGCAGCCGCATGCATAAGATATCGATGACGAACCGCCGCCTGTGTATGATCAATGGCGTGAATGATGTGTTGTCATTTGATGTGCGGGAGGTTCTGTTGGAGACAGAACAGGGCATGCTGCAGATTAAGGGTGAGGATCTGCATGTGAGCAGACTGACTCTGGAGCGGGGCGAGGTAGATATTGACGGTAAAATAGACAGCCTGATTTACTCCGATACAGGAGGTATGGGCGGCAAGAAAGAATCTCTGTGGGAGAGGATGTTCCGGTAAGGCCATGGAGAATGAAAATTTGTTTCTGCTGCATTCTACCATCATGGGCGTGTATCTGGCGTTTTTGTACGATAATATCCGGATTTTTCGCAGGATAGTGGCTCACAATACGTTTTTTGTGTCTCTGGAGGACATTGCTTTCTGGATATATCTTGGAGGAGAAGTCTTTTTGCTGATGTATCATGAAAGCAACGGCATGATGCGATGGTTTTCCATTGTGGGAGCGGTGGCAGGTATTTTTGTATATAAAAAGCTGCTGGGCAGGTACTATGTGCACTATATGTCTCTCTTTTTTCGAAAAATAGTACAAAGATTCCGACGAATTTTTAAAATAAGGTTGAAATCTGACAGAAAACTCCTTAAAATAAGATTATGTAAACGTTAAGAGTGCGAGAAGAAAAGGATATGTTCTCGGACAGGACGTTTTGAAACGGGAGAGGTAGATGGAGAAAAGAACCGGGAGAAGAAAAGTTGCATATCGCAGAAGGATGCAGAACCGATTCAGTATGTTCCTTGTGATGCTGGTGGTGCTTTTGCTGTTGGTTGTTGTGGGCATAAAGGGTATTGAGCTGACAGGTAAGCTGGAGAGTCTGCAGGCAAAGGCTGCACAGGTGGATGCTCAGATTGCATCCGAGCATCAGCGCACCCAGGAAATCGAGGAATATGATAAGTATACCCAGAGCAAGATGTATATCATCGAGATTGCCCAGAAGGTACTGGGGCTGGTGTTTGAGGACGAAATCATATTTAAGGAAGAGTAGATGCAGGAAAAGGGATGCTTTTTTGCACTTAATTTGTCAATGAAAACCCGTGATAGCAGACCAGTTTTTGACAAAATATATATGGCCTTACCGTTATAATATACGTTACTTATGGTTGTGGGAAGAAGGTCTCAACAGAAAAGAGGTAGCGATGATAGCGGAGAAGGAAGATATCAAAAAAAGTGGTATCATGAGAACCCATGAAAAAATTTTTGGTGAGTACGGAAGAAAACGATTGTTGACTTATGCAGATTCTTTTCGGGAACTGGCAGGAAGCTTTACAGGGGTGGAATTTGAGGAGAAACGCAGCCGGGAGGAGCTTTTGAAGGAACGCCGGTCTTATGAATCCCAGCAGGCGCTGAAGGATAATCTGGAGGAAATGTCCCAGATTCTGCAGAAGGTGGCAGAGGAAGCGGTAGTGTGCATTCATTTACCGGAGAGAGTGAAAAAGCGAGTCGCCCGCCTTTTATGGAAGGAAAGAATCGTAGTAAAAGATATGTATTACATAGAGGAGCAGAATTCCGGCAGGTATACCTTAAGTGTGACCATGTACAGTGAAAGGACTGGCGGTTACACGGTTCGGGACGTGGCGGACATGCTGTCCGTGGTGCTGGACAAGCGGCTGAATGTGTCTACCAGAAGTCCCTATCTGGTGGATCATTGCGAACGCACATTTTTCTTTGTGGAGGATACGCCGTTTCTGGTGTTGACCGGTTATGCACGGGCGACCAGGGAGCAGGAGAAGGTTTCCGGGGATAACTATTCCATCATGGAGATGGATTGTGGAAAACTGGTGGTATTGCTTTCTGACGGTATGGGGTCGGGCGAAAGAGCTGACCGAGAGAGCCGGACGGTAATAGAGCGCATGGAAACCTTGTTGGAGGCAGGGCATTCGGAGGCTTCTGCTATTAATATTGTAAATAATACCCTGCTGGCAGCGGGGGAACCGGTAAATATGTCCACATTGGATGTATGCAGCCTGGATTTGTATACCGGAAAATGCGAGTTCCGGAAAATGGGTGCAGCGGCATCCTTTATCAAGAGCAGTGTTTTTGTGGAGCCCATTACCATGAACCGGTTGCCCCTGGGTATTTTCTTCAGAAGCGGTGATGAACTGGTTACAAGAGAGCTGATGGACAATGATTTTTTGATCATGGTGACGGACGGTGTGCTGGATGCCTTCAGTGCGGGTAATTATGAGGAAATGCTCTGTCAGTATATCCGTGATATGAGGGAATGTTCCCCCGCGGAGTTGGCGCAGCGGATCTTACAGTTTGCTTTAAAGTGCAGCGGTGGCCATATTAAGGATGATATGACGATTCTGGTGCTGGAGGTATTTCAAAGCAAATAATGATTGCATTTTGCCCGAAATATCAGTATATTTAAGATATGAAAGTGAATGAAACAAAGCAAAAAAATACCGAAAATAAGGTATTGGCATATTGTCGAAAGCATACAATGTTTCAGGCGGGGGACAAAGTGGTGCTGGGCGTATCGGGAGGGGCAGATTCTATTTGCCTCTTGTTTGTGTTGCTGGAATTGCGGGCAGTTTTGGGGATTTCCCTGCAGGTAGTCCATGTAAATCATGGCGTCAGGGAGGATGCGGCAGAGGACGCGGCCTATGTGGAAGAGCTGTGCTGTAAATATGGGATTCCCTTTATGTTGGAAGAAATACAATTGCATGATCTGGCAAAGGCGCTGGGGGCGACCGGTGAAGAGGCCGGAAGAATTGCCAGATACCGGGCTTTTGAGAAGGCCTGCGGTGTGTATGGCTGTAATAAGGTGGCGGTGGCCCACAACAGTAATGACCGGGCAGAGACCGTACTGTTTCACCTGTTCCGGGGAACCGGGCTGAAAGGGATGGCCGGTATCCAGCCGGTACGGGACCATATTGTGAGACCTCTGCTTTGTCTGGAACGCGGGGAAATTGAAGCTTATCTGGAGGCGAGGGGACTTGTGTATAAACAGGACAGTACCAATGATACGGATGATTATACAAGAAACCGAATCCGTCATCATATTATACCTTATGCGCAGCAGAATATAGCGGAAGGCTGTGTTGCCAATATGTGCCGGGCGGCAGATATCTTTGCAGAGGAGGAAGGTTATCTGCAAGAGCAGACGAATGCTGCCAGGCAGGTCTGTGTGATGCGGAATCGGTCCATTGCCGCAACCAGGCAGCAGAACGGCAGCAGCGGAGCGTTTGGAAATCATACCGGTAATGGCCGGCTCGATTTCGAGATTTCTGTGGAATTGTTTCTTCAACAGCATCCTGTTATTCAAAAGCGCCTGCTAATGATGCTGCTAAAAGAGCTGTCACCGCGGCATCAGGATATCACAGCGGTCCATATTACGGATATCCTGACTTTATTTACCAGAGAGGGAAACCGGCAGATTCATCTGCCTTATGGAATCAGGGGAGAGAGAAGCTACGGCAAGGTATGGCTGGACCGGAGGCAGGAGAACACATGCAGAACGGAGACGAATGTGAGCTTGTCAGCGGAGGTTTGGCAGGGTAAGGAAGTGAGCCTGTCAGCGGAAGTCATGCAGGACGGGGAAGCGGGACAGTCAGCGGAAGTCATGCAGGACGGGGAGTTTTGGTCCGAACACGTAGCACTTACAAAGTCAGACAGGGAGTGGGACGAACAGACAATAACCCTGCCGGAGGGCTCGAAATTCACATTTAAGATAATGGAAAACATCCAAGATCCGGGAAAAAATTATGTATTTTCCCAAAATAGGTATACGAAATGGTTTGATTATGATAAAATGATAAAACCGCTTCAAGTCCGTACCAGGCAGCCAGGAGATTACCTGACCATACGCGGAAAGGATGCCATGCAGCACAAAAAGCTGAAGGATTATATGGTCACGGAGAAGATTGCGAAGGGCGAGAGAGATACCATTCCTCTTCTGGCCGAAGAAAGTCATGTGTTGTGGCTGGTGGGCTACAGGATCAGTGAGTATTATAAAGTCACTGCAGACACGAAAAAAATTTTACAGGTACAATTTATACAATGTGGGAAAAATACATTGTAGTATTATCGCAAGGGTGATATACGGAAAGGAGAAAATATGGCAGAGCGCATAGAGGTATTATTATCAGAAGCAGAGGTAGATGCGAAAATTCAGGAGCTTGGTAAACAGATCAGTAAGGATTATGCAGGCAAGCAGATACATCTGGTTTGTGTATTAAAGGGAGGCAGCTTCTTTATGTGTGAACTGGCCAAGAGAATTACCGTTCCGGTGTCTCTGGATTTCATGTCCGTTTCCAGCTATGGTAAGGATACCAAGTCAAGCGGCGTGGTAAAGATCGTGAAGGATCTGGATGAGCCGCTGCAGGGCAAGGATGTGCTGGTTGTGGAAGACATTGTTGACTCCGGAAGAACCTTAAGCTATCTGCTGGAGATGCTTCGTGACAGAAAGCCCAATTCGTTGAAATTATGTACTCTTCTTGACAAACCGGACAGAAGAGTTGTGGAAGTACCCGTGGATTATACAGCCTTTCAGATTCCGGATGAGTTTGTTGTAGGATACGGCTTGGATTATGATCAGAAGTACCGCAATCTTCCATACATCGGAGTGGTAAAATTTGACTGACGATTCCGCCGGGAAGAGACCGTTTGCCGGATAAAGGGGCTTTTGCGCTTTTTTCCGTGTTTTTGCGCAAGGGCGACCCATATACTTGGGCAGGGCTGAATTGATATCAAAATATGCAGGAGGTTTAGTTTGAAAAATCAGGCAAAAGGAATAGGCTCCTACCTGGTCTTTGTGGCAATCATTCTGATGCTGCTGTTTGCATTGGATTTTTGGAAGGATCGGGAGGATAGTTACACGCAGGCGGAGTATGTCACTGACCTGCAGAGCAAGACGGTAAAGGAGGTCATCATTACTCCCAACAAGGAGGCTCCCACCGGATACGCTACCGTCGTTTTTGAAGATGATGCAAAGCAGATTTACGCAACGGACATCCGTGAGCTGGAGGAATTGGCCAGAGCCAACGGATATGATCCGGAAGTGGAGGATATTCAGCGGGAGAGCTGGTTTTTGAATTATATGCTGCCGGTCATTCTGATTGCGGCTTTAGGCATGTTCTTCTTTATGATGATGAATTCCCAGCATGCGGCGAATAACGGCAACAATAAAATGATGAATTTCGGAAAAAGCCGTGCAAAGCTGACGAAAGGCGACAATAAGACGAATTTTAAGGTGGTTGCAGGTCTGGAAGAGGAAAAGGAAGAGCTGACGGAAATCGTGGATTTCTTAAAGGATCCGGGCAAGTATACCAAGGTGGGGGCAAGAATTCCCAAGGGTGTGCTGCTGGAAGGTCCTCCCGGAACTGGTAAGACCCTGCTGGCAAAAGCAGTTGCAGGCGAGGCAGGAGTGCCATTCTTTAGTATCTCCGGTTCTGATTTTGTGGAAATGTTCGTAGGTGTAGGTGCAAGCCGTGTCCGCGATATGTTTGCGGAAGCCAAGAGAAATGCGCCCTGCATCGTATTTATCGATGAAATTGATGCGGTTGCACGACGCCGTGGTACTGGTATGGGTGGTGGACATGATGAAAGAGAGCAGACTCTGAACCAGTTGCTGGTGGAAATGGACGGTTTCGGTGTCAACGAGGGCATTATCGTTATGGCAGCAACCAATCGTGTG
>JAZNXM010000113.1:0-41337 GCA_045593865.1 Acetatifactor sp. | reverse complement strand
TGTCATCTGTTACATCCTTGTACATTTCAAACAATTCTTTTACTCTTGCCATACGCTCCGGCTCCCAGCCCGGCATAACAGTACCATTCATATCACCTGCGATAGATTCAAACATCTTTTCAGGATCGATGGCATCTACTGCTTCCTGCGTATATGCAAGTACGGTAGATCCGTCGGGACGTACACGTGCAAGCTCTGTTCTTGTCCAGTCAAATACCGGCATGAAATTGTAGCATACCATGTGGATACCTGCCTGACCAAGTCTCTCAAGTGTAGTAATATAATTGTCAATATATTTATCTCTGTCAGGAGTACCAACTTTGATGGCATCATGAATATTTACACTTTCGATACCTGCCAGTTCAAGACCTGCATCTTCAATTTCTTTCTTCAGTGCAAGGATGTCTTCCATTTCCCAAGCTTCACCGGGCGCGGTTCCGTAAAGAGTAGAAATAACACCTGTTACACCGGGGATCTGACGAATCTGCTTCAAAGTTACGGTATCGTACTTACTGCCATACCATCTTAATGTCATCTGCATTTTTAAGTTCCTCCTAAAATTAGATTATTTATTCGTTCCACTACAGTTTCCTGCTATGATTCTAGTATATCACAACATAAATGCTTTTAAACACTATTTATTGCTTGAAAACATGCAAAAATTGCTATATCATAGAATTGTGAATATTTTTATTCCCATATTTCTGAAAAATATGGAAACGACGCATCCCCATTGAGTCAGGAGGGTATATTATTGCTATGAAAAGCGCACAGTTAAAGTCCCTGGAAGCAAGCGACGAACGTCAATATATGCTTCATGAAAATTATGAAGTCTATGAAAAGCATGGTGCCCCTACCGGTGCAAACACCATGCATTATCACAACTTTTATGAAATTATTTACGTATTGGAAGGGGAATATTCTGCCCTTCTGGAAAACCAGACCTACCATATGAAGGCTGGCGACTTTTTGTTGATTGACTGCAATATCATGCACAAATATCAACATGTGGAGAAAAAACACGACTCCTCCAAGAGAATCATTCTGTGGATTACCAGAAACATGCTGGAGAAGCTCTCCGATGGGGAAATGGATCTGACTGTCTGCTTTGCGGGCAAAGAGTCCCGGGCATACCATTTTCCCATATACTACGAAGAAATGCTGCGCGGCTACCTGCTGAAGCTTGCCATGCCCGATTTGCCGGATATGGAAGCTACCGGTGTCAAAGAAGTAATGGACCGGGGGTATCTGACACTGTTTTTCGTATACCTGAATCTGTTATGCTTTCGCAAGGAATATCTGTTTTCTGAGGAAAAAACCATCACCCATCCGTTGGTAGAGGAAATCTCCAATTATATCGAGGGGCATATGAGCGAAAGCATATCCGTGGAGGATCTGGCGAAGCTGGTACACATGAGCAAATACCACTTTCTGCGCAAATTCAAGGATATAACTGGGGTAACCGTGCACACCTTTATTACCAACAAGCGACTTATCAAAGCCTGTGAAATGCTTAAAAACGGACAAAATATTACCCGGGCATACCAGTCCTGCGGCTTTTCGGATTATTCTGCATTCCTGCGGAATTTCAAAAAAACCTTTGGGGTATCCCCGGGTAAATATTTGGATTATTATTAAATTACTTTAGTCCGGCTCCGAAATCCTTGTCACGCCCACATAGATATCGGACACCTCATACCAGGTGGCATAATCCGTAATCCCCGTAACCGGCAGATCGAAGATCTCCTGGAAGGTGCTGACCGCTCCTGCCGTGGCAGGGCCATAAATTCCATCCACTGTAATGGTCGGAATGGCAGGGTAATTTCTTGCGATTCTGTTTATTTGCGTCTGCAATTGCCTTACCTTATCACCGGAAGCACCGATACCCAGATCATACCCCGGGAAAGAAGACGGTACACCGGATATCTGCTCCGCCGTATTGATATACATGTCATTTCCGAAATAATAACGAATGATCTCAATAGCGGAATAGCCCTCATCGCCTAGATATTTTGAACCCCACTGGCTTAAGCCGTCACAGGTCACTCTTTTACCATCACAATAAGAGGTAAAAATCGGCTGCCGCACGCCGGGTCTGGACAGATAATTTGCAAAAATATTATCTACCAGCACATCGATATTCTCGAAAATATTCCTTCCATACACAAACTTCTGATCGTAAGCCGTTGAGGAGGTAATGGTAAAGTCGTATCCCTGGTTGCGATACCATTCCGTGTATACCCGATTCAGCGTAAAGGACATGATCACCAGAATATTTGCATAGAGCGTAGCTTCCGGCCATGCGGTATATATTTCACAAGAAGCCACATTTTTAATGTAATCCTTGTAACGAACCCAATAATTGGGCGCAGATGCATCGGACGGCTCCCCATCATGTACAATAATGTATTCCGGAATCACCACTCTGCTGAGGACAATCTCCCCGGTTTCTGCCATAGGCTTAATCTCTGCCTCCGGAATCTTGGGCGGATACTCGTAAAACAGGGTATGGGGCGGTATGGGAATCAAACGTTCCGGCTGGTCTGTCATTTCCCGGGGTGTCATACGCACCCGTAAAAGGGCAAGCTGGTCTGCAAACAGCTCTACCCCTGTTACCAGCACCGGTTCATAATCATCTGCCTCTACCAGCACATTATATTCCGCATAGGGCTTGCGGTCTGACAGCTCCTCAGAATATGCCAGCGGCGGTGTCTCCAGGGTTACAATTTCCGCATCGCCGGAACTGTTGGTATTTAATCTGAGCATGATATCATCCGGCGCGGGTGTGGCAGTGATCGTCACTGTGGCTCCTTCAATGGGTATATATGCTACCGTAGAGATTACGCTAACTTTTAACTGTCCTGTATACTGCAATTGTGTTATGTCCATGTTATCACCATTTGGGTTAATGCTATTCTTGATATATATATGCAAATGGCAACTGAAAATTGCCCTTATAACCCTTTAAAAGCCATTAACAATTCTCTTTTCATTGGTTGTATGTTCCATCACAGTTGGCCGAATTCCATTTAACAGGCCTGATGACGCGTAAGCCAAAAAGCTGCGCACCTTAAAAGTGCACAGCTTTTTAATTTATTACCTGTCTGTATAACTTTACTGATCGGATCACTTCGCCAACAGCATCATGATCTCATTGCTTCTTGTAATGAATTTGCTCATTGCTTCAGGAGCCAGAGGTTCATGCTGTAATTTCGCCAGATCGTAAAGCTGTTCGCAGATCATGGATACATGTTCATCCTCCTGATGTGAGGTTACGTACTCTACCAGCGGATGATTTGCATTCAGTACCAGAGTCTCACCCTCCGCACCGAAAGCTCCCATGTCCATACCGGGCATGGAGTACATCTTCATCATGTCCTGCATACGTCTGCTTTCCTCGGATAAGGTGATCATGGAAGCAACCTTCTTGTTCTTCAGCTTCTCGACCTTAACGCTGAGTCTTTCGTTCTTCATGGTCTTCTTGATAATTTCAGCAATTGCCTTAGCCTGCTCTTCCATCTCTTTTGCAGCCTTCTTGGAGGTCTTTGCCTTAAAGGTATCCGTCAAATCTGCATCAATTCTCTGGAATTTAACCCCTTCGTTCTTCATTTCCAGCTGGGAGATGAATGGCTGGTCGATATTGTGGGTCAGGATAACCGCATCCATCTTGGCAGCCTTGAACATGCTGATATATTGTCCCTGCTGTTTTTCATCGGTTACATAGTAGATGACCTTTTCTTTCTTTTCTCCTTCTGCATCTTCAGAAGCATCGTCTGCGTCAATAATACCCTCAGATACTACTTCCGCATCCACCACTGCACCATTCTCATCCACGGCCTTATCTGCCACTACCTCGGCTTCTACTGTATTGCCATTTTCATCCACTGCGGTTTCTTCCTCATCAGAAGGCTTGATCTCCAGACATTCCGGTAAGGTCAGATATTTGCCGTCCAGGTTCTTGAAAAGGATGTAATCATTCATCTTTTCGCAGAATTTATCATCTTTCAGGCAACCAAACTTGATAAATGGACTGATATCATCCCAGTACTTGTCGTATTCTTCTTTATCGGTCTTGCACATACCGGAAAGCTTATCTGCCACCTTCTTGGTAATGTATTCGGAAATCTTCTTCACAAAACCATCGTTCTGCAATGCACTTCTGGAAACATTCAGAGGCAGATCCGGACAGTCGATCACGCCCTTTAACAGAAGCAGGAACTCTGGGATCACTTCCTTAATGTTATCAGCAATAAATACCTGATTGTTGTATAATTTAATGGTCCCTTCGATGGATTCATACTCCATATTGATCTTAGGGAAGTACAGGATACCCTTCAAGTTGAAAGGATAATCCATGTTCAGATGAATCCAGAAAAGTGGTTCCTTATAATCCATGAATACCTTGCGGTAAAATTCCAGATATTCTTCCCTGGTACACTCATTGGGATGCTTTGTCCAAAGAGGTCTGGTCTCATTCATCAGCTCGGGACGTCTCTTAATCTTTAATTTATCTTCTTCGTCCTCTTTTTCCGCTTTGATGGTCTCTACCACTTCGTCTGTTTCAAGCAGTTCTTCCTGCTTGATGGTCTGGGTTTCGGTAGTGTTAGCCTTGGACACATAGATTTCGGTCGGCATGAAGGAACAGTACTTCTTCACTACCTCTTTTGCTTTGTATTCGTTGCAGAATTCCAGACAGTCTTCGTTGATGAACAGGGTAATGGTGGTACCTACTTCTGCCTTGGTACCATCTTCCATGTGATACTCAGTACCGCCGTCACATTCCCAGTGTACCGGTGCTGCACCTTCCTGATAGGAACGGGTATCGATATGCACTTCATCTGCTACCATAAATGCGGAATAGAAGCCCAGACCGAAATGACCGATGATCTGATCGGAATTGCTTTTGTCCTTATACTTCTCGATAAAGTCCGTTGCACCGGAAAAAGCAATCTGGTTAATGTACTCTTCCACTTCCTGGGCAGTCATACCAAGACCGTTATCTGTGAAAGTCAGAGTCTTTTTCTCAGGGTCTGCTACCACTTCAATCTTAGCCTTGTAGCCATCGGGAAGCGTGTACTCACCCATCATGTCCAACTTCTTAAGCTTGGTGATTGCGTCGCAACCATTGGAGATCAATTCTCGGAAGAAGATATCGTGGTCGGAATATAACCATTTTTTGATAATAGGGAAAAGATTTTCGCTGTTAATTGACAAACTACCGTTTTTAGCTGCCATAAAATCACATCCTTCTTTCTTATATACATTTATTGATGACTGATTTCATTCCGTATAGATTTCTTTGAGAAATTTCAACCGGAATTTTTACTAGAATTAAGTTTAAAACTGTATAATAAAAATGTCAAGGCAAAATTAGCACTCAAGAATCATGAGTGCTAACAATTTCATAAATTATTTATAAAATAGCTTGATTTTATGGGCTTTTCAGCGCGTTTGCGGAATTTCTAAAATTTTTGTAAACAACTGTACATTGTTTCCAAACATCCCCTCATTGTTTATTACTTTTCTTTTTCAGCATCATGGGCGTGATTTCCAGATATTGTTTAAACAATCTGGAAAAATAGTTATAATTCTCAAAGCCAAGATAAGCAGCAATGTCGGTTAGTGACATCTCTCCCCCAAGAATCAACTCTTTCGCCACCAGCAGTTTACGTTCATTGACGTAAGCGGTCAGTGTTTTACCCATTTCTTTTCTAAAAATATAAGAAGTGTATTCTCTGGACAGATTCATGTAAGCGCTGATTGTCTGAAGGGTAAGGTCTTCGGTAATATGTTCTTCAATGTAATGCAGGATTTTCATCACATGCTCATTATCGCACTTTAACTCCGAAGCATCTAACAGCTCATAAAGAATATAGTTGAGCATGCTAACACACTTTTCTTTCGCATGATAAAAAGAAGACAGATGACTGTGGGGGTATAGTGCCACAAGCTTGCGGATATTCTGATTAATACATCTGGGCATATAGCTGGGAAAAGGCAGCTCCACTCCTTCCATTGCAGTAAAATTAAAGCTCACAAAGCAAACATTTTCGCTGCCTCTTTCCCGTGACCGTACGGTTCCGGGTTTCAGAAAAACACAATCATTTTTCTGCAGGACGATTTTTACCCCATCTGCATAATACACCATAGTACCCTCCAGCACAAAGGTAAAATCGTAATACGGAATGGAACGTTCTGTGATGGCACTGGCCTTATCCTGTGTCACATTACAAAAGTGAGATACATCCTCCACAAAATAGTATTGCATGGCAGCTCCTTAAAATAGTGCAAAAAAGTGGTACATCGTACTAACATGGTTCATTGTAACTTAATAAGCTTACTATTATAATAATCATACCATTAGAAACTAAGTTGTCAACAGGAATACCGGAAATAAACACCTTAATTTTGTGCGACAGCTTTCTATTTCAGCAAAAAGGAGAATAGGCATGAAGACATTATTAATGGGCGATATGTCGCCGACAGCTGCTACAAATCCTTTGTTTGAACAAATGGATGTAGCAACGCTTTTCACAGATGTGGTTACACTTTTTCAAGGGAATGATGTGAACTTTGTAAATCTGGAATGTGCGCTTACCGACAGCGAAAAGGATATTGAGAAATTCGGACCGCCTTTGAAGGCTGCGCTCAATTCCGCCAAGACACTTAAGAGCATCGGGGTACATTGCTGCGGCCTGAGCAACAATCACATTTTTGACTATGGTATTCAGGGAGCAAGGGATACCCTGCAGATTCTGGAACAAGCAGGTATTGATCATACCGGTTTTGGGGAGAACTATGAAGATTCCAGAAAGGATATGGTGTATACCGTTGACGGTGAAAAGCTGGCAATCATCGCCGTGTGCGAGCATGAGTACTCATACGCTTTGGAAGATCGTATGGGAAGCCGTCCTTATGATGAATATGACACTATGGAGGACATCCGTAAGGCCAAGGAAAGCTGTGACAGGGTAGTTGTCATTTACCATGGTGGAAAAGAGCATTGCCGGTATCCTTCCCCCAGATTACGCAAGCTTTGCCGCGCAATGATAAGAAACGGTGCGGATGTAGTACTTTGCCAGCATAGTCATTGTATCGGCTGCTACGAGTCTTATGAAGGCGGTCATATCCTTTACGGACAAGGTAACTTCCATTTTGTATACACAAAATTCAAAACACCGGGACTTGAAAAGACCTGGAACAGTTCCCTGGCAGTAAAGTATGACACCAAATCAAATGAAATACAATTTATTCCAATGGTAAATTCCGGCTGCGGTATTACGCTTGCCAAAGGCGAAGAAAAAGATGCTATTATGAAAGCGTTTGCCGAGAGAAACGAGGAACTTATAAACGGCAAGTGGAAGGAAGGCTGGCATGCATTCTGCGAAAGCGTAAGAGAAAGATATGAGAACGCGATCGGCAAAGCATGTACAGAAAATTCCACAGAAGAGGATAATAAATTGTTTGGTCATTATCTGGATTGCGAAGCCCACACTGATGTATGGAGAGAACTTTTCCCTACCGCTAATCAAACCAACGAAAAATAAAAGAAATTCCGCCTATTCCGTTGATAGTTAACCTGTCTGCCTGACAAGGAACATATCTATTTATAAATAGGCGGAATTTTTATTGTCAAAAGAGTTTTGCCAAAACGACCCTATACTGGCTACGAGAAATATTTCTCATAAATCTCAAAGAAATTATCTGTGTCAATCCTCTCATCCGCAAGAAGTGCAATCCCTTTCCACAGCTTTTTATTGAGCTTTTTACTCAAAGTCTCCACAAAAGCATCATACTCTTTTCCAAAAGCCTCATTCTTGCGCTGTTGCAGGATAAGTTGCTTATTGGCATCGGTCTGGGCCTTGTCATATGTGCTGATGCATTTTAGAAGGTAGTAGCCATCCTCTGTTTGAATCACATCACTGATCTGGTCTGTCGCCAACGCAAAGGCGGCTTCCTCTATCGTCATATCCACCTGGCCTTTCCGGAAAGACCAACGCACGGAGTCTGCCTCATTGTATTTTGCAGCCAGCGCCGTGAAATCACGACCATCCTTGGTTGCAAATTCCAGAATATCATACATATCCTCCTCCACATCTGCCCTCATGGTCTGAGAATACTCCATACGGGTTCCCTGACTGTCAATGGCGTAGGTCTTCATATGAATCTGATCCACAGTGATGGTTCTGGCTTCGTCATCGCTGATTTCCGGATCCACGCTGTCCACGATCTCCTGATATACCATGTTGGCCAGAACATATTCTTCATATAAATTTTCCAGTGTTTGCCGGGTAATCGCCAGCACTTCTTTTTCTGTATCACTCAAAGAATTAAAATACTCCGCTGCTGCCGCCTGCACATCTGCCGCCTGCGCCTCGGATAAGATCAATCCTTTTTTTTCAGCAAGCAAACGCATCGTCTTAATTTGTGCAATTCTGGCCAGCACGGTGTCTTTCACATTATCCTTCAGTGTGATCTCCCCCAGCGCTACATCCCAGATCTCGCTGCCGTAAACCTGCTCATACTGGTTCTGTGTATTGGTCAGAAAGACCATATATTCCGGCACACTGCAGGACACATTACCCACCCGGAACAGCTCATTTTTGCCAAAACCGGTCAGCGGATTCACAGTTGCTTCGTTTTTACCGTTTCTACAGGCTGTTAAACAGCCCCATGCCAGAATACCCACCAGACTAATTGTGACTATCCTCCTTACCAAATTCTTTTTGCTCCAATTTCTCTTTACCCAATTCTGTGTTCTCAATTTATATTCCTTTTCTTATGCTTTATCACTTATTTCCTCTATACCTGGTCAGCCGCTACCCCAAATCCGTATCTGCTCTCTTTCACACCTCAACCTGCAGCACACTTCCATTACCCTTCTTATCAACCACAACCTGTTTGTGAATACGCTCCCGCAGCTCCGGAACATGGGATATGATGCCAATCAGTCTATCTGATTCTACCAGACTTAAGAGGGTTTCACAAGCCTGATCCAGTGATTCGCTGTCCAAAGCGCCAAATCCTTCATCAATAAACAGAGCTTCCACCCTGATACCGCCACTCATAGCCTGAATCACATCACTTAGACCCAATGCCAGGGACAATGAGGCCTTAAAGGATTCGCCCCCCGACAGGGTACGCACGGAACGACGCTTGCCCGTATAATAATCCATGACCTGAATCTCCAGATTGTCCTTGATACGTCCATCTCCCACCTCCTGGGAGCGATGCATTTCGTATCTGCCGGAAGTCATCTTACGGAAACGGATATTGGCAGCACTCAAAATCTCCTCGAAATATCCCGCCAACACATATTGTTCAAAGACCAGTTTCTTTGCATTGTTTCCTATCGCAATATTTTCCAGTTCTTTTGTATAGCCGTATTCCTTACTTGACTTTTCCAACAGCGGCCTCTTTGCGCACAGCTCCTTATAAGTTCTCTCCAGATCACGCAGCAGCTGCTCCCAGCTCTTTCCCTTTGCCAAAGCTACTTTTCTTGCAAGCTGAAGCTGACTGATTTCCTTCTCCAAGGGCTGCAGATCTATTATTTCCTTTGACAGAATGATATTTTCCAGATGTTCCAGCAGTTTCTGATTGGAAGCAACCCTTCTGTAATACTCCTCCACCTCTTTTGCAAGCTCTTCCCTCTCCGATTTTTCCATGAATGCCAGCTGATAGGCCTCTCTGGAATCAAATCCATATTGGACAAGCAATTCCGCAAATTCACCAGCCGCTTCTCTCTGCTCGGCGGACTGTTTTTCTATGACGCTGCCCACCTGCTTCATCCTGCTTTTCTTCTCTTGCAAGATTACCTGCAATCTTTGCACTTTTTCAAGTTTATCCTGCAAATCCTTTGCTGCATCCTCTGTCTTCTGGCAGTAAAATGTCATAAACAGTTTTGTTTCATCTTCAGCCAATGCTCTTTGTAACGCTTCCTTCAGCATCTGTACCTTCTTAGCGGACTGCATCTGCTTATCCTGCAGATCCTTCACTAAAGTCTGCAGAACCACTACCTCTTTATAGCAGGAGCTGGTTATCTCCTCGCTGCGGCTCCACTTATCCTTTAAGGTTTCCAGCTCTTCCTCCGTCAGTACACCTTCCTGTCTGGGTGCAGGGTTTGGATGTTCTAAAGATCCGCAGACCGGACAGGGTTCTCCCTCCTTCAGCATATCAGCAGCAATACCAATTGCAGCTCTGCGTTGGGCTCTGATGGCCTCCTCATACTCCCGCTTCAGAGCGATACTCTTTTTTTCTTCCTGCAAAAATTTCTCTTTCTGCTGTTCTTCTGCCTGCAGCTTCTTTTCTAGCTCTCGCTCCAGCAGTTTCAGCCCCTCGGTCTCCCCCTCACATTCTTCCATGATCCGGATAAAGCGACTCAATGTATCCCGCTTCTCCCATATTGGCAAAAGCTGTTTGCATTCTGCTTCCTTAGACTGAATCTCCGTCTCTAACGTACCGGCTTCTTTTTCCGATGCTCTCAGTTGTCTCTCTGCATTCTTTAATTTTATATCACCGGCTTCCACCCAGCCTGCATTAACCGCCTGCCGGTGCCGTTGTTCTTTCTGCTCGATTTGTTCCTTCTGCATGAACAGACTATCCCGTAACGTAACGGTGTCCAGATATTCACGAATTCTTTTATTCTCCTCCTGCTTTCTGGTAAGCTCCTCACTTTTTATATTCAACCGATTCTCTGCCTGAGCAAAATCGTCCTCTGCTGTCTTCCAAAACCCTTTCGCAGCTTTTTTCCTTTCCTCCAGGTAAGTTTCCAGAGCTTCATAATTCCAGTTCTTTTCCTGAGTAAGCTCCTTAAACCGTACTTTGTCCTCCTCCGGAAAATCAGATTGCTCCATCGGGTCAGCCAGCAACCTTACAATCTCTTCCAACTTATGCCTCTGCTCCATAACTACCTGATACTGCTGTTTAGCCTTTTGTCCCAGATTGGCAGTGAATCTCTCATAAACTCCGGTTCCGAAAATCTCTCGGAAAATTTTAGTCTTGTCCTTTGGCGGGGCGGTAAGCAGTCTGGCGAATTCTCCCTGCGCAATCATGGACAGCTGCTTGAACTGGAAATAATCCAGTGCCAGCGCCTCCCTCAAATAGGCGTTTACTTCCTTTGCTCCTTCTACTACTGTGCATCGCTTTTCAGGCAGGGCTTTTCCTTCCGTACCCCTATAATCCTTCTGCGGCAGTATTTTGCATTCCACCCGCAAAACCGCGTTTTCCTTTTCCTTGGTAAAAGCCGTGTTACTGCCTCTCTTCTTCGGACGCAGGTACTCAGGATTTCTCTTTATAAAATATCGTTTTTCCCCATGGGTCATCTGTAATTCCACATAAGTAGGGGTATCCGGCTCTGCGAAATCACTGCGCACACTGTTGCGTTCCTTGTCCCGGACCTCGCCGCTTAAAGAACCATACAAAGCATAAGTGATGGCATCAAAAATAGTGGTCTTTCCTGCACCGGTTGCACCGGTAATCAGAAACAGACCCTGCCCGCCAAATATACGAAAATCAATTTCGACCAGTTCCTTATAAGGACCCCAGCCACAAATCGTCAGCTTCTCAGGTTTCATTTATTTTCCTTTCATCTCACAAAACCCCATCTCTCAAACACTCTTCTTTCCAGGTGTTGACGAAATCAACCTGAAACATACCCGTGTACCGTATGGACTTGCGTGCAGAAACTTAGCAAGCATCTGTCAATAGGCTTCTTCTGCTTCCCGTGCCGCCTGTCTTACAGCCTCCCGCCGCCTTTCATCCAACCCACTGCCGGTCAGCATCTCATAAAACCCCGCAAACAGTTCCTCCGTGCTCTTCCGCTGCCCGGTCAGCTTACTGTCGTAGCATTCCTCTGAAACACTATAATTTTTGTCCAGCAGAATCCGCAGCACATTAGGATATACACTCCGCAATGTCCCGATGGGATTCATCAATTCCTCCCTGTCAGTCAGTGTAGCCTGGATATAATCCAACGGATCCGTTCCGGGTGCATTCACAATCTCATCCTGAATCAGCTCCGCCAGTTTCCCCTTAATA
The DNA here is from genome assembly GCA_045593865.1 of Acetatifactor sp. Lineage (GTDB taxonomy): Bacteria > Bacillota > Clostridia > Lachnospirales > Lachnospiraceae > Acetatifactor. The sequence continues at coordinate 29,301 of JAZNXM010000113.1, read as the reverse complement.
CAGCGCATTTCATGCAGGGGCTTCAAAAGCTTTCGGGATACACAGGCTTCGCCATCAGCGCCCAAATTCACAAGATTCACATATTTTCTGCTGCCCGCCTCCGAAAAAGAATATTTCATGGGCGCACCGGAATAATAAATCATCCCCCCGCCAATACGCTGTGCCTTGTGGATGTGCCCCAGCGCCACATAAACGAACCCGGCAAACAATCCAGCCGGCACATTGTCGATGCCACCGACATCAATTCCCGTCTCAGACTCCGACAGCTGCGGCATTTCGCCAGCTTCCCCGGTAACAAAATAATGAGTTACCAGTACATAGCGATTACCGTCCATAAAATCAATCTCTTCCTTGCCCAGAATCTTTCCCACCGATTCTGCACAATCTGCTCCGTCAACCACAGCGGGCTTTACAAAGGGCAGGCACACAAATACTACTTTACCAAACTCGTCCTCCAGCTCCACTCTGCGCAACCTTCCCTCGTAATTCCCTGCAATGAAGATGCCCTGCTTTTCCAGAATCCGGTCTGCAAATCCCACTCGTTCCGGCGAATCATGGTTACCGCTAATCATAATGACCGGAATCTTCTGTTCCGAAAACCATGTCAGAAATTCATCCAGCAGCGTTACAGCCTCTGTTGCAGGCACCGACCTGTCATAAATATCCCCGGCTATGACCAGAGCCTCCACTGCCTCTTCCACTGCAATGTCAAATATCTGCTTTAACATATGCCGCTGTTCCTCCAGAAGCGAGGTCTCAAATATTTTCTTTCCAATATGCAGGTCGCTGGTGTGTAAGAATTTCAAAATGGTTCTCCTCTTCGGATAATAAAAAAGACAATGTTACATACAACTAAATGCATTATAACATCGTCTCAATATTTTGGTCTACCTTATTTTCACTTTCGGCTTCCGGAAAATAATATTTATCCCTTATCTACCTTTATTTGATTACATGAATCCATCCTTCCGGCGCTTCAATACGTCCCATCTGGATACCGGTCAAGGTATCATACAGCTTCTTTGTTGTAGGTCCCATCTCTGTCATCCCGCTTGGCAGGCAGATTTCCGTACCATGGTCAACAATCTTTCCAACAGGAGAGATAACTGCTGCTGTACCGCAAAGACCGCATTCTGCGAAATCTTTCACTTCATCCAGATAGATCTCTCTCTCTTCTACATCCAGCCCCAGATATTCTTTTGCAACATACAGTAAAGAACGACGTGTGATAGAAGGGAGTATACTGTCTGACTTAGGCGTTACGACCTTGTTGTCCTTGGTTACGAACAGGAAGTTCGCTCCACCGGTTTCTTCCACCTTCGTTCTTGTTCTTGCATCCAGATACATATTTTCATCATAGCCCTGCTTATGTGCATCTACAATTGCATGTAAGCTCATTGCATAGTTCAGACCAGCCTTAATATGACCTGTACCATTTGGAGCCGCACGGTCAAAATCACTGACACGGATGGTCAGAGGCTTTACGCCGCCCTTGAAGTAAGGACCTACCGGTGTGGTAAGGATTCTGAACTGATATTCATCCGCAGGCTTTACCCCAATGACCGGGTTGCTGCCGAACATATAGGGACGTATGTAGAGTGTTGCACCGCTTCCGTAAGGAGGAACAAATGCTTCGTTTGCTGCAACTACCTGATTTACGGCTTCGATAAATCTGTCCCTAGAAAATACCGGCATTTCCAGTCTTTCTGCGGACTGTATCATACGCTCTGCATTTAAATCAGGACGGAAAGTAACGATATGTCCGTCTTCTGTGGTGTATGCTTTCAGACCCTCAAATACGGTCTGTGCATACTGAAGTACACCGGCGCACTCATTTAAAACAACATTTGCATCGGTGGTAATAGCTCCTTCATCCCATGCTCCGTCTTTATAGTTGGATACATATCTGTAATCTGACTGAACATAACTGAAACCCAAATTACTCCAATCAATATTCTTCTTTTCCATAGGTTGCATATCTCCTCTCCGTTTTCACGGTATTCTGAACGTTCTTAACAACTAATTATATACCTTTCCGCATAAAAGTCAAGAAACTTTGTCTCACTTGCCTGCATCCGTTGTACGTCGCTTTCGGACTTCCATTGCCTCAAGACTATTATTATCACTTCAGTGAACCCACTCCGTAATGCTGAATGTTCTTCAGCTTTTCACACCCTGCAATATCCCTCGGGGTCACAATCAGTCCCCCATCACTGTCCAAATCATATCCAAAAGCATGATAGGCATACCAGATCAAATGCGCGCACTGTGTGCCGGAAGGAATCTTCCCATTCTCAGACACGCCTTCGTTGTGCCCCGATGCAGCCTCGTCCCTGCCCGATGTAAGTTTGTTCTCTCCGGATGCTGCATCCCCAAAGTCATGGGCCTTCAGCCTCTCAAATATTCCTGCCGTCACATGATATGGCACCCCTACCATGTTTTCTAGCGCAAAGGCGGCAATGGCAGCCCTCTCTTCCTTATCTGCCCCTTCCAGCCGAAGTACTATAAACGAGGGATACCTCTCCCAATAATCCAGCCTGGTCACTACCGAGGGAGTTCCCAGTACCTGCGCTTCCAATACCAGCCGCTTGTCCGCATCTACCACCAGTGCCACATGCCCATTCCTCCACCCAAAAACGTGGGAACAGCAGGTGATCAGAATATCCCCTTCTTCTATATATGGAATCGACATTCCTACCGCCGGCTCCCCCTGCCCATCTATCACGTATTCCTCCCTGGAAATAATGGAATTGGGCTCACAGGCAATGGCAATGGGGCGAAAATACATTTCCTGAAATGCAGGCAGTTCCGCCTGCCGCCCCTGTTCTTTCAAGTATGACAAGGCTTCCTGTGACAATCCGGTCTGTTCCGTTAACACTTCGAAATCTGCCGCGGTCCAGTCTGACCTCGCAACAATCTCCTCAATAGAAACCATTTCTATTGCAGGTGCTGTATGAGCCAAATCCTCACTCATCTGTGTCCAGATACTCAAAAAAGCCACACAGACAGTCAGACTGACCAATATAATACAGACGATTCTTAAGGCACTTTTTCCCATATATACACTTTCCATTCTGAATATCTATCCATTTTTTATATTCAGAAGTATGCCCTTAATGTCTGATCACATACCTGCAAATTTCACTTCGAAGCCATCTTCCTCCGGATTCCATTCACTTATCTTCCAAAAACAGTTATTTGCAAACCCACCTTTGCTTGCGAAATTACTTTTTCATGGCTCTTTCATACTTCAAAAACGCATACGCAATATCAAAATAAGTCTGCTCATCACTTTCAGCCGTAATCGCCCATCCCGGCTCCTTATCCAGATTCGTGAAATATTTATTGGCTGCATAGGCGTGATCGATCTTTGTCACATGAGCCACATTACAATATGGCAGAAGCTGTGCAAAAATACTTTCACCGCCTACCACAAAGATATCCTCATCCCTGTACTTCTTCAGTTCCTTTAAAAGATCTTCCACAGAATGCACCACAGTGGCACCCTTTACCTGAAAGCTCCGACTCTTTGAAAGCACAATCGTTGTACGCCCCTGCAGAGGCAACCCCTGGGGAAAGTTCTGCAGAGCCTTTCGGCCAATTACCACTACTTTTCCCGCAGTTTCTTCCATAAGCAGCTTTTGGTTTCTGGGAATCTGAACAAGCAGCTTATCATGGTTGCCGATGGCCCAGCGCTCATCCACCGTAACGATTATATTCATACTTAAGACTCTCCTATATCTATTGTCACAAACCTCATGTGGGGTTTAATGCCCACTATATAGCAATGGGTATATTTTTGATCTGCTCGCCGGTTTCATAGCCATCCACGCGCACATCATTTCTGGTAAACTGATAGAAGTCATGAATATCCGGATTCAGCCAGAATGTGGGAGCTTCCTTAGGTGTCCTTGCAATCAGTTCCCGGATGATGGGGATGTGTCTGTCATAAATATGCGCATCCGCAATCACATGCACCAGTTCCCCAACCTTCAGATCACACACCTGCGCAAGCATATGCACCAGTACAGCATACTGCACCACATTCCAATTATTTGCCGCCAGTACATCCTGGGAACGCTGATTCAAGATCGCATTCAAGGTCAGCTTATCTTCCCCCGGCTTCTGGGTCACATTGAAGGTCATGCTGTAAGCACAAGGATACAGATTCATTTCATGCAGATCCTGATGCACATAGATATTGGTCATGATACGGCGGCTGAAGGGATTGTTCTTCAGATCATAGATTACACGATCCACCTGATCCATCATGCCTTCCTTGTACCGATGCTTTACCCCCAGCTGATAACCATATGCCTTGCCGATAGAACCGTCCGCATCTGCCCACTCATCCCAGATGTGGCTGTGCAGGTCATTGATATTGTTGGACTTCTGCTGCCAGATCCAGAGCATTTCATCCGTCGCACTCTTCAATGCAGTTCTCCGCAGCGTCATAATGGGGAATTCTTTCGACAAATCATATCTGTTCACTACACCAAACTTCTTGATGGTATAAGCAGGAGTTCCATCCTCCCACCTGGGACGTACCTTTTCCCCCTCCGTACTGGTTCCGTTCTCCAGAATGTCTTTACACATGTCGATAAAAATCTTATCTGCTAAACTCATGTCTCCTATTTCTCCTTCATCTTTTTATTCTGTACCTATTACCTTTTGCAATATCTCTTACAGTCCCCGCCAATACACCAGGAATTTATCTCTCAAACTTATCACAGAGTGCCGTAATCTGATCCGCCATCTTCGCCAGATCCTTATTCGCCCCATGCTCATTCTTCTTAATGATCGCAAGTAATCTCTGTCCCGCAGCAAGAAGCCTTGCATAAGCACCGGTTGCAGGCTGCACACGCTTCTTGAGAAGTACCGGCGCTGCCTCAAATTCAAACTTATTGCTGAGCAGATTGAATATTGTTCCACTGTATGGCGCATAAGCCCTATGACCATATTCCACTCTCAGGCATTCCGTGAAAGCCGTGCAGGCATTGTCATCACCATGTACTACGAACACCTTCTTCGGCTTCTCCTCAAAGGCATTGATCCAGTTAATCAGGCCATCCTTATCCGCATGACCGCTCAAGCCCTTCATGGACTCGACCCTTGCCCGCACCTCGATCGGTTCTCCGAAAAGCTTTACCTCTTTTGCACCTTCCAGAATGGTTCTTCCCAACGTTCCCACGGATTGATACCCTACGAACAAAATCGTACACTCCGGTCTCCACAGATTGTGCTTCAAATGATGGCGGATACGACCGGCTTCACACATACCGGAAGCGGACAAAATTACCTTCGGCTTCTCATCAAAATTAATTGTCTTTGACTCATCGCTGGTAATGGAAAGCTTTAGTCCTGCAAAAGCAATGGGATTAATGCCGGCATTTACATATTCCATAGCTTCTTCATCAAAGCATTCCCAGCGATTCTCCTGAAATATGCCGGTCGCTTCCACTGCCATGGGACTGTCTACATATACCGGAAAATCTTCATGACCCTCCACCAGCTTATTTACTTTAATCTTTCTGAGGAAATACAAAAGCTCCTGCGTTCTTCCGACTGCGAAGGAAGGAATTACCACATTGCCCCCCTTATCGAAAGTTTCTTTCAAAATCTCCGCCAGTTCTGCAACATAATCCACCTTATCCATATCATGGCATCTGTTACCATAAGTGGACTCCATGACCACATAATCTGCCGTGGCAGTTGGACTGGGATCTCGCAAAAGGGGCTGATTGATATTTCCGATATCTCCGGAAAATACCAGCTTCTTTGTCATACCCTCTTCTGTCAGCCACACCTCAATACTTGCAGAGCCCAGCAAATGTCCGATATCCGTAAAACGGATTCTGACACCTTGGCAAATTTCAATCTCCGTATTGTAATCACAAGGCACGATGCTCTTAATACAACCTTCCGCATCTTCCATGGTAAACAGTGGCTCTACCAGCGATGCACCTGCACGACGACGCAATTTTCGGTTTTTCCACTCTGCTTCCATCGTCTGAATATGTGCACAGTCACGAAGCATAATGCTGCACAGATCTGCAGAAGCCTCTGTTGTAAATATCTGCCCTCTGAAGCCTTTTGCATAAAGCAACGGCAGCATACCGGAATGATCTACATGGGCATGTGTCAGAAGCACATAATCAATCATTGCCTCCTCCACAGGTAATGGTGCATTCTCAAAGGTATTCACGCCTTGCTCCATACCGAAATCCACCAAAATATGTTTATTGCCCACTTCCAGATAATGACAGCTTCCGGTAACCTCGTGAGCCGCACCAATAAATATAAGTTTCAAACAATCTCCTCCTTCCCGGAATTAAGACATACACAGGCCTCTACTTTAACGCATTCGCCGTTTCATACAAATGATAATACATACCCCTTCGCTCCAATAACTGCTCATGATTACCTTCCTCCACAATTCCTTCATCCGTCAGCACCAGAATGCGGTCGGAATTGCGGATCGTTGATAATCTATGAGCAATGGTCAACGTGGTCCTGCCCCTGGAAAGCTCCCCTAGGGATCTTGCCACTGCAAATTCACTTTCATTGTCCAGAGCAGATGTGGCCTCATCCAAAATAATAATGGGAGGATTCTTTAAAAATACTCTGGCAATGCTGATACGCTGCTTCTGACCACCGGATAGTTTAACACCTCTCTCTCCAACATATGTGTCATAACCATCTTTTAATTCCATAATAAACTCATCCGCTCCGGCTCTTTTTGCAGCTTCCACCACTTCTTCCCTTGTGGCATCCCTCCTGCCGTACAAAATATTCTCAAAAACCGTTCCCGAGAACAGGTACACATCCTGCTGCACGATACCGATATTACTTCTTAAACTCTTTAACGTAAAATGCTTGATATCCTCCCCATCCAGCGTAATCCTGCCCCCTGTCACATCGTAAAAACGAGGAATCAGATTACACAGAGTGGTCTTACCACCGCCTGAGGGCCCTACGATAGCTATCTTTTCCCCTGCATGAATCTGTAGATTTAAGCCCGAAAATACACGATTGTGGTCATCAGGATATTCAAAGCCTACATTCTCAAAACAGATATCCGCCTTCGGCTCCTTCCATTCCACAGCATCCGGTTCATCAAAAATCTCAATGTCCGCATCTACAATCTGCAAAAATCTTTCCACGCCGGTCATGCCCCGCTGAAACTGCTCCGCAAACTCAATGATACGCCGGATAGTAGCGATCAAAGTGGTCACATACAGCAGATATGCCACCAGATCTCCGGGCTCAATCTTACCGTTGAGCATGAAAATACTTCCCGCCACCAGCACAATCAAATACATGAGACCGTCAAACATTCTGATGCTTGTATGAAAAAGAGCCATATACTTATAAGTCAATTTCTTAATATCCAGGAATTTGTGGTTGTCCGACTCAAACTTCTGGATTTCCACTGATTCACTGGCAAATGCCTTAACAACCTTATGGCCCAGCAAACTGTCCTCAATACGCGCATTCAACTCACCAATCTGATTTCTTTGCTTACGGAAGGCTTCTCTTACATACAGATTCAACGGCAGACACACCCCTATCATGAGAGGAATGCATAGGAAAATGATCAGCGTCAACGCCAGATTGATCCGCGCCAGAATTACAAAGGAAATTACCGCCTTAATAGCCGCAATAAAAAACTCTTCCGGGCAATGGTGTGCAAACTCCGTTACATCAAACAGGTCGTTGGTAATACGCCCCATAATCTGTCCGACCTTGGTATTGTTGTAATAAGTATTGGATAACTTCTGAAGGTGCTTATAAGCATCCCTTCTCATATCTGTTTCAATCCCGGCCCCCATCACATGGCCCATATTGGACATATAGTAATTCGCCAGACAGTCCACGATCCTCAGGGCAAAATAGAGGAAGCCCAGCTGACATACTATCTGGATGGACAGATTCGCCAGACCGTTGATCCCCTCATTGGTTATATAACGCATGATCAGCGGCAGCACCATCTCACAGACGGTAGTCAGTGCTGCGCAGCATAAATCCTTAATTAAAATCCCAACATAACTTTTATAATAAGGCAGGAAGCGCTTGATCAGCTGCCCGGTGCCATAGTGTTTTTCGTTCATAATCCGCTTTCCCTCTTCTTTTTTGCAATGAATGGTTCTGTTCGCCATAAGCTGTATTTTTACATACACTCGTAATTTTACATTTATCTGTCATTTTATTTTATCACAAATATTCCTCAATGTCTTTATCCAATCTGCAAAATACTTCCGCTACTTTAACAAATTGCCCCTACAGTGAGACACAATCAACGAATAACGGCTCCTGCAAGGTTAAACTGTGACTATTTTTTCTACTTTTCAAACAATGCAAAAAATTTTATGTTTTTCAAAATAATGGTTGACAAATCATTTCGGATACTGTAATATAAATTTTGTTCCAAGGAACACAACACGCGCGAGTGGCTCAGCGGTGGAGCACCTCCTTGCCAAGGAGGGGGTCGCGGGTTCGATCCCCGTCTCGCGCTCTCAAAAACAATCGAGCGATACCGAAAGGTACCGCTCGATTTGTTTTTTGAGCCCAATCTTTGGGCTCGAAGGTTCGATGTCTCCGCTTCGCTCCGGTCGGCGCAAAACCAAGGTTCTCCGTTCCACTTCGGTCGGTGCTAAGCGAACGTCCCCCGGACGTTCAGCACCCCCGGACCTTGTGCGCCGTCTCGCGCTCTGCTATTCTATTTCTCCGGCATATTTTATCCTGTAAATTCTCCTCAGGGAATCATTCACTCTCTCCTCCGATATGGTTGAGTTCGCCACCGCAGTGACCACTCCTGCATAGGCCTGCAGGAAATCCTCCGGCATCAGCAGCATATCACAGCCTGCCTTCAATGCCATGATCGCGGCCTGCTCGGAGCTATAATACTCCGAAATAGCAGACATATTTAAAGCATCGGTAATGATGACCCCCTCATATCCAAGTTCACCGCGCAGGACATCCGTAATGATCGTCTTCGACATGGATGCCGGATTGTTCTCTGCATCCAGAGCCGGCACGCTCACATGTCCTACCATAATCATCTTCGCCCCGGCATCGATACCCGCCTTGAACACCTGAAATTCCTGGCTTCTGAAATCCTCAGCACTTCTGTCTGTAGATGCCAGCCCCTTATGAGTATCCGCAGTGGTACTTCCAATTCCCGGAAAATGCTTCAAACATGCCGTCACACCAATCTCCTGCAGCCCCGTCATCATAGAGGTTACAAAAGGTGCAACTGTCGCTGCATCGGAGCCGTATGCCCTGCTCTTCATGACACTGTTGTTTACATTTGCAATATCTGCTACCGGCGCAAAGTTTACATTAAAGCCCAGCTCTGATAAATAGGAACCAATCGCTGTCCCAGCCTGATAAGCATTGTCCGGATTGCCGGTAGCTCCAATATTTGAAGCCGACTGCTGTGGCTGTGCCAACCCCACAGCCGCTACTCTGTTGACACTGCCGCCCTCTTCATCCACACCGAAAAACAGTGGATACCTGCTGTACTCCCGGGAATTACTTATCATCTCCGCAATCTGCTCTTTTGACTGAATATTCTTCTTGAAATAAATCAGTCCCCCAACCGCATACTTCTCCAAGGCAGTTTTCGTACCATCGCCCGCCTTTACTGCCGTATTCACACCGGTTATGGCTTCCGGAGTCACAAAGAACAACCCGGCTACCTTTTCCTCCAATGACATCCCGGTAATCTGCTCTTCAATCATTAATTCCAGCTTCTCCTCCGGAGTCCGCTCCGGCACTTCTTCCGTTTCCACCGGCACGGATATAGATTCCTCTGAGGCAAACAAATCCTTTATTACTTCCTGCTGGCTCTCCTGTTGACTTTCCTGCTCAATACCCTGATGCCTCTCACGTTCTGTCAGATATCTTGCCCCTGAAACGGCCAATACGCATATGGTCGTTATCAATATCAATAATGCTCCATAAGCAAATGCCTGATTCCGTTGCTTTCTCTTTCTTCTTTTCTCTCTGCTTTCCTCTCCCATTCCGAAATTTCTTTCCATCATAATCCCCATTCTTGTTTTACCCCTGACATTTGGGCCAGAGGACAAATGTCTGTGTAAAAAATGAATCATTTACTGTTTCTGTACTACAAACAAAGCCGCAAAAAGAACATTCCCAAGAACACTCTTTTCACGACTTTATTCTACCATAAAACACAGTCAGATTACTATAGAAATTATCTAAAATCTGAGTCATTATTCATATTTACAAACATAATAAGTTTGTCACTGGCAATTAAAATTGCACTCTCCAATGTTTACCAGTAGATTTCCCAATCTCTGTCTAATCTGGTCAACGCTTCCAAATAGTAATAATCGCCGTAGGAACAGCACTCATCCCTGCCCTTATCCTGATTCATTCGATTGTACGGAGTATTGCAGGTGTTGGTTCCGTGAAGCAGCAAGCCATTGGACAGCTTTCCATCTCTTACCATGTAATTGTCATACAGGGACTTCAAAAGCTTTCTTGCCGCAGCTGCATAATATGCACCCTCCTCAGGGCCCAGGAGCTTTGCCATCTCCAGCAGACCGCAAGCAGTAATCGCCGTAGCAGAGGAATCTCTTGGCAGCTCGTCTCCCTCCGTAAAATACAGATCATAATAGCTTACCAGATCCTGCGGCAAATGGTTCAAAAAGTAACCAGCTGTCTTGCGGAATACTTCGGCGCATTCCTCCAATCCGGTATACTTGTAGGAAAGTGCAGCACCGTAAATTACCCAGGACTGACCTCTCGCCCAGCAGGAATCATCACTATAACCCTGAATATTATGTACCTTTGAGCATGCTCCGGTATCCACATTAAAATAAACCGCCTGTAACGTAGAACCATCTTCCCGTAAGGCATACTTGGCCGTCGTACGGAAATGCTTGATAGCAGCCTCCCGATACTTGTTATCGCCTGTCTCCTCTGCTGCCCAATACAAAAGGGGCAGATTCATCATGCAGTCTACAATCAGCTTATAATACGGCGGTTCACCCGGATTTCCCCAGCACTGTATGAAATCTCCCTTCGTACGGAATCTGGAAAGCAGATTGTCTGCTGCCATCAATGCAGCCTTTTTTGCACGTTCATTACCGGTAAGCTTATAGGCAGCAACACATGAGGGGGAATACAAAAATCCCATGTCGTGATGTTCCACTGCAATCCTCTCACGGATTCGCTCCAGGAAGCTTTCACACTGAAGTTCTGCTGCTTTTTTCAGACAATCCTGTTTACAATACTCATATGCAAGCCATATTTCACCGGTCCAGAATCCACAGGTCCACACCGTATTGTCTATGGGCTTATAAAAAAGTGCCTCGCTTGCATTTGATTGAAATTTTTCTGTAAAATCCGGCAGATTGCGAAGAATCTGGTCGGTACATATCGTAAGCCCATCCTTTACCTCTTCTGCACTGATTTCTTTATACTCCTCGAATTGTTTCATAAATAGCTCTCCTTCTTAAACGACACTTATCTTTTCATCAAATCCGCCATAAAATATCCCTTGTAGCCATTCTCCATTGACCATTTGCAGGCGGTCAGAACCATTTCCTTGAATTCCGGTATGTAATTCACATAATCTTCATAGAAATACTGCTCGTGAATCATAAATTCCATACAGCCTCCGATATGAGGATTCTCCTTAACCTTCTCCAGTACCGGAATAACCTCTGCGGCATGGGTGTAACGATTCAATACCTCGTCAATTCTTCCGTAAAGGATATCCTCCTCCGTATCCATCCAGAAATCACGTCCATGCAAATGCTTCACGAATTCTGGCGGGAAGAAATAACTCGCGGAAGTGGCACCACTCTTAAGAATGTTAAAATACCCATAGGCACCCTTCTGACCCAGATTACGCAATGCCCGCATACCATCCGGTGTACACTCAGCCCAATGAATTGTAGTGTTCTCAATGCAAAGCGTCTCTTCCCCGGCAAATCGAATCACTTCGTCATAAAGCAGCTTTGCATCCGTAGCAACCTCTGTCATCGTTGTGTTCAGATATGGTTTATGGGGAAAGACATCCCTTGAGTGGAAGGAAAGATGCAGCCAGGACGCGTTGGCTCTCCATTCCTCTTTGAATTTATCTGTCATCATGGTCAGATTAAAATATTCTCTGGGTTTTGAAAAATCTATATTATCCCTGCGTTCATAGTGAATATTCAGTTGCACAGTTGCACCGTACTTGTCATGTGCTTCTTTATATATGGCAAGATATGGGTTGTCAAAAATGGAGGTATATATATCTTTATTGTCATTGATATCCTGCAGGAACAGAATATTATCGTCAGCAGAAAGGCGGTAAATTCCGGTACAGTTTTGCAGACGGAACACAACAATCTTCTCCGAAACCTCACTGTCTTCCTTATCCCTTGCAACCAGCGTCGTCCGACCCATGCCAAGAGGCACCTCTACCTCAAAGCAATCCTCGTTATATACCGCAGGAATCTCGTTTACTTCAATCTTTCTGTTTGAATCTGCCTGAATCTTAACCTTGACCCAAAGATAACCATCCTCCCGTTCCTCGCCGTCATAAATGTTCAGGCAATCGCCGTCCAATGGTGAAAGAAAACAAATCTTGCCGCCCCTTTTAAAATAATCTCTCATAATGCAAATCCTCCTTGCGCATTTACCTCTGCTTAATATGTATTATTTTCTTACTACGCACTTTAAATTCGTAGCGTTTCCTTCATGTGTATTAGTTCTCCTTATACGCATCCACCGCTTTACGTATATTCCAATCATGCTCCTCTAAAAGCTGTACTGCCTTTTCTTCGGAACAGGAAATCAGCTCCCTCACGATGCCTATTACTCTTTTCTTGAGTTTTATATTGGTAGGCGCCAGATTAATCATCAGATTTTCGTATACCTTGCCCGTCTTTATCATTGCACAGGTAGAGAGCATATTCAAAACTAATTTTTGCGCCGTACCGGCTTTCATTCTTGTAGAACCGGTAATAACTTCTGCACCGGTGTCCGTACAGATTTTTATATCACCAAAGGTATCAATCGGCGTTCCTGCATTACAAGTAAGAGCTACGGTTGTACAGCCCAGCTCTTTGGCCTTTTTCATTGCGCCCAATACATAAGCAGCGCCACCGGCAGCTGAAATCCCCACCAGTACGTCGCCTGTCTTTATATTATGAGCAAGAATATCTCTTATTCCATTTTCCTCATTATCTTCCGCATTTTCACTGGCGCGAACCATACATTCATTTCCGCCGGCGATAATTCCGGTTACCAATTCCGCAGGCACACCAAAAGTAGGAGGGCACTCAGATGCGTCCACCACTCCGAGTCGTCCGGAGGTTCCTGCGCCAATATAAAACAGTCTGCCACCGTTTTCCATTGAAACGGTAATTGCCTCTACAGCAGCTGCAATGTGCTCTAATTCAGCCTCAACCGCCTTTACTGCATTATAATTCTCTTCATTGATTGCTTGCAGCATTTCCATGGTAGTCATCTTATCAATATGGGTTGTTTTGGGATTTCTTTTCTCTGTGTTCAGCATAGTCTTCAACTCCTTATTAAAGTATAATCGTTATAAAAGTTATTAAAAAAATTCTCATCCGGGTTAAGCTCCATTATACGGCAGCATTCAATACACGCACCATAAACCGGCGGCAATTTCGGAAATATAAAATTTATATTCGACGGTACCGACTCTTTGAGCAACGGCAGAATGATATCTCTGCAATTTTCAATCAGACCGCCACCTACAACAACATCGTGACCGCAAGCATATTTTCTGACGGCCGTGTTTACAAGGTCTGCTAAATGTTCTGCATTTTTTTCGATAATCCTTTTTGCAACAGCATCCCCCAGAGAAGCTGCTTTAAAAACAATCGGCGCCAGCGAAGCAATATAGGATTTCCCTTTTTGATATACGATATTCAGACAAGACCACATATCATTTTTTAATTCCTCACGCAATAGATCGGTAATGATCGTTTTTTCGCCCAATCCGTCTTGCTGCCCCAGAGCGGCCCTGATGGCATCTTTTCCGATGTCATATGCACTTCCGGATTCATCAAAAAGATATCCCCAGCCGCCAACTCTGTGAATCGTGCCATTTTCTCTTGCAAACAATACCGAACCGGTTCCACAGATCAATGCCATACTATCAGGACTTTTTGTATTATAGGAAAGCACATTAATCGCATCTGAAGCCACCTTGATCCTTTTTGATTTATATCGTTTTTTCAAAAAAGCTGATATATTTTGAGCATTATCACCCGTAGCTGCTCCTGCTATACCGGCAAAAATGCAGCTTACCGTTGGGGCGAATTCCAAAATAAGATCAATCCCCTCCGCAAGAACTGAACAACATTTTTCAAGTCCGATATCATTTGGGTTGCTTTGAGGAAGCATTATCCGTCGTAACACATTCCCGTTTTCAGAAAACAGAATAAACTCCGTTTTTGTTCCTCCTCCATCAATGCCAATCATCATGCGCTCACTGGATGAGCTGCAAATACCTACAAGTGTATCGACAGAAACATGAAACAACGCAGAAAGCTTACACAGATTCTGTAGATCGGGCGGCGTGATTCCCCGCTCCCAATTTGAGATCGCTTGAGAACTTACAATCAGTTTCTCTGCAAGCTGCGCTTGTGTAAGATTCAGTCTCATTCTGTGTTTTTTAATATTTTCGCCTAAAACAGTAAGTTTCATTATGACCGTACCTCCATTTATCATAATTATAACGATAAGATCGGTTTTTTTCAATCATGCATTTTTTGAGGTTGCGGAGGGACTCAAGCATCACTTTAGTCCCGGGAACCATAAACAAACTTTGAGGGTATCGATTATCTTCCTAATCAATACCCTCACCAGACTATGCTATCCAATGGTCACTACCTCCAACTTCTCTTTTTTTGGATGCTCTATATGAAGTTGTATTCTCTTCCTTCCATTACGTTTTCTTTTGTGAATCCTTTTTCTTTTGTACGATTGTACTGCCGCTTTTATTTATTTTTCTCTTTATAGCTGCGTCTTTTCTCAGATTCTTTAATGGAAGTTGGCTTTTCTGATTCACGTTACCGGGGAATCTCCCTAATCGTTTTGGTTGGACTATACCTCCCAAGTTTTTCGTTCTCTATATGAATGAATTTTATTTGCTCCCATTCTCTTTCTCAGTGCTTTAACCAACTTTTCTTTGTACCTGCTGTACTATAGCTTTTATCGAAATTTTCAATCCTTTCTTACCATGTTGTGTTAATCACTATTCGCCTTTGCCATGGAAGCCTTTTTGCTGATTCTCGTTTCCGGGGAATCTCCCTATCCGCTTCTGGTGGTCCGTACCTTCCTTTCTTTTCGATTTGAACTTCCTTCTCCGTTCATTTTGTTTTGAGTTTTTGTTTGTTTCTTCTTTATGTCTTTATTATAGCACGAGTTTTTTATTTGTCAATACATTTTTGAAAATATTTTTTTATTTTCAGTTTTTGTTGTATTTTTTAATGTTTTTTCAATTTAAATAATTGATTGTAATTAATTTTCAGTTATTTTACGCTAACATTACAGTAACAAGTTCTTTCCTATGAATGAAAAATAAGGCTCCCGGCAGTTTCAGTTCTGTCGGGAACCCCTTATCCTTCTTGCATATTATACCTGTTATTCCATCTCAACCTTACAGCTGTGAAATGACAAAAATATCATAAATCGCCTTAATAGCCGTCTCAAAATCCTGATTCGCCACACCGATAATGATGTTCAGCTCGGAAGAACCCTGATCAATCATTTTAACGTTAACGTTGTTGTGCGCAAGTGCTGAGAATATCCTGCCTGCGGTGCCTCTTGTAGATTTCATGCCTCGTCCTACAACTGCAATCAGGGCCAGATCCGCTTCGATCTCGATGGTGTCCGGATTCGCCAGTCTGTGAATCGCTGCAACCACCTTCTGCTCCTTGTGCATAAATTCATCCTGATGTACGAACACGGTCAGGGTATCGATACCGGAAGGAACATGTTCGAAAGAAATACCATAATCCTCGAAGGCCTGAAGAACTCTGCGTCCGAAACCAATTTCCGAGTTCATCATATCTTTTTCAATATTGATAGAGCAGAACCCTTTCTTGCCTGCGATACCGGTAATAATGTATTTTGATTTCTGGCAGGTACTTCCTACAATCCATGTACCATTGTCCTCGGGAGCATTGGTATTGCGAATATTGATCGGGATACCTTCCTGTCTTACAGGGAAGATTGCATCTTCATGAAGAACCGTCGCACCCATGTAAGCAAGCTCACGCAGCTCACGGTATGTAATCGTCTCAATAGCCGCAGGATTTTCAATAATTCTTGGGTCTGCGACCAGGAAACCTGATACGTCAGTCCAGTTTTCATAAACATCAGCTTTTACTGCTTTGGCTACAATGGAGCCGGTAATGTCTGAGCCGCCTCTGGAGAAGGTCTTTACCCTTCCGTCAGGCATGGCACCATAAAAGCCCGGCACTACTGCCCTTTCGCATCTGTCCAATCTTTCCGATAAAATGATATTCGTCTTGTCTGCATCAAATTCACCGTTTTCTTTAAAGCAAATCACTTCTGCCGGATCCACAAATTCATAACCCAGATATGCTGCCATGATGATACCGTTTAAATATTCACCTCTGGATGCTGCATAATCGGATCCTGCTTTTTCTTTAAAGTTCTTTTCGATGACTGCAAATTCATCCTCCAAAGACAGCTTGAGCTCCAGACCATCAATAATTTCCTGATAACGACTCTTTATGGCATCCAACTCTACACGGAAGTCTTTCCCTGCTTCGGCTAACGTATAGCAGCCGTAAAGCATATCTGTAACCTTGGCATCCTTACCATGTCTTTTTCCCGGTGCGGAAGGCACTACAAACCTTCTCTCCGCATCCGCATGAATAATGTTTCCTACCTTCCTAAACTGTTCTGCATTGGCAAGGGAGCTTCCGCCAAATTTGACTACCTTTTTCATAACTTACCTATCTCCTCCTCATTGCTGCTTTTCACTTATTTTGCAGCAATCTCTCAATCAGTTCATGCCCGATGGCTTCAAAATTTCCACTCATAGCCGCTTCCCGCTCATTATAATTCCAGGTATTCATTCGCTCTTTTGTGCTATCGTAAAGCAGATACGGCACATTATCCGCGGTGTGGGTACGTACGCGGATCGGAGTGGGATGATCCGGCAATACCAGCAAACGATATTCTGCTTGTGCCTCTTGCAGTTTCTCCGCCACCGGTCCAATCACACGACTGTCCAGATACTCTATGGCCTGAACCTTACGTTCCACACTTCCTTGATGGCCCATTTCGTCAGGTGCTTCCACATGAATATAGGCAAAATCATAACCATCCTCTAAAAGTGCTTTTACCGCAGCATCCACCTTACCTTCATAATTGGTATGCAAGCCGCCGTTAGCACCCTCTACATAAGCCACCCCCATACCGGCACCTACGGCAATGCCTTTGAGCAGATCCACCGCAGAAACCATTATTCCCTTCTTGCCTGTTTTCTTTTCAAAGGAACTCAGAAGCGGCTTGGTACCTGCTCCCCAGAACCAACAACAGTTGGCAGGATTTAGTCCCCTTTTCTTTCTTTCCACATTGATCGGATGGTTTACAAGCAGCTCGTAGCTTCTCTTCATCATCCTGCGCAGCACTTCATCCTCCGGAAGATACTGTCCAATCTTGCGTCCCAGCACATCGTGAGGCGGCGTCAGCTCCACCACACTTCCCTTATCCCAGATCAGACAATGTCTGTAGCTGGTGCCCACATAAAATTGATATGTCTCATTTGCCAGTTCTCTTGCCACCTCCTCAAGCAGCACTGCACAATCCTCGGTGCTGATTTCAGAAGAGCTGTGGTCTATGATCGTCTTTTCCTCAAAGGGAACCTCCTCCTGGGAAATGGTTACTATATTACATCTCAGCGCAATATCTGTATCCTTCATGGGAACCCCTATGCTGAGTGCTTCTAACGGCGATCTGCCGGAATAGTATTTCAAAGGATCGTAGCCCATAACTGATAGATTTGCGGTATCAGAACCCGGCTTCATGCCATTAGGAATGGTGTGTACCATACCGATTTCAGCTTTCTTGCTGATTCTGTCCAGATTGGGAGTCCGGGCATATTCTAACGGTGTAAGCCCCCCAAGTGCCTCTATGGGCTCATCCGCCATGCCGTCTCCAAGTATAACTACATATTTCATGATTCTCTCCGTTGCTCTCCTTTGGTTTGCAGCATGCGCTGCTTCTGCTGTCCTGAATGGACCTTACATATTTTCCACACGGATTCTGCTGTAAACCTTATTCCCCAAATCCGCATATTTTGCAGCAAAATCTTTTTCCTTAACAGGCAGTGTCACATAACCGATATCCTCTCTGCCTTCCAACTCCACAAAAGAACCTCCCGGGAATACTTCTTCCAGAGCTGCCCTTTCCGAAGCTTTCGCACGCACAAAAAAGCTTCTCTTTACTTCAGAAATATCAATCAATGGGGCATCTTTCTGTTCCCAGAAGCATGGCAGGAATCTGCCCTGATTTCTTGCACATTCGATCACATCAGATACCACTGCACTTGCGGTAGGCAGCTTGCCCGCGCCTCTGCCATAGTACATGGAATCACCCAGCATATTTCCTTTGACAAGCACTGCATTGAATACACCGCTTACCATGTACAGAGGATTATTTCCGTCAATCAGAAAAGGAGAAACCATCGCCATGCTTCCATCCTCCGTTTCCTTGCTCATGGCAAGCAGCTTGATGGATTTACCCATAGCCTTTGCATATGCGAAATCATCCGCTGTAATCTTAGTAATGCCTTCTGTATAAATTTTTTCATAATTTACGTTCTTTCCAAGCATCAGAGAAGAAAGAATCGCAATCTTACGGCACGCATCATAACCCTCCACATCTGCTTCCGGATTTCTTTCCGCATAACCCTTTTCCTGCGCACGTTTTAAAACCGTGTCAAAGTCAGCTCCTTCGTTCTCCATCTTGGATAAAATATAGTTCGTGGTACCATTTAAGATACCTGTGATCGCCTCGATCCTTTCTGCAGTCAGGCTGGCATTCAACGGTCTGATAATCGGAATACCGCCGCCTACACTGGCTTCAAACAGATAGTTACAATTGTTTTCCTTTGCGATTGCGATCAGCTCGGGACCGTGGTTCGCAACCAGCTCCTTATTGGAGGTACATACACTTTTCCCCTTCAAAAGAGCCTTCTTCGTAAAATCATATGCAGGTCTTACACCACCCATGGTCTCACAGATGATGCTGACTTGATCATCATTTAAAATGATTTCGTAATCATGCACCACCTTACTTTCATAAGGGTCACCCGGAAAATCTCTCAGATCCAGAATGTACTTTACATTCAGCTCCGTACCCGCCTTCTTATTCACTTCCGTCTTGTTTCTTTCAATTACTTCCACAACACCGCTTCCTACGGTACCGTATCCTAATACTGCTACATGAATCATGTCTTTTTCCTCACTTTTGCCTTTTTATTCTTTTGCCAATATTTTAATGTGGTGTACACCCTTTTGGATTCCTATTGCCTCTATCATTCTGGAAACATTACCGGTACTCTGTAAAATCTGAATACTAATGCTCAGGGATGCCACCCCGTTAATGGGAATACTTTGATGAATGGTCAGGATATTCCCCCGATAATCCGATATGGTCTTCAATACATCGGATAACAAGCCCGGTTCATCATCCATCTGAAACGTCAGTGTAATGGTCGTCCCCTGGGAATTGTCATGGAACTGAAAAATATCATCCTTATATTTATAAAAAGAACTGCGGCTGATCCCTACCCGGTCTACCGCTTCCTGCACCGTCAGAACCTTCTCAGATTCCAGCAGGCTCTTGGCCTCTACTACCTTCAGTAAAACTTCCGGTACTGCTTTTTGCCTTACGACAAAATATTGGGTGGTTTCTTTCATAACAAACCCGAACCTTTCCGTTAACTGCTAACCTTTTGTTCTCGTCAAGCGGACACATGTATGTCAATGGAAGATATTTTAGCATACTAAATCATGAAATGCAACTACCAATTATACCGTATTTTATTAATTTTTAGGGTCTTTTTTGGGAATAATGCCATTGTTGTGCTATTTTTTGACAGAAAACACATGCTTGCGTTTTGTCTGCACACTTTGTATAATAAAGTAGATGATTGTGAAACTCTTGCACTTTGCGACGAGAGTCAAAAGTTTCTGTAAAGAAAACAATACGAAAGGTCAAGCATCATTATGTACCATATAATCATAAATCCTGCATCACGTTCAGGAAATGGACGAAAGCTATGGAAAGAGGTTGTAGAACCTTATTTAATGCACAAAAAGACTGCATACATCTCCTACTTTTCCGACAAACCCGGAGATGTAGCTAAACTGGCAAGGAGAATTACCAAAGATGCGACTGCCGAACATCCCACAAAGCTGATTGTTCTGGGCGGCGACGGCACCTTTAACGAAACCCTTCAGGGCATTGAAGATTTCTCAGCTGTTATTCTGGGATATATCCCCACCGGCTCCAGCAATGATCTGGCGCGGGACTTGGGGATTCCTAAAGAGCCTTCGCTGGCCATGGAAATCGCTTTGGATTCCGCAAATATACATAAAATGGACGTGGGCTGCATTGCTTTCCCTGATGGCGAAAGCCGCAAATTTGCAGTCAGCTGCGGTATGGGCTTTGATGCCGCTGTATGCGAGGAAGTGAACCGTTCCAAATTCAAAGTATTTTTCAATAAAATCGGGCTTGGAAAACTGGCTTATCTGGCAATCGCAGTCAAACAGCTGCTGACTGCCAAAGGCGTCTGCTGCAAGATGACACTGGACGGCAATACAATTTCCCTGAAAAAGTTATTATTTGCTACAGCCATGATCCACCGATATGAAGGTGGCGGTTTCCTCTTTGGTCCGGATGCGGATGCCGGGGATGGCATCTTTGACATGTGTTCCGCAACAAACAAGCTTCCAAAGGGAGTTATCCTTATGGCACTGCCCACTGCATTCTGGGGCAAACATTATATGTTTCCGGGGATTGATCCTTTTGCTGCAAAAAAGATTCATATATCCACTTCTGCACCTTTGTGGATACATACGGATGGGGAAGTTCTCAGAAAAGACAATGAAATGACTATTACCTGCATGAAGCAGGCACTGCAGATCCGGTACTAGGCGCACCACCAAACAGCTCCGAAAGTATAACACTTCCGGAGCTGCCTTTTATTACAACTTAGATTTCACATCCCATATAACCCTATGTTTAGTTGAATTTAAAAATCTTCTGGCAAATATGGTACGCATCCACGGAAATCTTTCTTCCGCCCTTGCCCGGCAGGTTCATGGTCCTGCCTATGATACCGTTTCTCATCCATCTGTGCAGTACAGCATCCTTCTCCTTTAAATAATTCCAGAGCAATTCCTTTTTCGCAAGATTCTCTTCTGTACCGGAACGAATCAGCAACACAGAAGAAACGGTTGTAACAATCTCCAGATAATTCTTCATGTACTGATACAGTCTCTTGGTCTTCTTAATCTCAGCCTGATGTGCCACCAGATAGTCAATCATAATCTTATTGACCTTGATCTGCTGGTCAATACGTGAAATCATAATCGTCTCGTTTACGGACTGACCTTCTCTGCCTATGTAATATCTGTAGAAATTCACATCCAGGTAGTACATCTTCTTTACATGGGGCAGTGGCTCAAATACGTAAATATTATCCACATAAAAAGTATGCTCCGGCAGATGTACTCCACAATCCTTCAACATCTGTGTTCTGAAAATAACCGAATGCATCAGGATGTAATGCCCCTTAATAAAATGACGGCATTCCTCCCAGCCAAACACCTTATCCTGAGGCAGTATGTGTCTGTAATGCATGGTCTTCTTGCGCTTTTCACCTTCTTTATCGTATACGAAATTACTGACCATCATATCCAGCACGGTGCCCTCAGCCAGAAGTGTTCTCAAGGTATCCAGGATTTTCATATAAGCGTCATCTTTTACCCAGTCATCGCTGTCAACCACCTTGAAATAAACACCGGTAGCATTGGCAATACCGGTATTGACCGCAGAGCCGTGTCCGCCGTTCTCCTTATGGATTGCTTTCACGATAGTGGGATACTTCTCGGCATATTCATCCGCTATTGCAGCTGTATTATCCTTGGTGGAGCCATCGTTTACCACGATAATCTCCACATCCTCACCACCAATCAATAGTGATTCAATACATTTTCTCATGTATCCTTCTGAGTTGTAGCAGGGAATTGCAATTGATAACAGTTTCATCTCTCTTCTCCTCTTTTCCTCATTTGATAATCTATTTCTTCACTTTACCTTCACACAGAGCTCCTTCATCGGCCGATTTTCTTCTGCTTTTTCCTTTATCGGACCATTCTTTTAGATTGTTCCTTCATCAAAGTTGTCCTTGCCCAGCCTTATATTCAGATATGGCACATATGCAGCAAAGGCTGACGGAACCGGGTATTTTTCCTGGGTTTCCACAGGCTCGATAAAAAGCCAGTCCTTTGTTTCTTCGCACGGGATATGAGGCTCCAGCTCATCCACCCGGACCTGATAGCCCTTCATATGCCATTCCTTATGTGAAAAAATATGTTTACTGTCTGTAAGCGGCTGTATCCTTAAGAGCTTCAAGCCCTTACCCGTCAGATATTCCACCACTTCTTCTGCGGTTCTGTAGCCTTCCATGGTGGGGAATTCATACATTCCCGCAAGCAGACCCTTCCCGGGACGCTTCCTGATGGCGGCTTTATCCGCATCCTGTATGATCAGAATCGTCTTTTCCTCAATGGTGCGGACCTTTTTCGCCGTTTTTTTCGGGAATGCCTCTTCGCAATGGTTCTCGTGTGCCAGACAAATATTCGCCAGCGGACAAACATCACAATGGGGGGCACCATTGGGAATGCACACCATGGCACCGATTTCCATCATTGCCTGATTAAAGTCACCGGGACGCTCCCCTGACATGGCTTCCTTCAGATCTGCTTCCACGCGCCGTTTTACCTTGGCATCGGTAATCAGGCCTTCGTCCATGCAGATTCTGGAAACCACACGGAGTACATTGCCATCCACAGCAGGCACCTTTCGCCGAAATGCAATGGAAGAAATCGCACCGGCTGTATAACTGCCGATACCCTTCAGCTTCAACAACTCTTCATAAGTATCCGGCATCCGGCCATCATGCTCTTCCATGATCTGCATCGCCGCTTTCTGTAAGTTACGGACTCTGCTGTAATACCCCAGCCCTTCCCACAGCTTCAGAAGCCGCTGTTCGTCTGCTGCCGCCAGACTGGCAATATCCGGTAACGCTTCCATAAAACGCTTATAATAAGGCTTCACAGCCTCCACTCTGGTCTGCTGCAGCATAATCTCGGAAACCCAAACATGATAGGGCGCAGGATCCTCTCTCCAGGGCAATATCCGTCTGTTTCTATCATACCACTTTAAAAGCGGTTTGGGAATTGAGAAAAGGCGTTGTTTTCTTAAAGTTGTTTTAAGATTATCCAAAGACAGACAGACCGGCACCGGATTTTGGATACTTAATTCAAGGCCGGGGGCCTCTGCAACCTGATCCCGACCTGTGTAGGATTCGCCCATTCCCGTACTTTTCCCCGGCATGGTCACTGCACAATCATATGCCAGAATCTGTACCCCTGCGGCAGATGCCCTATCCAGGGCTTGAGCAAATTCCGGATGCATTTCCCGGTTCGGCATGAAATATTTTACATCACTCATTTGTATGACCAGTATAATATATGCACCATATCCGGCTTCCTTTGCCTGTATCAGCTCTTCCACATGCTTCACTGCTCTGTCCGAAGGCGCATCAGGGAAAAGCACCACACCGTCACGCTCCAGCGTCACGCCCTTTACTTCGATAAAAGCTTTCTTCTTTTCCGCTTCCGGACTCCCATACTCCACATAAAAATCAAACCGGGAGCTGCCATACTTTGTTTCCGGGCGCACCAAAACAAGGTCTGAGAACAACTCCCTTTTCCAGAGCCACTCTTCCACAACCTTGTTCGGTGCCTGAGAGTCCATATTGATCAGTCGTACCTTGCGGTCAGATGACTGCAGTACCACGTCAGTTTGCTGTTTTTCACGGTCCGGCCACTGCGTATCCTGCATTGCTATTTTCTCCACAGCAATTAAGTCATACGCCGTTTTTCTGTCCTTAGAACTGCTTTTTTCCAGATATACATTAGCACCGGGAATAAGTAATTCCCTGCACCGGCCTGTATTCTTCACATGAACAACTTCCTGTTTTCCATCTATATTCACATATGCAATAAATCGGTTGGGGCGTTCAATAAAGGTACCCTTAACGATTTGTTCATATTTCATCCATACCTCTTTCCTGTATTTTACAAGCAGGCTTGTAAAACTACGTTAATATGTGGCCCGAAAAGAACTTTTACGCTACTTTCGACGTACTTCGAATCTATCCAACATCAGCAGACAGCTCTTCAGCTGGCTGTAACGTTCCTCCAAAGCCCCTTCCGGAACTTCAACATCACAGGCAACCGCCATAGTGGTAATCATATCATCCGTCATTCTGTGATGAAGCGCTGCCAGAATATTCAGACGCTTTTCATGAGAATCTGCATCCAGAAATTCCAGCACAAGAGGATCGAGGGCAGGCTCTTCCTGCAGCGAACTGCCCACGAGTTCCTTCGCTACGTCAATTTCCTGCACATCCTTTTCCGCTTTCAGTGGTTCCCTGCCTTCTTCGACATGAATTACGCCGCCTCCGCCTGCTTTCTGCGGTCCTGTCGCTGCAACCACTTTACCTTTGACACCGTATGAAGCAGCTACCTGCTGCAACTCAAAGCGATACTCCTGCTCCACATCCGGATATTTCTCCTTATCCACTTTACTTGTGAACATTTCCAGAGAGCGCGCATACACTTTAAAATCTCCGTACAAAGACCGATAAATTACCATCCCTTCGCCTGTTTCCGAATGTTCTGCCAGGGTAATTATCTGATACAGATTGCCCTTAAAATGCTTATATATTTCCTGTGGTTTTGGAATCCAATTCATGACTCGTCCTCTCCTTCTGCCATCTTAATGGCTCAACCTATATCTCCTCAAATACTCCCATGATCAGCATTTCCACGCTCATAACATCATTCATTCTGCCCGTTTTCACGGCCTCCTCCGCATCTACGCATTTTACCACTGCACTTTTCAAAACCGCTGTTTTAAACTTCCCTGCCTGAGTAATATATTTATTTAACGCAAATGCAGGTACACCGATGGCACTTGCCATATCCTTGCCGGAAAAGCCCTTGCCCTTCATCTCTTTGACCTGCAGTAAAATATTGCACTGTCTGGCAATCAAAAACAGGATACGCATGGGCGGTTCCTTCAACGCCAGCAAATCATAGTACAACTCCAATGCAGCCTTACTCCTCCTATCCGCTATAGCATCCACCATATCAAAAATATGACTGGTGATTCTGGTGGTACAGATTGCCTCCACATCCTGCGAAGTCACCACCTCTGTGTCCATGCAATAGCAGATCAGCTTCTCCAGCTCCATGTAGATATTTTCCATGTCGGTACCGGTCTTGGACAAAAAAAACTGCACGGTGTTTTCAGTAACCTTCTTGCCCTCCCGCTTCAGGATACCTGCAACCCAACGCTTCAGGGTATTTTCATCCTGAGCCACAAATTCCACAACACTGCCATTACTGCCCACAGCCTTGTACAGCTTGCTTCGCTTGTCCACTTCCGACTCTACAAAGATAAATACTGTGGACCCATTCTGTACATTCAGATATTCTGCCATCTGCTCCCCGCCGCTTTTGAACAGCCCACTGTTTTCAATAATGATCACACGCCTTTCTGCAAAGAAGGGCAGGGTCTCCGCCAGGTCGATGATTTCACCCATGGGCAGATTTTTCCCCTCATAGAAATGATTATTCAGGTTATCCTCCGGCGCACAAAGAGCCGCCTTCAATTTATCCTTATATTGCTTGCGCAGGTAACGCTCCTCACCGCAAAGCAGATATACCGGCTGAAAATTACCGCTCTTTATATCATTATTGATTCGCTGCATGTATTTATCCTCTGCTTTTTAATCGTTAATATTCTACTCTATAGACGTTCGCGGTCCTTCATCAAAATATGGTAACGGCGCAAAAAATTCCCATGAAGAATCCTTGCGAGGCATCGGTCTATATATACTATAAAAGATAAGGTAAAAATCTGCAATCATCTTTTAAAAAAACAATACCCATTTTCCGCAACCGTAACACATCCATTTTTCCATGTGATACAGTAAGGAATCCCCTTCGCGTCCAATTTCTCCAGCGTCTCCTCATGGGGATGTCCATAGCTGTTGCCCGCTCCGCAGGAAATTACGGCCAGCCGGGCAGAGACCGCGCCCAAAAACTCCTTACCCGTGGAATACCTTGAACCGTGATGGGCAATCTTCAAAACCTGTACTGCCCCAATACCTCTGTCCTGCAATTGCCGGGCCAACAACACTTCTCCCACCGCTTCCACATCCCCGGTCAACAATACCTTTAAACCACCGCCTTCCAGCAGAAAGCATCCGGAATACACATTGGTCTCACCGGCAAAATCCTCTGGCGGATGCAGGCAGGTAATCAACAGCTTCCCTTCTTGCAGGTAGTCCCCCGTTGAATAATATACCACCCGCTGCTTTGTTACTTTGTTTAAAATCTCCTGAAAATCCTTTTTACCTTCCTCATCCACATCCGGCAGATAAATACTCTCAATTTCCAGAGGTTCTTTCTCTAACAGCTCCATCACACCATTGATATGGTCCTGGTCGGGATGGGACAGGAACACACCGTCCAATCTCGACACACCATGATACTTCAAGAATGGTTGTATGATATCCTCTCCTACTGACCTTTCGGAACTGCTGCCGCCGTCAAACAAGTACGTCTTACCGGTTTTCGTCATGACCACGATGCAGTCACCCTGCCCCACAGCCAGAAAGGATATTGTATCTCTCTTTTGGAAATCCGTTCCCAGAAACAGTACCAACACTATGATACCACAAGCCCACCATTTACTCTTTCTGAAACCGATTTTCATGTTTTTGATACCCAAATGACCACTGCCCCCAAGATTATTTTTACTTATGCTGTCACTTATGTTTCCCCTTCTGTTTTTTTTCCTGCACAACCATATGATTAACAAAAGCCCGGCATAATACACCCCTATCTGCCAAAGCTGAGGCCGCCCCACCAGCCAGGTATGTCCCGGCAATTCCTCAAACAGCAGACACACTCTTTCATAACCGTTCAAAATAATATGCTCCAGTTTTGCCAGCAGGGGCATCCGTGGCACCACCATCAGCACAAATCCCATAGTCATGACCATCCCCATAAATGGCAGCACCAACAGATTCACAAAAGGGGAATACACCGGAATCTCGTAGAAAAAATACAACATAATCGGCAGCGTAAAAACACTAATGGCAGTACTTACCCAGAGTCCCTGTAATATTCCCCCGAATCGTTTCAACACAAACCTTATAGGCGAGGACAGTGGTATTGCCCGCTTTTTTGCAAATACATCCTGCAAAGGCAATATGGGGCACAAGCATCCGATTGCACAGACCGAGCCAAAGGAGAGCAGAAACCCACAATGATAAATCAACCGCGGATTATCACACACCATGACCGCCATCAATATGCTTGTAGCTGTCAGCAAATCGTAACTCCGTCCGGAGATTTCCCCCAACATATGTATCAGGTACATACCGATAGCCCTGTAGGACGAAATACCAAAACCCGTCATGGTTCCGTACAGCAGCAAAAACGCCACTCCCGCCAGGGCAGCCGGCACAACAGGGCAGCTGCCTTTCCGAAGCATCCTGTAGACTCCCATGCCGATCATGGTAATATGCAGCCCGGAAATACTTAAAATATGTACGATGCCGTTTCTTTGATAGAGGTCTTTTACCCCCTCATCCAACCCGCTTTTTTCTCCCAGCAGCATCTTTGCCAGGATAGACGCTTCCTTTTGCGGCAATGCGGCATATAATCTGTCCTTTAACAATGTCCGCAAATGGTACAGCTGCTTTCGGAGAGGCCAGAACCTCTCCCCCTGAGCTTCTATGCGGGCATTCGCAAGCTTTCCCACAATACCCTCCGTGGCATAATAATCTGCCAGATCAAATTCTCCCGGATTGGAAGCATGCTCATACAACTGCCATGTTCCTGACATGCGCAGACTTCTACCCAGCTCCGGCTCCTTTTGTTCCCTATTTAATTCGCATATGATCTTATACTTTGGATTTAAGTCTGATACCTGACCGGTATCGGAATCAATGATTGTAATCGATTTTAAATATAGATTTGTTTTATCCGTTCCATAATAGGAACGATATTCCTTTTGATATACCTGCCCTGTTATAATGATATGCTCCCCTTCTTTTACAGGCACATCCCCGTAAAAGGGAGGAGCATCAAAATAACATGTCCATATGGCTATGAGCGCAATCAGGCAGATACATCCGAAAAACAACGGTCTCTTCATTGCTTCATCTGTCCGTCCTTTCATGCTAGTCACTATTCAGAACAATATTCAGATTTCTTTCATAATAAGTATCCAGCGGCAATTTCTCTCTATAATTAATCTTGGAATTGCCATTAACAGAAATCTGCACCTTGTTGACATTTTTCAGCTGCTCTATCAGAGAGTTCGCAATCGAATAAATTGTAACCTCCGGTGTCACATTGGGCACCTGTGTCAAGAAGCTCTCATCCAGATTCACATAGCAGACCCCATCCTGTATGGCCACACTTGCAACCTTGGTCTGCGAATTTATGGTTGGATAGATTCCCTCCCCGTTGGGTCCCTTGATCAATTCCTCCACAATCAGCTTCTCCATGGGAACATTGCCATTGTACTCCTTCATTCGGGTGGTCTCCAGCAGCCCGGTTCCGTCCTCGTTTGCGAAATAAAGCCTCAGCTCAATCTCCTCATAGGTATTGATCTCACTGCCCTCGTTCTCCAGAAACTGGTCTTTGTTCATCCAGCCCACGTTTTTTCCCAGAGCATCTGTCAATGGTGCTCCATCCACTGTAAATGCCACGAAATTAATTTGCGGCAACTGTGTGAGAGTCTTTACAGTTGCTGCCCGAACAAGTATTTCCTGGGGAACCGTCAGCTTCCCATACTCTTTGCTCACATTCAACAGAATCTTACCTGCCTTTACCTCATAATCCAAAAGCTGAAATCCCATGGCAAGAGGTGCCCTAAACTTTA
>JAZNXM010000112.1:0-5485 GCA_045593865.1 Acetatifactor sp. | reverse complement strand
ATGTATTTTACAATTTGCAAGAAACTTCATGGGCTTACCTTAAGTATATTATATCATTGTAAAAAATAGAAATATAAAAATCTTAAGATATTGCAATAGTTGGTAAATTCTGTCAAATCGGCTTGAGCAAAAAGAATTTTTTTGGTATTATTAAAGATAATATAGCAGAAAATAGCAGAAAGGTGTGGTCCGGTTATGGAAGTACATGTTGGAGATCTTGTGAAATTAAAAAAGCCTCATCCCTGCGGAAGTCATGAGTGGGAGGTACTGCGGGAAGGCGCGGATTTCAGGCTGAAATGTTGTGGCTGTGGGCATCAGATCATGATTGCGAGAAGATTGCTGGAAAAGAGTATGAGAGAAAGATAAAATGGCAGCAGCCGTGCGCTCCCATAAATGTCCGGAAGTCTGATTGACAGCATAAATTTTCGGCATAAAATGCACGAAAAATGCAATTTGACCCTTGCAATATCAGGAAAAGTATGGTATCATACTACCTTGTGATATATTAATTCCTTGCTCCCGGTAAGGCGGGGGCCAGAGACCAAAAGGAGGTAACATAAATGAACAAGTACGAATTATGCGTTGTTGTTAGCGCTAAGATCGAAGATGAAGAAAGAGCACAGGTAGTTGAAAAGTGCAAGGCTCTTGTTGAAAGATTTGGCGGTACCATCACAGAAGTAGATGAATGGGGCAAGAAGAGACTTGCTTACGAAGTTCAGAAAATGAAAGAAGCTTTCTACTACTTTATCAGATTCGAAGCTGAGACCACTGCACCTGCAGAGATCGAAAGCCGTATTCGAATCATGGACAATGTAATCAGATATTTATGCGTTAGACAGGACGAAGCATAATAGAAAGCGAGTAAGGTATGAATAAAGTTATTCTTATGGGACGTTTAACAAGAGATCCCGAAGTGAGATATTCACAGGGTGAGACTCCGTTAGCTATTGCAAGATATACACTTGCTGTTGACCGCAGAGGAGGCAGAAACAATGGTGAAGATCAGTCCGCTGATTTCATCGGTTGTGTTGCTTTTGGACGTGCAGGTGAATTCGCAGAAAGATATCTCCGTAAGGGAACAAAAATCGCTGTTACAGGACGTATTCAGACCGGCAGCTATACAAACAAAGATGGTGTAAAAGTTTATACCACAGATGTTGTAGTAGAGGATCATGAATTCGTTGAAAGTAAGAATGCGTCATCCGGTAGCGAAGGTAGCTATCAGAGTGGTGGCTATCAGGGCGGTGGCTATAACAGACCTGCACCAGGCGGAGCAGGGGATGGCTTCATGAACATTCCTGATGGAATTGATGAAGAATTACCATTTAACTAATTGTTGATTATTTAAGATAGGAGGCATTGACCATGGCTTTTAATAAAACTGAGAAAACCGATTCTCCAATGAGAAAAAAGGGCGCAGTGCGCAGAAGAAAGAAAGTTTGTGTATTCTGTGGTAAGGATAATGTGATTGATTACAAAGATACCGGCAAGTTAAAGAGATACGTATCCGAAAGAGGTAAGATTCTTCCTCGTCGTATTACCGGTAACTGTGCAAAGCATCAGAGAGCACTTACTGTTGCAGTTAAGAGAGCTCGTCACGTTGCTTTGATGCCATATACTTGTGATTAATGGCAAACAAGTGCTCTTTGCGGAGTAATATATTGAATGAAGTCAGAGGGACCAATTATCCTGCGGGGTAGTTGGTCTTTTTTTGGGTCTGTGCTGCTTTTGCAAAAATATCTTTGCGATAAATATCCGGGAATTTTATTAGGTTGTAGTGGAATCCTTTCGCGATATTTGGTATAATAGATTTAGTATTGGGAATAATAGGACGTTTTAGAAGGGAAACGTTAGAAACGGGGTGTTTATGAAGAAACACATTAAATTAAAGGGACGTATAAAGACATACTTGAATTTTACCATATATCTTGGTTTGATACTGTGTGTGGTAGCGCTGCTGGTCAGCCTCCTGGATGTGAGATCGGGACTGGTCGTGGCGTTATTTACCATGCTTTATCTGGTTGTTACCTTTACACTGTATTTTTATAACAAGCCGGTCATTATGAATGAGTTGATCAGCTTTGCCACGGAGTACGGCCAGATACAGAAAAAACTGCTCAGAGACCTGGATATACCTTATGCACTTCTGGATGATAGCGGTAAGGTCATGTGGACCAACAGTGCGTTTGAAGACGTGGTACATCAGCCGAAAGGCTACAGCAAGTCCATTACATCCCTGTTCCCCACAATTACCAGGGACAGGCTGCCGGATGATTCCGGTATTGATGAGGCGCAGTATGAGCTGACCTATGATGGATGCGAATATGTGGCCCGCTTCCGGAAAATATCCGTGAAGGATATGGTGGAGCACAGTGATATGATAGATGCAAAGGGTTATAATGGTTATCTGATTGCAGTGTATCTGTTTGACGAGACTGCACTGCATATTGCATTGAAAGAAGTAGATGATCAGTCCCTTGCGGTTGGCATGATATATCTGGATAATTACGAGGAAGCACTGGAAAGCGTGGAAGAGGTAAGGCGTTCCCTGTTGACTGCGTTGATTGACAGAAAGGTCAATAAGTACATTTCTGCACTGGACGGTATTGCAAAGAAGTTGGAGAAGGATAAATATATGGTTATCCTGCGCAAGAAGGCGATTGCACAGCTTAAAGTTACCAGATTTGATCTGCTGGAGGAAGTAAAGACCGTTAATATCGGTAATGAGATGGCTGTAACCATGAGTATCGGTATCGGACTGGATGGTCTGACCTATGCACAGAATTATGAATTTTCCCGTAATGCCATCGATCTGGCACTTGGGCGGGGCGGCGATCAGGCGGTAATCAAGACTCCGGAAAGCATTACTTATTATGGCGGCAAGAGCCAGCAGGTGGAGAAGAGTACAAGAGTGAAGGCACGTGTAAAGGCACATGCACTCAGGGAAATCATTACGGCCAAGGACAGAGTCATTGTCATGGGGCATAGAATGGCTGACGTGGACAGTTTTGGCGCGGCAGTAGGTATTTATCGCATTGCGCATGCTCTTGGCAGAAAAGCCAATATTGTGCTGAACGATGCGACAACATCTGTGCAGCCGTTGGTAGATTTGTTTAAGAATAATCCGGAGTATGAAGAAGATATGATCATCGGCAGCCAGCAGGCAATTGAACTGGCCGGCAACAATGTGGTACTGGTAGTGGTGGATGTAAACAAGCCTTCTATTACCGAATGTCCGGAGTTGCTGCGCTTCTGTAAAACGGTTGTAGTGCTGGATCATCATCGCCAGGGTACGGAGACGATCGAGAATGCTACCCTTTCCTATGTGGAGCCCTACGCGTCTTCCGCCTGCGAAATGGTTTCCGAGATTTTGCAGTATACCTATGATAATATTAAGATTCACACGGCAGAAGCGGATTGCATGTATTCCGGCATTATGGTTGACACCAATAACTTTATGAGCAAGACAGGGGTCAGAACCTTCGAGGCAGCGGCATTCCTGCGCAGGAATGGTGCGGATGTGACCCGCGTCAGAAAACTGTTCCGTGAGGATGCTACGGAATATAAGGCGAAAGCGGATGCTGTCAGTCAGGCAGAGATTTATAGAGAGTATTTTGCAATTTCTGTATGTACAAGTGAGGATCTGCAGAGTCCTACCATTATCGGTGCTCAGGCTGCAAATGAGCTTCTGAATATCAGGGGTGTGAAAGCAAGCTTTGTGCTGACAGATTATCAGGGCAAGATTTATGTAAGTGCCCGCTCTATTGATGAAGTTAATGTACAGATTATTATGGAAAAGATGGGCGGCGGCGGTCATATGTCCATCGCTGCATGCCAAATGGAAGGAACCGGCATCATTGAAGCGATCGGTATCTTGAAGAGTACCATCGATACTATGCTGGACAACGGAGAGCTTTAATTTGTTTACAAGGAAAACAAATTGTTGCCAAGGGGACATTGATTTTAAACCATGAGTTCATGACGGGCAATGATAGATCTAGATCCGGAGAACATGAGAGATAGAAATGTAGCAGAAAGGTATAGACAGCTATGAAGATTATTTTATTGCAGGATGAAAAGAAATTAGGTAAAAAGGGCGATATCATCGAAGCAAGTGAAGGTTATGCAAGAAATTATATTCTCCCTAAGAGGATCGGTGTGGAGGCTACCTCCAAGAATTTAAATGACTTAAAGCTTCAGAAGGCAAACATGGAAAAAATTGCTCAGGAGCAATTACGAGCCGCTCAGGAGCTTGCAAAGGTGCTGGAGACGAAACAGGTCGTTGTAAAGGTAAAAGCCGGAGAAGGCGGCAAGATGTTTGGCTCTGTGTCCACTAAGGAGATCATAACAGAATTCAAGAAGCAGCACGATATGGAGCTGGATAAGAAAAAGATTGTGCTGGCAGAGGGTATTAAGGCGTTCGGTAATTATGAGGTAGCAATTAAATTGCATCCACAGGTAACAGGAAAATTTACTGTGAAGGTAACGGAAGCATAAGAAACACACATTT
This sequence comes from Acetatifactor sp., assembly GCA_045593865.1. GTDB lineage: Bacteria > Bacillota > Clostridia > Lachnospirales > Lachnospiraceae > Acetatifactor. Next base: position 975 of record JAZNXM010000112.1, on the reverse strand, counting down.
GTAACTAGGGATAAATTATGGAAGAAGCAGTTTTGAAGCGGATTTTGCCGCACAGTGTAGAGGCAGAGCAGTCGGTAATCGGTTCCATGATCATGGACAGGGAAGCAATCGTAGTTGCTTCTGAGTTGATTTCCGGCGAGGATTTTTACAATAAACAATATGGTATCCTGTTTGAAGCCATGGTGGAACTCAATGACAAGGGACACCCCGTGGATCTGGTTACTTTGCAGGATAAGCTGAAGGAAAAAGATGTGCCGGCTGAAGTGAGCAGTCTGGAATTTGTTCGTGACCTGATTACAGCGCTTCCTACATCGGCGAATATCAAGTATTATGCCAATATTGTAGCGGAAAAGGCGACACTGCGCAGGCTGATTCGTCTGAATGAGGATATTGCAAATACCTGTTATGCAGGCAAGGAAAAGCTGGAATATATTCTGGAGGATACTGAAAAGAGAGTGTTCCAGCTGGTACAGCAAAGAAATACAGAAGATTTTACCCCCATCAGGCAGATTGTTATGAATGCCATGGACAGGGTAGAAGCGGCCTCCAGAAACAAGGGAAGCGTAACCGGTATTTCCACCGGTTTTCTGGATCTGGACTATCGTACGGCCGGTATGCAACCGTCTGACCTGGTTCTGATTGCTGCGAGACCTTCTATGGGAAAGACTGCGTTTGTATTGAATATTGCCCAGCATGTGGCGTTTAAGCAGAATAAGACAGTCGCTATATTCAGTCTGGAAATGAGTAAGGAACAGCTGGTTAACCGTATGTTTTCTCTGGAGTCCAATATCGATGCCCAGAACCTGAGAACAGGTCAGCTGAATGATGAGGAGTGGGAGAAACTGATCGAGAGCGCCGGAGTGATCGGAAAGTCCAATCTGTTCATAGATGATACTCCGGGTATTTCCGTTGCGGAGCTACGAAGCAAGTGCAGAAAGCTTAAATTGGAAAAAAACCTGTCCATGATCATCATCG
>JAZNXM010000111.1:0-13099 GCA_045593865.1 Acetatifactor sp. | reverse complement strand
TTCAAACAATTGCAAGTAAAAAATTGTTATAATTTTTGCAAAAAATGCTTGCAATTTGTTTGAAGATATATTATTATATACAAGTGTCCGAAACACATAGAGAAACGTGAAACGTTTTTCTATATAAGTAATCGAAAGTATTCGAGGAGAAATGCGAAGCATTTACTCCGGATGAATTTTCGAAGAAAATTCAAAATGGCTCGTTGGTCAAGCGGTCAAGACGCCGCCCTCTCACGGCGGAATCAGGGGTTCGATTCCCCTACGAGCTGTTGACTGTTAAATTGTAGAATTTAATCAGCCCAACCCAGGAAAAAGCGTAACCACTGGAAATTCCAGTGATTACGCTTTTTTCTTTTCTCGATATTCCTTATACCACCCAAATCACAGAGTACCAGAAGTAAACAGACTCTTAACATGCTGCACTTCTTCCTCGGTAGCCTTGCTGGCAGGCACATAATACTGCTTTTCTCTTGCAATCTGGTACAGCTCTTCCTGAGACTGTTCACAAGCATTACGCAACTGCTTTAAGCACTGCTTTAATTCTTTATTCTCTGTCTGAGGAATCATTTCCGCGTAACGTACCAGCTCTCCATTGATTCCTGCAAGTGTATCGGATACCATTGTTTTTTCCTGCATCTGCATACCTGTTACCTCCCTTACTGCAAAAATTTCATAAGCTGTTGTTTGTTGTCCATAGCAGACTGTGCACCTTTTTCAAAAAACTGCTTTATCTTAGAGTCCGTTGCTTCCTTGGCATATTCCTGTAATTTGCAGTGAGTGGTGTCGAAGCCGCCGATCAAGTGACGAAGATTCTGCAATTCCAGTTCTGAAATGTTAGTCATATCCATACCTCCTGATTTTGATGTTTTACAGGCTTAGTATGTGTGAATCTCCACGAAATATACTGCGGCACGAATCTATTTTGAAATCAAAATGACGTAACTACTGATTTACAGCAGCTACGCCATGCACATACAATCGCTTTCACTTTCCTAGGGACTTTACCAGCCTTACATCCTCAGCCGTAACATCCTCCTGACTATATCTGGCTTTCTCATAAATTTTTTGTAGCAATTGTGCCAAATCCTTTTCTGGCAGGATTTTTTCACAGCACTCCTTGGCAGTCATACGTTCCAACACTTCCAGATCCTGATCTGCGATAATGTTATTTTTATTCTTGAATATCTGTTTACGATAAATTTTTCTGATTTTTTGGCGGTTGCTTAGGAAGAAAAACCTGTTGACAGCTTCCTTTTGTGTTTTTTCGATGACGCAAGTCTCTCTTATGTCTATTCCAGCCCCCAGTCTCCGCACCTCTTTTTTGTCTGGGGCATGAAAATGATTCCACAGATATCGGATTCCCTTTACCACTGTCTTGATTACCAGCACTGCAAGACCTACTGCTAATGCCAACAGAATCACGTTTTCAAGGGTCGTCCATAGAATACCTGGATTTTCCCTCTCCATATGAAATCCCCCCTGATTTTTCTCTACAGCAACAGGTAGCTCAAGCTCTATTTCTTTCCCTGCCATATCACGGTAGAAAAGTTTGATCCATAGCACAAGCAGCACATACAGACCCCTTTTAACCCATGACAGAAGGTAAGAGACCCAACCGATATTCGCAGTCAGAAACAGTACCATTACACCTCCTAATGTGAACAAAAGCATCTGCTTCATGCCAGAACCAAAAATCTCCTGCTTCGGGATATTGGCAGCACTGCTTTCATTTACTAACAGAAAACGCAGAAAACGGCAGAAAAAATAATACACAGAATAGCTGCCCAGAAAAATAATAGCAGACAATATATAATAGCCTTCCCATTCTCTGTTCCCCCACGTATTATTTAACAAAGCACACGTTGCAAGGGAACAAATGGAAACTACCGGATGCAGTAAATATTTGTCACATGTTAACTTTCTAACTTTGATACAGACAGACAATATAACATAGACAATGGCGATCCCCGTAACCACTATTTTTAATCTCAAATCCATCGGCACAAAAACCAGCATCACCGGCAAGCCCAGATGCAGAGCAAAAAACAAAAAGAAATTTCGGAATATGGAACGCAAAAAGTATAAAGCCAAAGGAAATGCCCCCATTGCAATCAAAAGCAATGGATAAGGCAGCTCCTCTTTTAACAATCCAAATATGGTTATCACAAAGGCAATCAATATCCAATGATTCATCTGGATTACCAAAAATTCCTTGCCAAATTCAATTAACTTTACTTTCATACAATACCCAAACCCTTCATAAATTATAAATAGGCATTTCTTACATGTCACAAAATCTGTCTTACCTTCTCAACTGCAAGAACCGAACATGCTTATGTATATTAGGAGGCAATTCCGGCTCTGTTGCTCCCACATAGGGATAAAACCAGGTATACTCCACACCTTCCCTTTCACATTTCTCCAAAAGTTCCAGAAAATCGTCAAATCCATTGGGCGATACAAAGAGTGTGATGGTCCCCTTGGCATTATTGATGATGCTTTCTTCAAAGAGTTCTGTAAAAGGCCAGGGATTCTTTTCTGTATTAATTCTTGCCAGTGCAGTACCTAATACATCCTGCTGCCCTGCACCGGCGCCACCTTCAATCATTACCGCTTCTCCGGTCACAATGTCCCTGCCGTTAGCATAGCAGGCCACCTTAATACCCTGAGCCAGAAAAAAGGCTGCCAGACCCATTACCACCTGCATGGAGATCTCTACTTCCCGATTCCTTTTCAGAATACCGGTATCCTCAACATTTAAGAAAATCCGGATCGTCTGCATAGCCGTATAATTCTTTTGATTAACCTTCAGTTCTCCAGTCCTTGCGGTTGCCTTCCAATTTACGCTCCGGATATCATCATAAGGCTGATATTCTCTGATGCCCCGATATTCAAAGGGATCCTCCAGCAAATGCCTTTTTACCAATATTTCCCCATTCAGCTTTTGAAGGGATAATCTGAATTCCCGGCTGTCAAAGATGCTGGGGTAAACATATAGGTAGCATTCCGTAGACATACTCTTATGCATTTCGCTGGTCAGAAACAGATCCGAACCTACCAGATCAATGCTCTTAATATGATAGTACCCCCTCTTCTTACCCACAAAGGTAAGCCTCCTCGTAATCTTCTCACCGCCGCCTATTTGAAACACATCGTTGCGGTAAAAATAATCTGTGGTTTTTGAACCTTTATCATCGGCAAATTCCAAGTATCTGGATGTTTGAAATTTCACTTTCAACATACTTAACGGAAGACGTTTTCGATTTTCGATGATCTCTACAATCTCCCCTTCTTGTCCCTCCGAAATTCCGGATTGAGCAAAAGAAACGGTTACTTTCAGATTCTTATGCCAAAGTTTTTCATATACTCTCTGCTGTAATAGAAACAGCAAAACAGCAATAATTCCTATTCCGATAATTTTCATGCACGAAATTCCTCTGTAGGTACTGTGGTTGAGGCGATAATTTTTTCTACAATTGTTTTGCTCTCGCCAGCCCTTCCATATCCCATAACAATACGATGTGCCAGCACCGCAACTGCCAGTGCCTTGACATCATCCGGAGTTACAAAATTTCTGCCCTGCAGATATGCATATGCCTTCACGCAGCGCAGGAGTGCCAGGGTTCCTCTGGGGCTTACACCCATGAGTACATTTTTACCCTCCCTGGTAGCTGCCACAATATCCACCATGTATTCCAGTACGCATTTATGTACAAAGATATTTTCAATCTCATCCTTTGCCTGCTTCAGCTCCTCCGGTGAAAATACCGGATTTAATGCCGCTAATGGTTCGTCCTTCATGTATCTTTCCATGATCTGACGCTCCTCTTCCTTGCTTGGAAGACCCATGGACAATTTCATCATAAATCGGTCCATCTGGGCTTCCGGAAGCGGGAAAGTACCTGCTGTTTCCACAGGGTTCTGGGTAGCAATAACAAAGAAAGGTACTCCTGCAGGATAAGTCTTACCGTCAATGGTAATCTGCCTTTCCTCCATACACTCCAAAAGACCCGCCTGGGTTCTGGGGGTTGCACGGTTGATCTCATCCGCCAACAAAATATTGGTAAATGCGGGACCTTTCCGGAGCACAAATTCCCCCTGCTTCTGATCATATATGGTCAATCCCGTAATATCGCCGGGCAACAGATCCGGTGTAAACTGGATTCTGGAAAATGTTGCATCCAGGGACTTTGCCAGGGACTTTGCCACCTTGGTCTTACCAGTTCCCGGCACATCCTCTAAAAGTACATGCCCCTCCGCCAGAAGCGCTGTCAGCAGCTTTGTGACAACCTCTTCCTTACCTATAATTACCTTACCGATATTCCCTACTACCTGCTCTCTAAGTTCTTGTCCTGTCATGGTAACCCTCCTTTTTATTCTTATCCTTCAAACTGACTCAGATACAGATTCGCATATAATCCTTTCTGCGCCAGTAAACTTTCATGATTCCCCTGCTCAATGATATTTCCATCCTTCATTACCAGGATAATATCTGCCTCCCGGATAGTTGAAAGTCTGTGCGCCACAATGAAGCTGGTACGCCCCTGCATCATCCGTGCAAAGGCTTTCTGAATATTGATCTCTGTTCTGGTATCGATGGAAGACGTTGCCTCATCCAGAATCAGCATGGGCGGCAGGCAAAGCATCACTCTTGCAATACATAACAGCTGCTTCTGTCCCTGTGACAGACTGCCTCCATCTTCATTAATCACTGTATCATAACCGTCCGGCAGTCTTCGGATGAAGCTGTCCGCATGAGCCGCCTTGGCTGCACGGATCACTTCTTCTCTGTCCGCATCCCGTTTTCCCATCTTAATATTGTCCAGAATAGTACCGCTTCGAAGCCAGGTATCCTGCAAAACCATACCATAGCTGGTGCGCAGACTACCTCTGGTCATATCCCGGATATCGGTGCCGTCCACCTTGATACTGCCGCTGCTTACATCATAAAACCGCATAAGCAGATTGATAACCGTGGTCTTACCGCAACCTGTAGGACCTACGATAGCCACTCTCTGACCGGGCTTTACACTTAAGTTAAAGTTCTGAATCAGCTTCTTTTCCGGCACATACTGGAAATTCACATCCTCCATGGTAATACTTCCCCTGGCATCGGTAAGCACCTTCGCATCGTCTGCATCGGGAGACTGGGGTTCCTCTTCTATCAATGCAAAGATTCTGGAAGCGCACACAATCGCATGCTGCAATTCCGTAATCACACCGGATATCTCATTAAAGGGCTTCGTATACTGGTTCGCATAGCTGAGCAGGCAGGACAGACGCCCTACGGTAATACCGTTCTGTATTGCCACGTAAGCCCCTACAATACCCACTCCTGCATATACCAGTGCATTTACGAAACGGGTGGAAGGATTGGTAATGGAAGAAAAGAAAATGGCCTTCAGGGAGCATTTTCCAAGCTTTTCATTGATTGCATTAAATTTCTCCTGAGCAGCTTCTTCCTGAGAGAAGGTCTTAACAATCTTCTGATTACCGATCATTTCCTCGATCAGTGCAGTCTGTTCGCCCCTTGCTTCCGACTGTGCCTTGAACATGGTATAGGTGCTCTTGGCAATGAATTTCGCCACTAGGAAGGATATGGGAGTAAGGCACACCACCAAAAGCGCTATGGGCACATTGGTAAACAGCATCAGCAATAAAGTACCCACAATGGTAATCACTCCTGTAAACAGCTGGGTAAAGCCCATAAGCAGACCATCCGCAAAGGTATCCACATCACTGATCACACGGCTCACGATATCGCCATATGCTTTACTGTCCAAAAACTTCAGTGGCAGGATTTCCAATTTCTTGAACGCATCCTGTCTGATGTCCTGAATGACGTGATAAGTAATATAGTTATTACAAGTATTCATGACCCACTGGGCAATACCCGTGAGGATCATTATGATAACAATCTTTTTGATAATGGCAAAAATGCCTGTCATATCCACATTCCCGGGTCCCAGCAGTAAATCCACTGCATCACCGGTCAGGATAGGGATATATAAAGTCGCCGCAACTGTCAGTGCCGCCAGCACCAGGGATGCCCCTACATAAAACCAATATCTACGGATATAACGGAGAATTTTCGCTATGGTCGCCTTGGAATTGCCTTTTTTAATGGTGTCTTTAGACATTAGCTGCTCCTCCTTTCATATCCTCGAAAGAACCCAAATCTCGTTCATCCTGCTCAGTATATGGTAATTCTTGTTCTGGGTCTTGGGCAGGTTTGGACTTACTTTCCGCGCTATACTGGGAATAATAAATTTCCTGATATACCTCACAGCCCGTCAGCAATTCCTCATGGGTTCCCTGTCCCACGATTTTACCGTCATCCAACACTAGGATTAAATCTGCATGACGAATACTGGAAGCTCGTTGGGATACGATAAAGGTAGTGGTCTCCTGCTCTACTTTGCGGAGTGCCTGACGAAGCTTTGCATCTGTGGCATAATCCAGTGCGGAAGCGGAATCATCCAGAATCAGAATTTCCGGCTTACGAACCAGTGCACGTGCAATCGTCAGACGCTGTTTCTGACCACCGGACAGATTCTTACCACCCTGAGAAATCTCAGCATCCAGCATCCCCTTTTTGCTTTCCACCACTTCTCTTGCCTGTGCAATATGGATGGCCTCCCACATTTCTTCATCCGTTGCCTTTGGATTGCCCCAAAGCAGGTTACTGCGGATGGTGCCTTTAAATAAAACCGCCTTCTGGGGAACCATACCGATACGGTTGCGCAGATCATCCTTTGAAAGTGTCTTAATATCCTGCCCCTGTATACGGATCGAACCTGCTGTGGCAGGGTAGAATCCGGGAATCAGATTTACCAGGGAAGTCTTACCGGAACCGGTACCACCGATAACACCTACCGTCTGTCCTTTTTCCACGCGGAAGCATAAATCGTGCAGAGTTTCCTCGCCGGCACCCTGGTATTTTAAGGATACGTGATCAAACTCTATGTAGGCAGGGGTGCCATCTGCTTCTCCTTCTTCCGTAATGATTTCAGGCATATTCTCGATCTTAAACACTGCTGCCACACGGTCTGCACAGGCCAGTGCTTTTGTAATGGTCACGATCAGATTTGCCAGCTTAACCAGCTCCACCAGTATCTGTGACATATAGTTGATGATGGCCACCACTTCTCCCTGTGTCAGATTCCCCACATTTACCTGAATCGCTCCCATATAAATCAATGCAGCAATTGCGCCATTCACAATAATATATGTAATCGGATTCATGCAGGCACTGATCTTGGCAACATGCATCTGGGCATCAGCCAGCAGATCATTCTGCTTCCGGAATCTTTCCTCCTCCACTTTTTCCTGATGGAACGCACGGATCACACGCACGCCTGTCAGATTCTCTCTGGTAATTCGAAGCACACTGTCCAACAGCTGCTGCACCTTCTTATACAATGGCATAGTAATCAGCATGATACCGAAAACCACGATGGCAAGCAATGGAATGGCAACCACAAAGAGCAATGCAGACATCACATCAATGGTAAATGCCATGATCATGGCACCAAACACAATAATGGGAGAACGCAAAAACAGACGAAGCACCATATTGACACCATTCTGACACTGGTTCACATCCGCGGTCATACGGGTAATCAGGGTGGCTGTACCCACCTTGTCCAGATTGGTAAAATTCAGACCCTGTATATGGGAAAATAATGCTTCTCTCAGCTTTGTTGAAAAGCCTACTGCCGCTCTTGCCGCAAAAAACTGTGCTGTTATGGCACTGACAAGCCCCACCACTGCCAGCAGTAACAGACAGGCTCCCATTTTCCCGATATAGGGCATATCCTTGTTCTGAATACCGACATCAATGATATTTGCCATAACCAAAGGAACCATAAGCTCAAAAAAGGCCTCCAGCAGCTTAAAAAGCGGTGCCAAAATCGTTTCCTTTTTATAATCCTTCAAATATATGAACAGTTTCTTCACGTTCTTCCTCCTTCTTGCAACAAATGCACATACAGTACCCCTCCAGAATATCATATTCCCGAAAATCAATTGTATCCAGCAAATCCAAGGTGTTTTTTTTAAAAACAGAAGTTGTCAGCCCGCATCCCAAATATTTCCCATAAGCTTCTTTTCTGCACCAGATTTTATAAAATCGTCTCAATTTTTCTTCCGGGGTATCTGCTTGCCCCAGGAATCCTTTCTCCTCATCGGTATAACATTTCTCTGCGATCCTTTCCATATTGCAGGGACTAACCTTCTGGATATCCGCTCCGATTTCATATTTACCCTGCACAAATAATAAATATTCCTCCGAATGAGAAATATTAAAATACCATGGATTCTCTTTTATATACGGTTTTCCCTGCTTACCATATACCACCGGAACACCTTTCATCCCGGCAATTTTCTCAAGTAGCCGCTGCCCGGTCTGCTTTTGTCCGGCTCTGGAGGAATCCCCCATTTTTTCAATATATATCTTCATTTTATATATCCTATATTACCCGATATTGCATCAACACCACCGTTTATACAATATTATGTTTTCTTTCCCAAAATATATTTTACTACAAATACAGTAATATGTCATGAATATTCTGGGAAATGTACAGAAAAAGTCAAAATATAACTAAGGCTCAGACCAACCAGTCTGAGCCAATATATCATTATTTTATTCTTCTACCGACTCTTCCTGCAGCAGTTTCAATGCGATCTGCAGTTCATCCAGCTGAACTTCATCTACCGTTCCGGGCGCTTCTGTCATCAGACAGGACGCATCCTTTACCTTTGGGAATGCGATCACTTCTCTGATGCTGTCAGCCTTAACCAGAAGCATTACGAAACGATCCAGACCGATTGCCAGACCTGCATGAGGAGGCACACCATACTTAAACGCATTTAATAGGAAACCAAATCTCTCGTAAGCATCCTCCCTGGTAAAGCCCAGCACCTCAAACATCTTTTCCTGCACATCGCTCTGGAAAATACGGACACTTCCGCCGCCCAGCTCCACACCATTTAATACGATATCGTAAGCCTTGGCGCGGACTCTGCCGGGATCTGTATCCAGATACTGTAAATCTTCGTCCATAGGCATTGTAAACGGATGGTGCATTGCCACGAAACGGTTGTCATCCTCGCTCCACTCAAGGAGAGGGAACTCGGTTACCCACAGGAAGTGGAATTGATGATTGTCGATCATATCTAACTGCTTTGCAATCTCGCAGCGAAGTGCACCTAAGGATGCCCATACAACACTGTTTTTGTCAGCTGCAAAGAACAACAAGTCGCCAGCCTCTGCATTCATGGCATCTGCCAGAGCCTTTAACTGCTCCTCTGTCATAAATTTTGCAAAGGAGGACTTATAGGTACCATCCTCCTGCACTGCCAGATAAGCCAGCCCCTTTGCACCATAATCTTTTACAAATGCAGTAAGAGCGTCAATCTTCTTACGTGGCATAGCTGCCTGTCCCTTTACATTGATCCCTCTTACAGAGCCGCCGTTTGCAATAGCGCCGGTAAATACTCCAAAGCCGCAGTCATCCACCACATGAGAAACATTTACCAGCTCCATTCCAAAACGGGTATCCGGCTTGTCGGATCCGAAACGATCCATTGCCTCCTGCCATGTAATGCGCTTGATGGGAAGTGGTACATCAAGACCAATGGCTTCCTTACATACTTTCTGCACCATCCTTTCGACAGCGTCGATAACATCATCCACATCTACAAAAGACATTTCGATATCGATCTGTGTAAACTCGGGCTGCCTGTCCGCACGAAGGTCTTCATCGCGGAAACATTTCGCCAGCTGGAAATAACGATCATAACCGGAACACATCAACAGCTGCTTGAAAATCTGAGGAGACTGGGGCAATGCATAAAAATGGCCCGGATGTACACGGCTAGGCACCAGATAATCTCTCGCACCTTCCGGTGTGGACTTGCAGAGCATAGGTGTTTCAATCTCCAAAAAGCCTTCCTCACTCAAAAACGTTCTTGTGGCGGTAGCGATCTTACTTCTCAAGATCAGGTTCTTCTGCAGATCGGGTCTTCTTAAATCCAGATAACGATACTTCAGACGCAGTTCTTCCTTGGTCTTGGAATCTGCTTCAATAGGGAATGGAGGTGTCTCCGCTTCGGAAAGCACACGAAGCTGCTGTGCACGGATTTCAATCTCACCTGTTAAAAGATTCTCATTTACGGCACCTTCTCTTCTACACACCTTGCCTACTACAGCCACCACAAACTCACTGCGAAGCTTGTACGCCTTATCAAAATTCTCCGTACCGCAGTCACTTTCCTCGAAAATGATCTGCAATAATCCGGATCTGTCTCTTAAATCCACGAAAATAATACCGCCCTTGTTACGCTGCTTCTGTACCCAGCCCATAACGGTAACTACTTCACCCACATTTACAGCAGAAAGCTCTGCACACCTATGAGTTCTCTTTAAGCCTTTCATTGATTCTGCCATGTTAATCGACCATGCCCTTTCTATTGATTCGTTTTTAGAGGATCCTTGTAAAACTCCACGAATTCCTCGTAGCCTTCCTTTGTCAGCTGATCCTTCTGGAACTTCTTGTTCTTGTTCATACGTGCCACAAGCACCTGTCTGCCGTCCTGACGTGTAGCTTGCGCCTGTGCGATAACCTTGCAAAGTTCTTCCCCGCCTACGCCCTTCTCGATCAGGTATGCAACTTTCTTAGGCTGAGTGGGAACCTTAAAGCCGCTTTCCATCAGAAGCAGTACGATACGCTCAAAACCGATGGAAAAGCCACAGGCAGGCACATCATTGCCTGTAAATTTGCCCACCATCTTATCGTAACGACCTCCGCCGCCGCAGCTGCCGCCGAACTCCGGAATGGCAATCTCAAAAATAGTACCAGTATAATAAGACATACCACGCACCAGTGTGGCATCGAATACGATATCAAACTCCGCAGCTTTGGTTGTGCTGACACTGTCCATGATTTCAACCAGACCTGTGTGAACTTCAGGTGCAAGCACTCCTTCCAGGGTATCCGCCAGATACATTACCTTATCATTGGAGGTTTCTTTGCTTTCAAGCCCCTTAAACAACTCCAGATATTTATCCACACATTCTTCTCCAAAGCCATTCTCCAAAAGCTCTGCCTTTACGCCTTCCAGACCGATCTTGTCCATCTTATCCAAAGTAATAAATACGCTGTCATAAGATTCCTCTGTAAAACCACTGTATGCAGCCATAGCCTTTAAGATCTGGCGGTCATTGATACGAATCTGGAAATTCTTAAAGCCAAGCTTACCGAGTGTAGTAGTGGTAGCCAGGATCAGCTCGATTTCAGCCAGATTGGAGGGCTCGCCCAAAATATCAATATCAAAGCACATCAACTGAAGATAACGTCCTATCTGGGGTCTGTCCGCACGCCATACATTGCCCATTTGAAGTGCCTTAAAGGGAGAAGGCAGATTGGCCGCGTTGTTGGAATAATAACGAACCAAGGGGACTGTCAGGTCGTAGCGAAGTCCTCCGTCCACCACCTCTGCTTCTGTGGTAGCAGCTTCCACATTCAGCTTCTCGCCTCTCTTTAATATCTTGAAGATCAGCTTCTCGTTGTCCCCGCCCTGCTTGTTGGTCAGGTTGGCAATATTCTCCACACAGGGAGTCTCAATGGATGTGAATCCAAATTTACCGTAGGTTTCCTTGATCACGCCGATCACATAATCACGAATCTGCATTTCCTCCGGCAAGATATCTTTCATACCGGTAACCGGTTTCTTACTTAATGCCATAATAATCCCACGCCTTTCCTTAACCTGCGAACTTTGGGCCGCAGGCACAAATCTATTCTCCTTTGTTAAAATTCCCAAGAACTGAAAATGATCATTTTCCGGAATTCTTCTTCATCTTATCTATCTTATGATTTTTGATGCTTTGTGTCAAGAGAGGATATGATTTTCCCAAAGAAAATAGCCGTCATTTGACGGCTATTGCAGACATACATGACGGCTGCATAATAAACATTTGATATTCATCCTTCCAGCGCAAACAATGCTTCCTTCCGCTCCAGCATCTCATCAATCTTCTCAATATAGAGGGCCACATCCTTCACATTGTCACATCTCTCAATCCTGCCATCCGGCAATACCACTTTTGTTATGCTTCCCGCGCCCAGTGCCACGATAGTCTGTTTCTCTTCCATGATCAAAATATTGTACAATCCATACTTGCCTTCTTTTGCATAACCCACATTCTCGAAATTACCGGACATATTCTTCTGGCGATATAAATAGTATGGCTGCATATTCAGACGTTTTGCGCCCTCTGCCGCAATCTCCATGGTCTTGTCCGTATTCCGTAAGGTCTTGACACCATGCTCTGTAATCCACTGACTCAGTTTGGAAGCCCGTTTGATTGCCAATGAATGGACGGTCAAACTATCCGGAGCCAGCTCCACCACCTTCTCAAGGGTATTCGCAACATCCTCCTCCATTTCATCAGGAAGGCCCAGGATCAGATCCATATTGATATTATCAAATCCAACCTCTCTTGCCAGTTTATAGGCATCGATTACCTGCTGCACCGTATGTCTTCTGCCGATCATCTGCAGCGTTTCCTGCTTCATGGTCTGTGGATTGATGGAAATGCGGTCAATACCATGCTTCTTCAGCACCTCCAGCTTCTCCCTTGTAATACTGTCCGCGCGCCCTGCCTCCACAGTAAATTCCTTTACCGTACGGAAATCAAACAATTCCTTCAGACGGCGGATCATACGATCCAGCTGCTCCGGCTCCAGGGTAGTGGGCGTACCTCCACCAATGTAAACACTATCCAGAATTTTGTGCCTGTATTTTTCAGACACATACTCCATTTCTTTGATCAAACAATCAATGTAATCTTCCACCAGCTTACGATATCCTGCAATGGGATATGAGGTAAAAGAACAATACAAGCAGGTGGTCGGGCAGAACGGAATGCCGATATACAGGCTGTAACCGCCTTCATAATGAACATCAGACAGCAATGCCATCTCACGCTTTGCAATATCTATACTCAAAGCAATCTTTTCCCCGCTGACATAATGGGACTGCTTTAAAAATTTTGTAATTTCTTCATCGCTGCAGCCTTTTTCTAACATAC
>JAZNXM010000110.1:0-14687 GCA_045593865.1 Acetatifactor sp. | reverse complement strand
GAAATGAATGATTATTATGGCATAGGGCGCCCAAGCCCACCGAAAAGGAGCAGCGCAAGCTGCGGATTTGAGGTGGCATGGCTTACATGGGAAATATATGCAAGGAAGTGCAAAATCAGAGCGCAAGCTTGCTTGCTCTCTGAAATGAATGATTATTATGGCATAGGGCGCCCAAGCCCACCGAAAAGGAGCAGCGCAAGCTGCGGATTTGAGGTGGCATGGCTTACATGGGAAATATATCTGTGTTGAAACATATAACAGGTTATGTGGACAGAAAGGAAGGCTTGACATGGAAGAGAAAGTTTATAAAGTAATGGGGGGCTCCGGAGCATGGAATATTGCGCTGGGTGTTATAGCAATTACAGTAGGCATTGTCAGCGGGGTTCTGCTTATTATTAGTGGGGCTAAGCTTTTGGCAAATAGAACAAAGATTATTTTTTAAGTGAAAGTAGGCATCCCCGGTAATGGGCATGCCTATTTGCGTGAATCAGCAGAGCCTTGGGTCTGCCACATGATGGGGATGCCTGCATACGCAGGAATGGAAGCAGACATATGGCGAGCAAAACCAGTGCGAAAGGCAAAGCATTTTGTATCTGTTGATTAAGGATGAGGTGAAAGATGGCTCAGAAAAGAAACTATAAGTTTACGAACAAAAGACATTCACAGAAGGCAGTCATGTCCACTGTTTTTGGTGCACTCAGTCTGATCTCTCTGGCGGTGGTAATCTATCTGGCATACACCAATGCCGGTGAGGCACCGGTAAACTATGGTATCAGCGGAGTGCTCATATTGATATTTGCCATAGTCGGGCTGGCGCTGGGAGTTCTGGCACTGCAGGAGAGAGACAAATATATGTTATTCGGCAGACTGGGATGTCTGCTGAATGTGTTATCTCTTGTGGGAATCAGCGGGGTGCTGTACGCGGGAGCGTATTTGTGACAAAGCTTTACAGACCGCGGGAATGGCAGGAAGCCAAGTGTTGTGTATAGGGTTATATCTGTGTCAATGAGTCGGTCGTGCGCATGAGGGCGGCACGAGGAATAAAGTTTTGACGAATCAGATGTTGGCATGAAAGTGGTATGAAAGTGGCATGAAAGCGCTATGAAAGGCCTGTGTGGATAAATTTCTGCGCAGCGGATGAAATAAAAAAGAAAGGTTCATAGGAATGGGAGAAGTTTTGGATTTTTTGCAGGAACGTTATGAACTTACGATGGAGAAGGTCTGCCGGATTGTGGCAGAGGGCTACGGAGATCAATCCACCAGAGCCTATTTTGCAGATGTGGCGGCATTCATTTGTCTGATGGATGAGTATTATAAATTTGTGCAGCAGGATAGTCTGAAGAATGCATCCTTGGAGGAATGGAGAGACTGGAATCACAAGCTGTTTCGAGATATTTTGCCCGGGAATTATGACAGCAGTTTTGCGAATCCTGCGTTTGCAGTGGAAAAGCTGGGTGTGGAATTCGGCAGGCTGCTTTCGGCCCTTTATGCGGAAGTGCGCAGTATGATCGTGCCGGCAGCAGAAGGCCGCTTGGAAGAGTTCTTGATCAGAATGGAACTGTTTGCAGAGGTTTACAGTACCTTTGAATATGAATGGCAGGAGAATCAGATGCTTCCCTCCTATGAAAGCATCCGCCAGATCCTTTACTGGCATGTCAGTGATTATTCGGATATTACCCAGGAGGCGGTTGTGAAACAGCAGGTGGACCCGCAGGACAATCCCGCTACAAAGATTATGCTGGAAGCGGATCTGTCTGATTTGAGATACCTGTATCGTTATGGGGAGTATGTCACGGAGAATGAGGAGAGAACCGCCCGGTTCATGGCGTCATTGTCACAGGAGAAAATTGACCTGATGGCAGATACCTATACAGAAGGATACCGGATGGGGTTTGTGCTGGCAAACAAAGATTTATCGAAAAAAGAAACGGTAGAGCTGCGCTACGCATTGGGCTTTGAGAGAATGATCGTAAAAGCGATTGATAACTTTGCAAAAATGGGGCTGAAACCGGTGATCCGCAGATCTCCCGCAGGGCTTTTGCAGGGGGGCGGGCTGCTTAAGACAGGCTGTATTGGTGCCAACCCCAATAAGCAGTATGATTATGACCACAAGGATGATAAGGCACTTGTCTGGGACAAAGCCATGGTACAGCGCAAGCTGGAAGTGATGAAAACAGCTTTTGAGAAGTATAAGGAGAAAGCGTATCTTCATGCAGGTCCGGCGGTTCAGGAGACTTTCGGCGAGGCTGTCTTTGAGCCGGAGAATAAGCCACAGGCACTGCAGCTCTCCCCTGAACAGCAGAAGCTGTATGTGGAATATCGTTCTCAGGCCGGCGCGATACAGCGAGAATACATTCTTGCAGAAGAGAGAAGCTTTACCATCATTGCCTTCCCGGTACCGGAAATCGGAGAGGATTTTGAGGGTATCTTTGAGGATGTGATCAAAATCAATACGCTGGATTATATGCAGTACCGGAAAATGCAGCAGGTATTGATTGATGTCTTGGATCAGGCAGACACTGTGTATGTAAAGGGTATGAACGGCAACTCCACGGATCTGACCATAAACCTGTATAAGCTTACGGATCCGGAAAAGGAAACGATTTTTGAGAACTGTGTGGCAGATGTGAATATCCCGGTAGGTGAAGTTTTTACCTCACCGGTATTAAAGGGAACTGCCGGTGTGCTGAATGTAAACAAGGTATTCCTGAATGGTCTGGAGTATCATGACCTGAAAATGATTTTTGAAGATGGCAGGATCAAGGAGTATTCTTGCAGCAATTTTGAGACCGAGCAGGAAAACAAAAAGTTTATTAAGGAAAATATCCTGTATCATCGTGATACCCTTCCCATGGGTGAATTTGCAATCGGAACGAACACTACCGCATATGTGATTGCTGCCAAGTGGGGCATTGAAAGCAAACTGCCGATCCTGATTGCAGAGAAGATGGGTCCACATTTTGCGGTGGGGGATACCTGCTACTGCCATGAAGAAGATTTCATGACTTATAATCCGGATGGCAAGGCAATCGTTGCAAGAGAAAATGAGGTGTCAGCTCTGCGCCACACAAAACCCGCCGAAGCCTACCTGGACTGCCATACAGACATTACCATACCTTACGATGAGTTGGGCGAACTGACCGCAATCAGAAAAGACGGCAGCAGGATTGCCATTATCAGAGAGGGACGTTTTGTTCTGGCAGGCTGCGAGGAACTGAATGTTCCATTTGCGGAAATGTAGAACGGATTCGTGGTTAATGAAAAGCCTTATATCCAAACTGTTAACGAATTTTAATAAAAAGAAGCTTGCATATAAGGCAGTTCTTTAGTAAACTAAGAATGAATGAGCATATCTGGTATTAATGGATGTTATATCTATACAATATATGGAGGATAAAACAATGGATTACAAGAAGGCCGGTGTAGATATTGAGGCTGGTTATTTATCAGTCGAGTTAATGAAGAAACACGTAAAGGAAACCATGCGTCCGGAAGTTCTGGGAGGACTTGGCGGATTCTCAGGTGCGTTTTCCTTAAGCGCCATCAAAGATATGGAAAACCCTATTTTATTATCAGGAACAGACGGCTGCGGAACCAAGGTAAAGCTTGCATTTATCATGGATAAGCATGATACCATCGGTATCGACGCAGTGGCAATGTGTGTAAATGACGTTGCATGTGCAGGCGGAGAACCTTTATTCTTTCTTGACTACATCGCATGTGGTAAGAATTATCCTGAAAAGATTGCAACCATCGTTAAGGGTGTTGCAGAAGGTTGTAAGCAGGCAGGTGCTGCTCTGATCGGTGGCGAGACTGCAGAGCATCCGGGGCTTATGCCGGAGGATGAATACGACCTTGCCGGTTTTGCGGTTGGTGTTGTGGATGAAAAGGATCTGATCACAGGTGCAGACATTGCAGATGGCGATGTACTGGTTGCTATCGCATCCTCGGGTGTACACAGCAACGGTTTTTCGCTGGTTCGTAAAGTATTCGAGATGACGGCGGAGAGCCTGAATACATACTATGATGAATTGGGAACCACTCTGGGTGAAGCTTTAATTGCTCCTACCAGAATTTATGTAAAAGCATTGAAATCTGTAAAAGAAGCAGGCGTTACCATCAAAGGCTGCAGTCATATTACCGGCGGCGGCTTCCAGGAAAATATTCCGAGAATGCTTCCGGAAGGAATTAACGCTCACATGGATCTTGGCAGCTATGAAGTACCTGCTATCTTTAAGCTCTTGCAGAAGACCGGAAATATCGCGGATGAAATGATGTACAATACATATAACATGGGTATCGGTATGCTGCTGGCAGTGGATCCCGCGGATGTGGACAAGACCATCAAAGCGATCGAAGCAGCGGGTGATAGGACTTGGGTTGCCGGTGTATGTAAAGCCGGTAAAAAAGGAGTTACTTTATGCTAAGAGTATTGGTATTGGTATCCGGAGGCGGAACCAACCTGCAGGCGATCATTGACAGCGTGGCTGCCGGTAAGATTACCAATGCGGAAGTTGTGGGAGTCATCAGCAACAACAAGACCGTGAAGAGTCTGGAGAGAGCCGCAAACGCAGGCATCGAAGCAGTTAGCGTTTCCCCCAAGGATTTTGAGAACAGAGATTTGTTCAATGAGGCATTTCTTGCAAAAGTGGACGAGTTTGTTCCGGATTTGATTGTTCTTGCGGGATTTTTGGTGGCTATTCCTGCAAAAATGGTGGAAAAATACAGTAATCGAATTATCAATATTCATCCCTCCCTGATTCCTTCCTTCTGTGGTGTGGGCTATTATGGTTTAAAGGTTCACGAAAGAGTGCTGGAGCGAGGCGCCAAGGTAACCGGTGCTACGGTGCATTTTGTGAATGAAGGTATGGATGAAGGTCCCATCATTGCACAGAAGGCTGTGACAGTAGAGGAGGACGATACGCCGGAGGCTCTGCAGCGCAGAGTGATGGAGCAGGCAGAATGGATTCTGCTTCCCCAGGCAATTGATGATATTGCCAACGGACGTATCTGTGTGGTGGATAACCGGGTAAAGCGCGTATAATATATAATATATACAAAAGTAAGTATGCGAAAAGGTTCATAATTCTGGTATTAAGAACCGGAAAGGCGAAAGGCTCATAATTCAAATATTAAGAACCGGAAAGGTATGGTATCGTAATGAAAGTGCTGATTGTAGGAAGCGGCGGACGTGAGCATGCCATTGCTGTAAGCGTCGCGAAAAGTACAAAAGTGGACAAGATATATTGTGCACCGGGCAATGCGGGAATCGGGCAGGTTGCAGAATGTGTAAATATCGGTGCAATGGAGTTTGAAAAATTGGTGGCATTTGCCAGGGAAAAGGAGATTGACTTTACCATTATCGGTATGGATGATCCTTTGGTCGGCGGTGTAGTGGATGCATTTGAGGAAGCGGGCTTACGAGTATTTGGACCCAGAAAGAATGCGGCGATTCTGGAAGGAAGCAAGGCTTTCTCCAAGGATCTGATGAAGAAATACAATATTCCGACGGCAGCGTACGAAAATTTTGATGATGCACAAGCGGCACTTACCTATCTGGAGAGTTGCAGCTATCCAATTGTATTGAAGGCAGACGGCCTTGCACTCGGCAAAGGAGTATTGATCTGTAACACGAAAGAACAAGCAAGAGAAGGGGTACAGTCCATTATGATGGACAAGAAATTCGGCTCCGCAGGAAACAGGATGGTCATCGAGGAGTTCATGACAGGCCGTGAGGTCAGCGTATTGTCCTTTGTAGATGGAAAGACCATACGGATCATGACCTCCGCACAGGATCACAAGCGTGCCATGGATGGGGATCAGGGGCTGAATACCGGCGGAATGGGAACTTTCTCGCCAAGTCCCTTCTATACAGAAGAAGTCGATGCATTCTGTAAGAAATATATTTATCAGGCAACCGTGGATGCCATGGCAGCGGAAGGCAGAGAATTTAAAGGGGTTATCTTCTTTGGTCTGATGCTGACACCGAATGGTCCGAGGGTTCTGGAATATAATGCCAGATTCGGCGATCCGGAAACCCAGGTCGTGCTTCCCCGTATGAAGAATGATATCATGGATGTCATGGAAGCTTGTGTGGATGGCACACTGGATCAGATAGAACTGGAATTTGAAGACAATGCAGCCGTATGTGTGGTGCTTGCCAGCGATGGTTATCCGGTGGCTTATGAGAAGGGCTTTGTGATTGAGGGACTGGACAAATTTGACCAGGCAGATGGTTATTATTGCTTCCATGCAGGTACCAAGTGTACGGACAAGGGCATCGTTACCAACGGGGGAAGAGTTCTGGGGGTAACAGCCAAGGGAATGGATTTAAAAGAAGCCAGAGCCAATGCGTATAAAGCAACGGAATGGGTTACATTTGGAAATAAGTACATGCGCCACGATATCGGTAAGGCGATAGATGAAGCATAGAGCAGAACAGGAAGGTAGCATATGGGAAAAACAAAAGACTTATCAAGAAGATTTTTAACAAGGGTATTGTGTTTTGCAGCGATGATGACGGCATCCGTGTTGATGTTGGGCTGCTTTGCACTGCAGGTGGATGCAGCGACTGCTAAGATTACCGGTTCTACCGTGAATATCAGAAAAGAAGCAAGTACTTCCAGCGAGGCAGTGGGCAGTGCAAAAAGGGGCGATAGCTTTACCATTCAGAGGGAAGTGACCGGTTCCGATGGATATGTATGGTATCAGATTACCGCGAATAATCAGCTTGGATATATCCGTTCCGATCTTGCTGAGAAATCCAATGAAGAGGTAACTCCTCCAGCCGTTTCCACAGAAGGCGTGACAGAGGTTCAGCCTATCAGCGCGAAGGTTACCGGCAATTTGGTAAGGGTGCGTCCGGATGCATCTACCAATGGCAGTGTTATTACCACGGTTGCGAAGGATGCAGTTGTTACGGTAAATGGTACCGCAGCCGGGGCAGATGGAAAAATATGGTATCTGATAAACTTCCGTTCAGACGGCGGAGAGGTAACCGGCTTTATTCGTGAAGATTACTTAAGTCTGTCAGGAGAACTGAAGCCTGTTGAGCAAGAACCCCCACAGATTCCGCCTGTAGAGGAACCGGCTACCGATGTTCCCGATCCTACCGTTACCGTAAAGGATTTTGAAACCTTTCAAAAAGACGGCAAGTGGTATCTTGTGGATAACACAGGAGAGGAGTCCTTGAATTATGTGATCGCAGATATTTTTAAGGCTGCCGAGACCAATGCGCAATTATATAAGGACAGTTTAAAAACAGTCAGGACCCAGAAGGTATTTCTTGTTATTCTTGTGCTTCTGCTGGTTGCAGGAGGTGTAGGTGCTACACTTATCATCTTCAAGATGAGGGATATGATGGATGAAGCTTATTTTGAAGAAGTAGAACGAGAAGTGGTAAGCAAGCGTCAGAATAAACAACCGAATGTTATGCATACGGTAGGTAAGGACAGTGTACAGAAGAAGCCTACCGTAAATGGTCAGCAGAGACCGGTTACAAAGCCGCAGCAGGTAAGCGGTCAGCCAAGGCAGATGCCTAAGCAGCAGACAGGTGCACAGCCAAGACCGAATACAACAGCACAGAATTCCGGAGCACAGGTAAAACAGCCTGTGCAAACACAGCCGTCTATGAGTCAGTCAAGGCCCGGTGCGACGGCACAGAGTGTGAATGCCCAGACAAGCCAGCCTGTGAGACCCCAGAACAGTGAACCCATGAAGCAGGTAAACCCGGCCCAGGGTAATACCATGCAGGCAAAGCCCGAAACGCAGCAGCCGGCGGCACAAAAGCCCGCAGCACAGCAGCCGGCGGCACAAAAGCCCGCAGCGCAGCAGCCGGCGGCACAAAAGCCCGCAACGCAGCAGCCCGCACAAAAGCCCGCAGCACAGCCGGCGGGCAATAAGGACGCTGCAAAACCTGCCAATGCAAAGGCAAATCAGGAGTGGAAGTCCAAGAACTTCATGGCAGATGACGATGATGATTTCGAATTTGAATTTCTCAACTGGGACGGCGATGACGATCTGTAAAAGCATAACGAAGATACGAGAGCAAGGAACTGTCAAGGGTTCCTTGCTTTTTGGATGTTGGTAAGACTGGCAAAGTTGCACGGAACCTGCCGCTATGGAAGGATTCTGACGGGTATGCATGAGGGACTTGTGTTGTGAATCCTGTACTTGCATGTATGCGATATTTGTGATATTATCTGTATAACAGGTGGATAGATACGGATTCATGTGTTTTGCATGGGAAGTCGTATGAACGAAGGAGGAATCGGATATGATGATAGAAATCGATTTTAACAGTGAGGAAGCCATCTATCTTCAGCTTCGAAACCAGATTATTTTGGGTATTGCCAGGGCACAATTCCGGGAAGGAGATTCCCTGCCCAGTGTACGCCAGCTTGCAGATACCATAGGCATTAACATGCATACGGTCAACAAAGCTTATACGGTCCTGAAACAGGAGGGCTTTGTCAAGGTAGACAGAAGAAGAGGTGCGGTCATTGCAATTGATATCGACAAGATAAGAACCATGGAAGAAATCCGGAGAGAACTGCTGGTAATCATAGCGAAGGGAAGCTGTAAGAATATCAGCAGGGAGGAATTCCATATGTTGATCGATGAAATTTATAAGGATTATGGAGGACTGGTATGATGCAGTCGCGTTATACGGATAAGGCAAAAACTGCACTTTCCTGTGCAGAAAAATGTGCCAGGAGCATGAAACAGGGCTATGTTGGCACAGAGCATATTTTATTGGGACTGTTGAAGGAAGGAACCGGTGTTGCGGCAAGGGTCCTGACAGACAATGGAGTTACCTATGAAGCCGTTTGGCAGATGATTAAGGAACTGATTGCTTTTGACAGCGGTGTGGTATTACGGGAAAAGGAAGGATATTCCCCCAGAGCACTGAAAATTCTGGAGGAGGCGGACCGCCAGGCAGAGCGCTTCGGGCAGGCCCAGACAGGCACGGAGCATATCCTGCTGGCATTGATCAAGGAGGGCGAGAATGTTGCGGTCAGACTGATCAATACATTGAATATTTCGCCCCAGAAAATTTATGTGGATGTGCTGATGGCGCTAGGGGTGGATCCTAATCTGTATAAGGAAGACCTGACAAGAAACAGGACCGGTAAATCCAAGGCTACCACACTGGAACAATACAGCAGAGATTTGACAGCTCTTGCAAAGGCCGGAAAATTGGACCCTGTAATCGGAAGAGAAGATGAGATCAAGAGGGTAATCCAGATTCTAAGCCGAAGGACCAAGAATAATCCCTGCCTCATTGGAGAGCCCGGTGTAGGTAAGACTGCGGTTGTGGAGGGGCTTGCCCTCAGAATCGTTAACGGTCAGGTTCCGTTTACTGTACAGAATAAGCGCGTGCTGACGCTGGATCTTTCCGGTATGGTGGCGGGAAGTAAATATCGGGGCGAGTTTGAAGAGCGAATCAAGAAGATTATTAAGGAAGTCGTTGCGGATGGCAATGTGATACTGTTTATTGATGAGATGCATACCCTCATCGGTGCCGGCGGTGCAGAAGGTGCCATTGATGCTTCCAATATATTAAAGCCTTCTCTGGCCAGAGGAGAGATTCAGCTGATCGGTGCTACTACCATTACGGAGTATCGCAAATATGTGGATATGGATGCGGCACTGGAACGTCGTTTCCAGCCGGTGAATGTAACAGAACCCACCGTGGAGGAAGCGATTGCCATTCTGAACGGTATTAAATCCAGATATGAGGCGCATCACCATGTAGTGATAACGGAGGAAGCGGTGGAGGCGGCAGTAAAACTGTCCGACAGATATATCCATGATCGTAACCTGCCGGATAAGGCGATTGATCTGATTGACGAAGCTTCTTCTGCAGCAAGGCTTCAGAATACGGACAGTACCGGAAAGCAGAAGGAACTGCAGGATGAGATTCGCAGAATGGAAGGGGAGCTGGAAGAGGCTCTCCGCAGTCAGGAATATACAAGAGCTTCCGAAATCAAGAGCCTTCAGGATGAAGCTGTGAAGAAGCTGGAGAGATGGAAAAAGCGTGGTCAGAAACCATCGAAGGATTCTCAGATCCGGATTGAAGAAAATGATATTGCGGCGGTTGTGGCTATGTGGACGAAGATACCTGTCCAGAAGCTGGCAGAAAAAGAAAGCGAGCGTCTGCTGAGACTGGAAAGTATCCTTCATAAACGTGTCATCGGTCAGGAGGAGGCAGTGCTAGCGGTTTCCAAAGCCATGAGACGAGGCAGGGTAGGATTGAAGGATCCTAACAGACCCATCGGCTCCTTCCTGTTTCTGGGACCTACCGGCGTAGGTAAGACAGAGCTTTCAAAGGCTCTGGCGGAGGCCATGTTCGGCTCAGAGAATGCCATGATCCGGGTGGATATGTCTGAATATATGGAGGGACACTCTGTGTCCAAGATGATCGGATCCCCGCCGGGATACGTAGGCTTTGACGAGGGTGGGCAGCTCAGTGAAAAGGTGCGCCGCAATCCCTATTCGGTGGTGCTTTTCGACGAAATTGAGAAGGCTCATCCGGATGTGTTCAATATCCTGCTGCAGGTGCTGGATGACGGCCACATCACCGATTCCAAGGGCAGAAAGGTAAGCTTCAAGAATACCATTCTGATCATGACCTCCAACGCAGGGGCCGCCAGAATCGTAGAACCCAAAAATCTGGGCTTTGCTTCCGAGAAGAATGAGAAGAAAGACTACGAAAACATGAAAGCCAATGTGATGGAAGAGGTAAAAAAGGGATTTAAGCCGGAATTTTTGAACCGAATCGATGATATTATTGTATTCCATCAGTTAAATAAAGAGAATATGAAGGAAATCATCAACTTACTGGCCTCGAATCTGACGAAGCGCGCTGGGGTGCAGATGGATATCAGGCTTACACTCAGCAATGCCCTGAAGGAGCATCTGGTTGACAAGTATGCTGACATGAAGATGGGTGCCAGGCCTCTGCGCCGTGCGATTCAGTCTGTGGTGGAGGATGCTTTGGCCGAGGAAGTGCTGAAGGGGGAAGTGAAGCCGGGAGATACCGTTTCCGCGGGCTATAAGATGGATAAGAGAACCGGTGAGGGCAAAGTGACATTTACCCTGAAGACGAAAGAACAGGAGTAAAGTGTTTCACAAACACCTAAAAAACGTAAGAAACGAGGAGAAGTATGGCGAAAGGGAAAAGTACAACCGTATTTTACTGTCAAAACTGTGGCTTTGAATCGTCCAAGTGGATGGGACAGTGTCCCGGATGCAAAGAGTGGAACAGCTTTGTTGAGGAAGTCGTACCAACGGCTTCCTTAAAAAATGGGAATACCAGGCCGGGGATGGGGCATAAGAGTGTACCTGTGCAGCTGTCCCACATTACCATTCAGGAGGAGGATAAGCTGCAGACACATTTTGCAGAGTTGGATCGTGTATTGGGTGGCGGTATCGTCCAGGGGTCCCTTACACTGGTAGGCGGGGATCCGGGCATCGGTAAGTCCACCCTTCTGTTGCAGACTTGCAGAATGCTGTCCGGGGATGGACATAAGGTATTATATATTTCGGGGGAGGAATCCCCGGCCCAGATTAAAATGCGGGCAGACCGTATTGGCAGGTTTACAGCCCATATGCTGCTTTTGTGTGAGACCAGTCTGGATGCCATTGAGGAGATCATTCGGAAAGAATGTCCCAAGGTGGTGGTAATCGACTCGATTCAGACCATGTATAATGAGAATGTTTCGGCGGCACCGGGCAGTGTGTCCCAGGTGCGGGAGACCACCAATACGCTGCTGCAGCTGGCAAAGGGACTGAATGTAGCCATATTTATCGTGGGGCATGTTACCAAGGAGGGTACTGTTGCGGGACCGAGAGTACTGGAGCACATGGTGGATACCGTGCTGTATTTTGAAGGGGACAGGCATGCCTCTTATCGCATTTTACGAGGGGTAAAGAATCGTTTCGGTTCCACCAATGAGATCGGTGTGTTCGAGATGCGCCAGGAAGGGCTTGTGGAAGTGCAGAATCCTTCGGAATTTATGCTGGAGGGAAGACCTGTGAGTGCCAGCGGTTCCGTGGTAGCCTGTTCCATGGAGGGAACCAGACCCCTGCTGCTTGAAATACAGGCTCTGGTATGCCACAGTAATTTTGGCATCCCCAGACGTCAGACAACGGGTACGGATTTTAACCGTGTCAATCTGCTGATGGCAGTGCTGGAGAAACGTTGTGGCGTACAGCTGTCCGGCTGCGATGCTTATGTGAACCTGACCGGCGGCATGCGGATTCAGGAGCCGGCCATGGATCTGGGAATTATACTGGCTCTGCTTTCCAGCTTTAAGAATACGGCCGTGAGCCCGAAGCTTGTAGCGTTTGGAGAGGTAGGCTTAAGCGGTGAGGTGCGTTCGGTCAGCATGGCAGCCCAGAGAGTGGCGGAGGCAAAGAAGCTGGGATTTGATACCTGCGTGCTGCCGGCGGTATGTATGAAGGGACTAAAGAGCGATGACAAGATGCGCTTGATCGGGGTAAGGCATATTCAGGATGCCATGGATGCGTTGTTCTGACAGCATTTTGTCTGTTGACTTCTCATAATTCGGCGAATAAAATAATAGGTAAATGAAACGGTAATAAGGAGAAGAAAATCATGTTAGCAGTAAAATATTTTGTAACAAGTCATTCCATTACCTTATATTGGAATAAACCATATGAACTGCCCGAAGAGTACATATTCACTGTTTATGTTAATGATGTGAAAGTCGGGGAGAATGTAAAGACCCATTATACCGTTCGGGGGCTTGAGGCAGACAAAGCTTATCAGGTACAGATTACATTAAAAGGTGTCGGGTTGGAGGAGAAGAACGTATCTGAGATACTGACCATTGCTACCGGTAAGGAAAAGAGAAGAATTGATGTAACCGGCGAACCATATCGTGCGGTAGGCGACGGTGTTGCCATGAATACTGTAGCATTGCAGCAGGCCATTGCAGATTGTGATGGGGATAGCGTGGTCTATTTCCCGGCGGGCATCTATCTGACCGGTGCCCTGAAGCTGCACAGTGATATGGAATTGTATCTGGAGGAGGGGGCAGTGCTCCAGGGAACCTCTAATCCGGAAGATTACCTGCCCAGAATACACAGCCGCTTTGAGGGCTATGAGATGGAATGCTACAGCAGCTTGCTAAATCTTGGCGAACTGGACCATGACAGTGATTATAACTGCAAAAATATCATGATTCACGGCAAGGGAACCATTGCAGGAGGTGGGCTTTCTCTGGCGAAAAATATTCTGGAATCCGAGAGAAACCGATTGAAAAGTATGCTGGAAGGTCTGGGAGATGCCATCAAGGAATATGAAAATGCAGACACCATACCGGGACGTGTGCGCGGCAGACTCATCAATATGAGCAACTGTCAGAATATCATACTGAGCGGCCTGAACCTTTTGGAGGGACCCTGCTGGAATATTCATATGATTTATTCCGATCATATTATCACCCATGATTGCGTGATCCGATCCAAGGGCATCTGGAACGGAGACGGCTGGGATCCGGATTCCTCCACCAACTGTACGGTGTTTGGCACCACCTTCTTTACAGGAGATGACTCCATCGCCATTAAGTCCGGCAAAAATCCCGAGGGCAATGTGATCAACCGCCCCTGTGAGCATATCCGGATCTTTGACTGTGTCAGCAAATTCGGTCATGGAATCGCAATGGGAAGTGAGATGTCCGGCGGTATCAATGATGTACAGATCTGGGACTGTGATATGGGCAACACCACGTACGGGATAGAGATCAAGGGGACCAAAAAGCGTGGCAGCTATGTAAAGGATGTGCATGTGCGTGACTGCAAGGTATCCAGGATCCTGTTCCACTCGGTGGGCTACAATGACGACGGTATCGGCGCCAAGGAACCGCCCCGCTTCTCAGACTGCAGCTTTGAGAATTTACATATCCTTGGAGAATATCTGAGCAGGGACGAAGAAATTATTGTCCCATGCGAGGCCTTTGAACTGATCGGATTTGATGAGGCAGGGTATGAGATCAAGAATGTGCTGTTCAAAAATATTCTGCTGAAACGCCAGATCAACGAAGGAAAGCAGAGCCTGTCCTTGCAGTATTGTAAGAATATTACATTCCAGAATGTGGATGTAGAATAAAAAAGGCAGATTAGGGACTCTTCTGCTGGTATGATTTACCATATATTGCAATGTATAGCAAATGGAAGAAGCCATGCCTTACGATATATTTTACAAAAAATTAATAATGTGTTAACTTTAATTATATATATAATGGTACGTTTGCGTTAAGAGCGGCTGAATCTATATGGAATTCTATCTTATTTCAGTAAGCGGATCATATATTCTTTGTGGGTGCTGACAGGAAAAGTCGGCAGATGATGGCGGTGCATCTACGCTGAGGCAGACGGTATGCTGCGGGAGAAAGGGCTTATGCGAAGAATTATCCGGTAGTGTAGCAGATGGCGATGTGCGTATGTACATAATTAAAATGGGGGAATGAAAAGTTGTTTATGAACGTCCATGGTCGGTCCGCTGGCCAGGGAGCGCCTTGAAAATTGCAGATAGTCATATAACGGTAACGCTTTGTGAACCGGCACCGGCATAAAACCGGAACTTTGGCTGAAGGATAGGGGACAAGCCTAAGGGGGGGACCGGTGCTTGTACGCAGGATTTCCGTGGTTTTGGGCAG
>JAZNXM010000109.1:0-20741 GCA_045593865.1 Acetatifactor sp. | reverse complement strand
GGTAAGCACTTCTACCTGACGTGCTTCTTCCTGTGAAAGCTCTTCTTTATGCTCTTTCAAGAAGGAAAGCAGCTCACCCACCTCCGGTGCCGTAAATATTTTCTGGCTCTCGCCGGCCAAAATGCCCAGTGCTACACCTCGTCCCTCTGCGGTATTCTTTGGGGCTACCGTTACCGCGTCCAGATAAATGGCACTGCTGGCCACATTATATGCAAATAATTTCTTTGATGGATTTCTTGTGTGTATTGTTCTTATATTAGACCGGTACTAATTTGTATTGTTCCGGAATTGTTTTGTTGTTCTGTTTGGGCAATTTTTTAAAAATGCTCATTCATTTGTTCGTTCAGTGGCATATTCACTTTCTTACGTGTGATCTCAACCAAGCCGAGTGGAGTCATGTCCACGACTCTGGTTGTTACAGGATCCTTTGAAGTTAGCTCTCTTAAGTAGTCCAAAAGTTCCTGTTCATGGTCCTTGTCTTTCATGTTGATAAAATCAAGGATGATGATGCCGGATAGATTACGAAGTCTGATCTGTACGGCGGCTTCTTTGGCAGCCTCTTTATTTACCTGAAAAATGGTATCTTCTGATACCGTTCCCTTTATATTTTTACTGCTGTTAACATCGATGGTTGTAAGGCATTCAGTCTGTTCGATCACCAAATTAGCACCGGATTTCAGCCAGACCTTTGAAGTACAGGCATTCTGCAGCTTAGTATGCAGCCCGTAAAGATTTGCCAGCGAAATCGATGCATCTTCATAGAATCGTACCGGCAGTTCAGAGAAGCCGGCAGATTTAAGGTTTTCAGAGAGTAATGCTTCATAAAATTCCGGTATATCGGTAATGATTTCCTCGTATTCATAAGAGGGAATCTGACGGATAACCGCCAGAACCGGCTCTTCATTTGCCAGAATGCAGCTGAAGCAGGTGCGATATCGTGCCTTTCTGTATATTTCGTAAAAAGCTTCCCGCTGTTTCATATATTCTTCCCAAAGGCAATTATTATCCAGCTCCTGACACTTCGTTCGCGCGATTACACCGAAAGCTGGCAGACAATGTTTGATACCGGCTTGCTCGTTTGCCGTAATCAGGTTACTCTGAAGCAATTTCTCCTGAGCAGGTTTGTCCTGTGACAAAGTTTCCCGATGCATGTTTTGCTGAAGTAAATTGCGAATTTCCATGGCTTTGGATTTCGTTATCTTATTGGATATACCTAATCCGGTCGCTCCGGCTTTCAATACAAAATATTCTGATGAAAGCTCTAGTGCAGTTGTTGCAGCTGCAGGTTTGGTTTTGATGGCATCCCGGATAATCTGAACAGGCAGTTCATCGCCTTGCACCAGATTTATTTTGGAACCATCGGCCGAGCCGTCGTTGGATGTTGAAACCTTTGAGGCGCAAGCTCGATTGAAAACAAAAGCAGACATTGCATCCTTGAATGACAGATAGCATATCTCTCCATTGCTGATTTCTACAAAGTATGCGTTGATATTCTTCAGTACATTTTTGACCTTGCCAATATAAATCTCACCGATTTTTGAGGGGTTGGATATATTTATGACCTGTGCAGACACCAGTATATTATTTTGTAGTAAAAGGGATACTGCCCTGCCCTTTATATTGGTCAGAATCAGCTTCCCCTTTTGTGATTCATTATTCCGTTTTCTGTTATCAGCACTGGTGGTCTGTATATGACGGCTCATAAACACTCCGTTGTTCTTAATATTTGAAACGTTCAAAAAATATAATAATCAGATAAAATTTGTTATACGATATCGCTTCCGATTGCGTCCAGAGGCAGCAGCTTGCGCCGGCGACCTTTCTTTGCAACATCGGTATATGTCTCTTCTCTGGTAACAGTATATGCATTCTCCTGTAATGTCTCGCCGTACTCAGAAGCAAATGAATCCAATACCTGTGAGGGCTTTATATTTCCCGCACTGGAGGCATCAAGGAGCATATAGATACTTTTATCGTCGTTAGCGATTAATTTGAAAATTCCGGGCTTTAAATCGATTTCAAGGGTATTCTTCTTGGTTTCCTTGGTAATAAGAATGGATTCCTTGTGATAAAACTCCGGAAGTTTGCTGATATAATCGAAAGACGGCTCCCTTCCTTCCCGGAAACGTACGGTATATCCGGCAGCAGCTACGCTTGCCATAGCATTGCCTGCGCCTTCCGGAAGCTCTTTCATGGAAATGACTTCGATGCCGTAAACACTTGCAGCATTCAGCTTCCTTATCATATCTTCGCTGGTGGTAACGCTGTTCAGCTCAATATCCATGTACTCGCCATTGCTTTCAAGTCCAACGCCCAGAGGTGCTGCAAAGGACATGATCTGATGCGGACTGTAGCCTGTGGAATATGCAATATCCAACCCTGCTCTTCGAATTGCCTTCTGGAAGAAGCGCATGACATCCAGATGACCGATGAAGCGTACCGGACCATATTTACGAAATTTTACTCTGACTTTCATAGTTACCTCTTATAATTCAAAATTGATAGGTGTTTGCGAAACGCTAGAAGGTTCCACACAGATACCGCCTCCAAAACGAGCAGCTCCGCATCCCTGACATTTTACCTTACAGTTTTCAGAAACAATTTCCTGCTGGGCTTTCAACCATTCTTTCTTTAAGAATTCTTTGGTAACACCGCAATCAATGAAGTCCCATGGAAGGATTTCATCCAGATCACGTTCTCTTTGACTGTAGAAGTCAATTGACAAACCGCAGTCTTCGAATGCCTTCATCCATACATCGTTGTAGAAATACTCGCTCCAGGCATCATAGAAACAGCCCTGTTTATAGACCTTCAGAAGTACCTTGGAGAGACGTCTGTCGCCTCTGGCAAGAACGCCCTCCAGCACACTGGCATCTGCTTCATGATAATTATATTTAATATGCTTCTGATTCAACTGTGCGCCAATGGCATGCTTGGTCTGGAATGCCTTGTTTAAAAATTCTTCCTTGGTACACTGTCTTGCCCATTGGAAGGGAGTAAAGGGCTTAGGTACAAAGAAGGAGGTACTGGTAACAATCTGTACTTTGCCATTCTTCCGTTCTTCCTTAGGCACCACGTCGAAGAAGGTGGCGGCAATTTCATTGGATAGTTCTGCGATTCCTTGGATATCTTCCTCCGTTTCCGTAGGAAGACCCAGCATAAAGTACAGTTTTACTCTGGTCCAGCCGCCTTTGAAGGCAAGTGCAGAACCCTGAATAATATCTTCCTTGGAAAGTCCCTTATTCATAACATTTCGAAGCCTTTGACTGCCTGCTTCCGGCGCAAAGGTCAGGGAGGACTTTCTTACATCCTGAACCTTACTCATAACATCCAAGGAAAAAGCATCAATTCTTAAGGATGGCAGAGAAATGTTGATTTTTTTCCTGCCGCATTCTTCAATCAAAAAGTCAATCAGCTCCGGCAGCTTTGTGTAATCGCTGGAACT
Organism: Acetatifactor sp.; assembly: GCA_045593865.1. Taxonomy (GTDB): domain Bacteria; phylum Bacillota; class Clostridia; order Lachnospirales; family Lachnospiraceae; genus Acetatifactor. Next base: position 17,296 of record JAZNXM010000109.1, on the reverse strand, counting down.
TAAGGAGCTTAGGGAAATTTCTTCATGACCGGTGTTTTTCAGCATCTGTACGGCATAGTCTTTGAGAGTTTCCACATCTCTTTCTCGAACGGGACGATACAATTGCCCAGCCTGGCAGAAACGACAGCCACGGATACAACCGCGCTGAATTTCCAGTACCACACGATCCTGGGTAACCTTGATGTAAGGTACAACAGGCTTCATCGGATAATGCGTATTCGTCACATCCATGGCAATTTCTTTGCGAATAACGGCCGGAATACCTTCTTCTGCAGGCTCAAAGCTTGCAATGGTACCGTCTTCCTTATAGGAGACATGATAAAAACGAGGCACATAAAGACCGGGAATCCTGGCTGCCCGGCGCAGAAATTCTTCTCTGCCGCAATTTTCGGTCTTGCACTGCTTATATAAATGAATCAGATCCTGATACCTGGTCTCGCCTTCCCCAATATAGAAAATATCGAAGAAATCCGCTATTGGTTCCGGATTATAAGAGCAGGGACCACCGCCGATCACGATCGGACAGTCCTCCCCACGTTCAGACGCCAACAGAGGAATCTGTGCCAGATCCAGTACCTGTAAGATATTGGTGTAGCACATTTCATATTGGATCGTGATGCCCAGAAAATCAAATTCCCTGATCGGATCCTGGGATTCCAGCGCAAACAGAGGAATCTTTTCTTCGCGCATGATTTTGTCCAGATCCACCCACGGCGAATAGACTCGCTCACACCATACATCCTCCATGGAGTTGAACAAGTCGTATAAAATCTGAATGCCAAGATGGGACATACCTATCTCGTATACGTCTGGGAAGCACATGGCGAAGCGGACATTTATCTTAGATTTGTCCTTAACCACAGCATTTACCTCGTTGCCGATGTAACGGGCAGGCTTTTCTACTTTCATCAGAATATCATCTGACAATGCTAATTTACAATTCATTTGGTAATATATCCAAACCTTTCATTTACAAAGTATATTTGATTATCTGCAATTATCGATTTGCCAGTTCTGTTGTAATTTCTTCCCATGTGATATCTTTCTCAGCCATAAGCACCATCATGTGATACAGGAAATCACTGATTTCGTACTTGATTTCATTTGGATTGGGATTTTTAGCTGCAATCACGATCTCTGTAGCTTCCTCGCCAAGTTTTTTGAGAATTTTATCGATACCTTTATCAAACAGATAATTGGTGTAGGAGCCTTCTTTAGGATGAAGCTTACGGTCGTTTATGACTGCAAACACCTCTTCAAATACTTTTAAGGGATTGGAGATATCCTCTTGCTTCTTCTTAACAATTTCATTGAAGAAACAGCTGTAGGAACCGGTATGGCAGGCTGCTCCTACCTGAGAAACTTTCGCTAAAATCGTATCCATATCACAGTCAGCAGTCAGAGATTTTACATACTGATAATGACCGCTGGTCTCACCCTTCAGCCATTGCTCCTGACGGCTTCTGCTGTAGTAACACATTTTGCCGGACTGAAGTGTGCGGTAATAGGCTTCTTCATTCATGTAGGCCAGCATCAGGACTTCATTGGTCTTGTAATCCTGAATGACTACAGGTACCAGATCATCGTTGTTTTTCTTGAGATCAGACCAGGAGCAAGCGGCCTTTAAAGTGTTGACTGGCAGACCTTTTTCCTCACAAAGAGATTTCAACGCAGGAATCTCCTTCATGTTGTCGTTGATAATATTGCCGGTTACACCGTTAATATTCGGGTAATCGAAAATATCAAACAGTTTATTTAGTGATAATTGATTGATCTGCACCAATACCGGCAGACTTATGATATCGAAAGTCTCACGGATAATGTGAGTATTTAAAAGTACCAGTGCGGATATGTACTTCTCAATTAACTCCTCGTTTTCTGCAATTACGGTAACATCAGAGTAGGAGGCCAGAAGCTTGTCTTTGCCGAACTTCAGGGATACTTCTTCCGTGATTTCCACATTGGACGGCTTGGAATAGTCCAGAATGACTCTCCTGCAGCCTGCATAGAGAAGCTTCTTCACATCTTCCATGCGCTTTATGTTGCCGGTACCGATCACATCCACTTCTGCCACGGCACAGATATCCTTGATGATATCCAATGCTTCATCATGTTCTGCGTCTGTCTGGGACATATCGAAGATGATGATTTCATCGGCGTTATTATCACTGAAGTAAGCAGCAAGCTTCACAGGATTGGTGTTGACTACTGTAGTCTCCTGCAGAGACTTTACACAATTGCCACGATATAAGTAGATACATGGCACGAATTTCTTGGTTAACATATTTTTTCCCTCGTTGAAGTATATATTATATTGTATAGGAGTTATACAATGATCTAATAGACAAATTCCTGATATAGTAAAGCTTACAGACTGCCCTTAGTGCTCAGCACATCTGCAATACGCTCATCCATACCGGTGGCATTGTCCAGCGCCTTGGCAAAAGCCTTGAACATTGCTTCAACCATATGATGATTGTTGCCTCTGGTAAGCATCTTGATATGCAGATTCATACCTGCCGCATAAGACACCGCATAGAAGAACTCGCGCACCAGTTCGGTGTCTAAATCCCCCACTTTATTAGTGGTAAAGTCGCAGTCAAACTGTAAATATGGTCTTCCGCATAAATCCACTGCGCACAAAGCCAGAGATTCATCCATTGGAAGGATAAAATATCCGTAACGTCGGATTCCCTTCTTATCTCCTGCGGCTTCCTTGATAGCCTGACCCAGCACGATTCCCACATCTTCCACTGTGTGATGTCCGTCCACGTGCAGGTCGCCATTCACCTTACAATCCAGATCAAAAAATCCATGCTTTGAAAATCCTTCCAGCATATGGTTGAAAAAACCAATACCGGTACTGATGTGGGATTTGCCGGTTCCATCAATCTTAAAGGTTACAGAAATGTCGGTCTCTTTCGTTTTACGATTGACTGTTGCAATGCGTTCCATATATCCTCTCTTCTGCCGCGCGTTCGCGGCGGTTATTCTTGCTCAGATCACACAAATAACTTTAAATCTGCTGATCAAGCGACATTTTATATTACGCTTCAAAGGAATCCTCAAAACGTACTTTAATACTGTTTGCATGTGCCGTCAAGCCTTCACTTTCCGCAAACAGTTCAATATCCTTGTGAATTGCTTCCAGTGCTTCTCTGGAGTAGGAAATAATACTGGATTTCTTGATAAAGTCATCCACATTTACCGGTGAAAAGAATTTTGCGGTACCGTTGGTTGGTAAAATGTGATTCGGTCCTGCAAAATAATCTCCCAGAGGCTCTGAAGAATATTCTCCAAGGAATATGGCACCTGCATTCTTGATTCTGGTCATAATATCAAAGGGATTCTTTGTCAGAATCTCTAAATGTTCGGATGCAATTTCATTTACGGTATCGATAGCCTGCTGCATAGATTCCGCAACCAGAATATATCCGTAATTTTCCAGAGATTTCTCCATGATTTCCTCTCTGGAAAGCTGAGCGGTAAATACATGTACCTGCTTGGAAACCTCATCCGCCAGTTTCTTGGACGTAGTGATCAGGATGGCGCTGGCAAGTTCATCGTGTTCTGCCTGAGAGAGTAAATCCGCAGCTACATAGCGTGGATTTGCAGTTTCATCCGCAAGTACCAGTACTTCGCTTGGTCCTGCGATGGAGTCAATGCTTACGTATCCGTAAACAGCTTTCTTGGCAAGTGCTACAAAGATATTTCCGGGGCCTGTGATTTTATCCACTTTCGGGATGGATTCTGTACCGAATGCCAGTGCGGCAATTGCCTGTGCACCACCAACTTTATATATGGTATCTACACCTGCAATGTCTGCAGCCACTAAGGTTGCGGGATTTACCTGACCGTTAGCGCCGGGAGGGGTTACCATGATGATTTCCTTTACGCCCGCTACCTTTGCGGGGATGACATTCATCAGTACGCTGGAAGGATATGCCGCCTTGCCACCGGGTACATATACACCTGCTTTTTCAATAGGTGTAATCTTCATGCCAAGGATGGTGCCATCTTCTTTTGCGTCAAACCAGCTGTTTCTAAGCTGTTTCGCGTGGAAATCCCGGATGTTTCCGGCGGCCTTCTTAAGAACGGCGATCAGCTTCTCATCCATTTTGGTATAAGCTTGTGCAATTTCTTCCCGTGTAACCTTGATATTTTCAGCGGTCAGCTCAAAACGGTCGAATTTGCGGCTATATTCAAATAATGCCTGATTCTTATTTTCTCTTACATTTTCGATGATTTCATTGACAGTTGCCTCGTACTGGGAGTAATTGTTGGGGCTACGCTTCAATAGATCATTCATCAGATTTGTCTTTGTTTTATCGGTTAATTTTACAATTCTCATGGAATGCCTCTTTTCTTGATTCTACAGTTGCTCACGGATTCGGTGCAGCAATGTCTTGATTCTGTCAGACTGCATCTGCATGCTTACTGGGTTGACAATCATTCTGGCGGACAGGGGACAAATTTCCTCCAGCACGTCCAGCCCATTTTCCCGAAGGGTAGAGCCGGTTTCTACGAAATCTACGATCACATCGGACAGCTCAACAATGGGTCCCAGCTCCACGGAACCATTCAATTTGATAATATCAACCGTCTGAAATTTTTTGTTATAGAAGTATTCTTTTGCAATGCGGGGATATTTTGTGGCAACACGGATTCTCTCGTGATGCTTTAAGAGCTCTGCAGCATCCCTGGGGCCGCATACACACATGCGGCATTTGCCAAAACCCAGATCCAGCACTTCGTATACATTACGGTTCTCTTCTAAAATCGTATCGTACCCTACAACGCCAATGTCTGCGGCACCATATTCTACATAGGTGGGAACATCCGGTCCTTTTGAAAGGAAAAATTTAAGCTTTCTCTCTTCATTTACAAAAATCAGCTTTCTGGAATCCTTGTCCTTCATCTCCTCACAGGTGATGCCGATCTGTTCCAGCAATTCCAGGGTTTTATTGGCTAAACGACCTTTGCCCAGAGCAAAAGTCAGATATCGGTCTTCATTTCTCATAATTTTTGCTACCTTTAATTTCCTTTTCTTGATGTATCTGCGTTCATCCGAACCGTTTCCGGAGCATCGTATTCCGCTTATGTACATATCTGTCTGAAGAGCTGTCCGTTACCTTTCCGGAACCAGCTCTACAGCTATGCTTTGTTTGCGATAAGCAATACATTCCGCAAGCTTCTGGGCATAATTGTCCGGACCATATTTCACAATCTTCTTAGTTTCCGGAACGGAAAGATTAACCTTCTGTCTGCTTAACGCTTCCTGCATATCGTCTATTACGATCACAAAACCAATTGCAGGCGCATTTTTGCCAAAATGCTTCAACAAATGATTATACCGGCCTCCCTTCACAATCGCATCGCCGATGCCATAGGTATAAGCCTTGAAAATAATACCGGTATAATAATGATACTGACTGAGCATGCCCAAATCGAAGGATACGTATGATTCTGCATCGTACAGCTTCAGGACTTCATATATTTTCTCCAGACGTTCAATGGCATTCAGGGACTTTTCGTTATGTACAGTATCTTTGAATGCCTTCAGGGAATCAATATCACCAAACATATCTGCAACCTTTAAAAGTGCAGCTACATAAGGCTTGTCAATCTTTTCACTCATTAAAAGATTTTCCGCAGCAAAATAGTTTTTGCCGGAAATGTATTCCCTTAAGATTTCCTCTGTTTCAGGATCCAATTTAGCTTCCTCACAAAGTCCTTTAAAGAAGTCGTTATGACCGATGCAGAGCTGGAAGTCCTTAAGCCCTGTATTTTTCAAAGATTCGATGACGAGGCTTAGCATTTCCGCATCCGCTTCTACAGAATCATCATTGATCAATTCCGCACCCATCTGGGTTACTTCTTTCAATTTACCCTGGAGATTGGAGGTATTGGTAAACGTGTTTCCCAGGTAACAAAAACGCATGGGAACTTCTTCTTCCAAAAAATATTTCGCAGCACAGCGTGCTATGGAAGGGGTAAAGTCTGGACGAAGCACCAGTGTGTTGCCATCCTTGTCAAAGAATTTGTATAATTCTCTGGAAGGTGTGGTACCGATTTCCTCTGAAAAGATATCCATAAATTCGAAAGTAGGTGTCTGAATATCTTCATATCCGTAGGAAATGATTACCTGATGGATTTTATTCTCGATTAACAATTTTTTTGCAAATTCACGACCGTATATGTCACGGACACCTTCCGGTGTGTGAACAAATCTTCTGCTCATATTCGGAATCTCCTCAATTAAAATGTTCATTCCTGATTTACACATATTACCATTTTTGCTTTAAAGCTTTAAAGTGATAATTAGGTAGCATGTGAAAGAATCAATTTCTTGTAGTATAATCATTTCATAGAACTATGTCAAGTATTTTGACAATATCTTACCGGGTATTTTCACAATTTGTTATAATGTAATGCTCAAGGTTCCTCACGTCTTTCCAGATCCATTTGTATGGTATCCAGATACGGCACCAGCACACCACTGCGTTTGGGAATCACAAACGCCGGATCCAATTCTTCAAAACGAAAGCTCTTTCTGCCGCCCTCTTTTGCCCGATTCCAAAAACGAAGCAACTGTTCATAAGGAAGATAATACAACAAATCCTTGTGTGAATAATAGATCAAAAAGAATGCTATGCCGCCCTGCTGTTCATACGCGCCCATGAAATTTACCTGATGCTCATGGATATTTTGCAGGGCAAAAGTGTCCGTTGCACATTCCTTCGCATCAAAACAGACCGGAATCCCCTGCACTGCACCTATGTAATCAACAGTGCTCTTCTGGTCAAAATAAGCCAGTGTAATATGTCGGTGTTCTTTATCGATTTTTATGGGTGTTATAGGCGTAGGTACCTTCTGGATGATGGCAAGCCCCTTCTCTGCATACGTTTCATTGGTTTTGTTGATCATATCCTCCAGAATGGAACCTCGTAAGCCTCTTGAATTCCAGGTTGCCATTATGTTAAATCCTTCAGTATCTTTTTAAATTCTTTGGGCAAGGGTGCAAGGAAAACCATTTCACTTAATGCCTCCAGTTCACCATCCATAACAGGAAATTCCAGTCTGTATGCATGCAACAATTGGCTTTCGAGCTTATATTTCTTCTGGAAATACTGGTTCACGTCCTGCCTGCCATATTTTGTATCACCCACCAGTGCATGCTCAATGCTGGCAAGATGGGCACGGATCTGATGTGTCTTACCGGTAATCAATTCCACTTCCAGATATGTATAGAGCTGTTTCAGCTTCTGAATCGGTGTGAAAGCAGTTATGATTTCTTCCCCCTCCTCAGCAATCGTAACTTTGTTGTTCTTGTGGTCTTTGGTCAGACCACCCTCCAGAAGACCGGGATTCTTTATCTCGCCGATACAAATGGTGCGATAGTATTTTCGGATGCTTCGGTTCTTAATAAGCTCATTTAGCTTCTGACTGCCTGCAAGAGAAATTCCGCATAGCACGAGTCCACTGGTATTACGATCCAAACGATTGCAGACGGACGGTTTAAAGAGCTGCAGGTCTTTCTCCTTAACCTTGCCGCGTTCCAACAGATAGCCGATCATCCATTCGTTCAGGCTTAGGTCCTTATTGTCTGCTTTTTGGGTCAGCACACCCACGGGCTTGCTCAGAATCAGGACATTATCATCCTCGTAAATAACTCTGATATTTTCATCAGAGAGTTTATGGAAGGCTTTGTAGTATTCGGAAATGTCGGCTTTTGTATTGACCGGATTGGTCGATTGATTGCCTGCAATGTTTTTGCCGGAAAATTTCGCAAAGGTCTCATCCGAAAAGAAACACGCAATCTCGTCATTGATCTGCAGGATTTCCTTGCCATCTGCTTTTTTTTGGTTTAACGTAATATTCTTTTTCCGAAGCATTTTATAGATAAAGCTATTGGATGCTTCCGGCAAATACTTGTGCAGAAATTTATCAAGTCTTTGACCGGCATGATTTTTTTCAACAACGAATATCTGCATAGAGTTTAATGTCCTTTCCTTGCTATGAGCTTATTATAAAGCAACAGATTTTAAAGTTTCAATAACTTCGGAAATATTTTTATTCTCGGAATCCCATTCCTTTAATTGTTCCAGTCTGTCTGTATATTTTCTGATGTCATGAAATATCTTAACTGTATAATTCTTATGCCCATCCGTTTTCAGGATGCCTTCCATATGTACCTGAAACTCTTTTTCCGGAAAATCAGATTTATGACTGTAGCCGCAGATACTGTTTCCATGAACGACCAGATGTGAGACCACAAAATTTCTCTGATAAGAGGTAAAGACCATATCATAAAGGCTGTTTAAGTAACCTTTATGAGCGTCGATTAAGTCTGCATCCGCTTTCGGACAGCTCTCATATCTTAAGAACATGATCGCTCCGATCAGGCTTTTGCTTGCCGGCAGACAGCCCACAATGGCAACCACCGTAAACAGATTTGCTTTGGTATCAGTTGTCACATATCCGGTAATAAACAAACCCAGTGATAATCCGAAATAAAGGATGGTTCTTAGGATTTCATATTTTTTCTGGGTATGGATATAATTTCTGGTACCTTTTACTTTCCCTGTACCGAACATTCTTGAAAGATGAAGCATGTGGTAAATCTCCTGTGTGTAATTATTTATTAAAAATTCTTAATCCTCAATTTGCATCAGTTTGATTGCCTTTATGGCCGGTAAAAGAATACCGTGTGGTACTGCTTTGCACAATACTTCAAATGCATGTATCGGAAGGCTGTAAACGGATTTGGCCTTTTTATGATATGCATCCCATAAAGCCTTACTTACAACACTTTGAACATCTGCCATAATCATCTTCTTTACAGCCATTATGGAGCCGTTTGCCTCTGCCCGCTCAAAGAAGGCGGTGTCCACAGGCCCGGGACATACACTGGTTACATAAATTTCTTTTTCCAGCAATTCTTCTCTCAGAGCCAACGAAAAGCTGTTTACATAGGATTTGCTTGCCGCATATACCGCAAAACCGGGCTGTGGAACAAATGCAGCACTGGATGCCATCTGAATAATCCGTGCTTTTTTGCACATATAAGGCAGACAACAGTGAGTTACATTGGTAAGTGCCTCACAGTTGAGACGTACCATTCCGGTCTGCTCTTTTCTATCAGAACCTGCAAAGTTACCAACAATACCATATCCGGCACAATTTATCAGCATACGGATATGACAATCATTATCCTTCAGATTATCTGCAAGACGCTCAATTTGGCTCTCTTTTGTAATATCCATGCTTAAAATACGAGTGTTATTGCGCATCCTCTTGCTTAATTCAATCAATTTATCTTTGCTTCTTGCAATCAGCCAGATTTCATCGGTTTTTCGTAGATGTGCATCCAATTGCAGTGCAAATTCCATGCCGATTCCGGAGGAAGCACCTGTGATAATGACGATACTTTTTGACATATTATTCCCCTTTCCTATATTTCACAAGCCCCCTTGTGAAACGATATCTGTTTTTTACCCTTTTTTTGATGAACATTGCGAATGGTTTTCTTTTTCGGTTTTGCACTTTCAGTCCGTAAAATACCGGTCGCTTGACTTCTTTTGTTCTGTTCGAAATTTCTCTGTCTGCTCAGTTTTCGGGGTTTAATCAGACATTTTTTCTCAAAACCGATTAAGTCAGTCCTTCCTGCAGCCGTCAGGGCTTCAAAGACCAAATCGTAATTCTTTGGATTGCGGTACTGGATCAAAGCTCGCTGCATAGCCTTTTCATGAGGATTCTTGCATACATATACCTGTTTCATATCTCTTGGATCAAGACCCGTATAATACATGACTGTGGATATGGTAGATGGTGTGGGATAAAAGTCCTGTACCTGCTCAGGCATATAGCCTAAATCCCTCAAATATTCAGCCAGTTCAATCGCTTCCTTCAAGGTGGAACCGGGATGGGAGCTCATCAAATACGGTACCAGAAACTGATTTTTATCCAGCTGCTGGTTCAAACGTTTATATTTTGCAACAAATTTCTCATAAACGATATTGCATGGTTTGCCCATTTTCGAAAGCACTGCGTCGGAAATATGCTCCGGAGCAACCTTCAGCTGACCGCTTATATGATGCTCCACCAGTTCTCTGAAGAAGGTATCATCACTGTCTGCAAGCAGATAATCGAAACGGATGCCGGAACGGACGAATACCTTTTTAATGCCCGGCAGAGCCCGTAATCTTCTTAAAAGTTCCAGGTAGTCACTGTGATCTACCTGCATATTCTTACATGGTGTAGGATAGAGACATTGTCTGTTCTTGCAGACACCATATTTCAGCTGCTTCTCACAGGATGGATGTCTGAAATTGGCTGTGGGACCGCCTACGTCGTGAATATAACCCTTAAAATCCTTATCCTGGGTAAGCAGTTTCGCTTCATCCATAATGGATTCATGGCTTCTGGTCTGGATGGTCCTGCCCTGATGGAAGGTCAATGCGCAGAAACTACAGCCACCAAAGCATCCTCTGTTGCTGATCAGCGAAAATTTGATCTCATTGATGGCAGGTACGCCGCCGTCCTTTTCATAGGAAGGATGATAGGTTCGCATATAAGGCAATGCATATACATCATCCATCTCCTGAGTGGTCAGAGGCGCCTGAGGCGGATTCTGTACTACATAAACATTGTTCGGATATGGTTCAATCAGAACTTTACCGTTACAGAAATCCGTATTCTGATACTGAATTCCAAAGCTTCGGGCATATTCCCGATTATCTGCCTTCATGGAGCTGTAATCCGGCAAGATAATAGAATCATAAATTCCCGAGATATCCTTCGTCTTATAAACAGTACCGGGAACAAACGTAATATCTTTCACAGCAATGCCACTGTTTAACGCATCTGCAATCTCCGTAATGGACTTCTCTCCCATTCCATAGGAAATAATGTCCGCCTGACTGTCCAGCAGCACGGAGCGTTTAAAGGAATCGGTCCAGTAATCGTAATGAGCCATTCTGCGCAGACTGGCTTCAATACCGCCAATAATAATCGGCACATCACGGTAAAGTTTTCGAATCAGATTGCCATAGACTACTGTGGCATGGTCAGGACGCTTTCCCATAACCCCGCCGGGCGTGTATGCATCGGTGTTTCGGCGTTTTTTAGATACGGAATAATGATTTACACAGCTATCCATATTCCCGGCTGAAACCAAAAAGGCCAGACGTGGCTTTCCTAAAATATTAATACTGTTTTCATCCTTCCAGTCTGGTTGGGCAATAATGCCCACGGAATAGCCATGGGCACTCAGCACACGGGTGATGATGGCATGCCCGAAGGAAGGATGGTCTACATAGGCATGCCCCGTGATATAAACAAAATCCAGCTGTTCTATGTTTAAATCGATCATGTCCTGTCGACAGACAGGCAAAAATCCAGTGTACAATCTATCTTCCTCGTTTCTTTTATGTGAAGGCCTAAAGTCATTGCCGGGTATGGCATTTACCATCCACTGTGGTGCAATGTTTCATCACCAGATATCATAGAAATCATGAATATAATAATCTGCCGCTGCTCTCTTAGCATTCTCCTGATGCTTTGAGTATAAATCATCAACTGCACAGACCCTCATACCTGCGTTTTTGCCAGCCAGGATACCGGGTACAATGTCTTCAAACACTAGGCAATATTGTGGGGCTACATGAAGCTTTTCGGCTGCAGCCAGATAAATATCCGGCGCAGGTTTGCCCCTTAATCCATCTGTGCCACTCATAATGCAGCTAAAATAATCCAATACCTGATTGGATTCCAGACAGATACCAATCAATTCTCTGGAGTTGCTGGAAGCGATTCCCAGCTTAATCCCCCGTGTTCTGCACTCCTCTAAAAATTCCCGAGCGCCGTCTTTTAAATGCACCTCATGGGAATATTTTGTGAAGGCCATCCGGTTCCATTCAGCCTGCATTTCATCAATGGTATCTGTAAGCTGAAATCGCTGCTTTATATATTGAGCAGTTTCCTTAAAACTCATACCTTCAATTTCAGTCTGAAGGGTTTCAGGAAGTTCAATACCGAATCTGCCTAAATATTCTATATCAATATCTCTCCACATCCACATGGAGTCAACCAGAGAACCGTCCAGGTCGAAGATAACCGCTTGAATATCTTTTGTCATGGTTGCTGCCTTTCTGATAGTATTTATTACATTTTTATTCTGATTTAGAATAGGTAATCGCAGTGATAAAATTTAGTAAGTACATTTTTGTAAATTACGAATCTCTTCCTCCGTCAATGCCCTATAAGCTCCCGGCTCAAGCTTTTCATCCAGCCAAAGGCTACCGAAAGTAAGCCTCTTTAAATGAATAACTTTATTATCCACAGCTTTCAGCATCCGCTTTACCTGATGAAATTTGCCCTCATGAATCGTAAGATGGATGACTTTATCACTGATTTTTACAGCTTTTGCAGGCAAAGTCGGTTTGCTCTCGCCGATATCAACACCGGTTTGAAGCTTTTGTAATGCTTCCTCATCAATATCCTCTGACAGATGTACCAGATATGTTTTATCCACATGACGCTTCGGTGATAATAACATATGCGCCAGCTCGCCGTCATTGGTAATCAGAAGCAGCCCTTCCGTATCCTTATCCAAGCGTCCCACCGGAAACAGATCTTTTTTACAGATGGAATTGTTTAGCAGATCCATAACCGTCCTGTCGTGATTATCCTGGGTCGCTGTCACAACCCCCTGAGGCTTGTTCAGCATATAATATTGAAATTTATGATAGGTCAGTATCTGCCCCTTATATTCTACTACATCGAATTCTTCGTTGATTTTCTGGTCGGAGCTTTTGCAGAGATTTCCATTTACCGTTATCAGTCCTTTTTTTGTAAAATCCTTTACCTGACTGCGGCTGCCAACCTCCATCATTACCAGAAATTTATCAAGGCGCATCATGGATTGATTACCATCCTTCTTCTATTTTTACAGGTACATGTCATATAATAGGAAAAAGCGCTGATAGACTTCCTATGATATATATCCTGTTCTTTATATTATTAACTTATTATATCTTAACACATTCCGACGTAAGTCTCTATTATGCACTTTACGGATTGACGCTTTGGTACAGCAAAATGGTGCCTTCACTGCTTCCGTTTATGATCCTGTCCGGAATCTTGATACGAATGCACCTGACAGAACGCTTTGTTGTTCTCTTTCATCCGATTCTGAAAAGGATTTTTCGGTGCAATCCAAATGTGACTTATGGCATCCTGATGGGCTTTCTGTGTGGTTTTCCAATGGGTGCAAAGGCAGCAACAGATTTGTTGCGGCAAGGTAAAATCTCGGAGGGGGAAGCCCGATTTTTACTGGCTTTCTGCAACAATATTGGCCCGGTCTATTTTTGCAGCTTTGTCATTCCGACATTGAATATTACGAATATCCCCTTGGCACTTGCAGGCATGTATGGGATTCCTATGATATATGGAATACTGCTGCGAAATACTCTTTATAATAAAGAACTGAATCAATGTTTGAAAAAGTATGTTAAATATTCCTATTCGTCAAAACCGGAAGCGGAAAGCATGAAATTTCCCGAATACCGCAAAATATTTCGTATATGCCGCCACCAGAATCCAGATAACAAACAGGCTGTTGACTTATTGACCGCTCTGGACGAATCCATCCGTGCCGGCATCAGCAGTATCTCTATGCTGTGCGGCTATATGATCAGCTTTAACCTGCTGAATCTCCTGCCACACTTTTTCCTGCCCTCAGTACAGAAATATCTTGCTCCGGTTCTGGAAATCACAGGAGGTATCAGCTTAAACCGTTACGATTCACCGCTTTATATATTGATATTGCTGCCCTTCGGAGGTTTGTCCTGTATCGCACAGACAAACAGTATCATTCGTGGCACATCACTGTCAATCAAAGCATATACGCTGCATAAACTGGTATTAACATTATTCACTGGGTTATTCTATATCGTGTTGTTTCAAATTGTATAAGTAATCACAGTCTGTTTTTAACACATTGAAACTTTAACATGCGGTTTGTCGGTTATATATAAACATACTGAAAAACCGGTTTCCTACGAAACCGGTTCCTTTCTCTTACGCTTCAACATCCTCTTCTGTCATAGCATTTTGTCCATCCATCGCACCGTATTCATCACTCTCTGTCGGATGAAGCTCGCTGCGGTTAGACTGAATAATATCTCTATATTGATTCAAACCACCGATTAAGTTTTCGTAATTAGCGACAGCTGTATTTGTAGTAGCAACGATAATGTTCTCCAGATGAGCCAGCATATCGTCCATGTACTGCATTGCTGCGCTTCTTACACTGTTTGCCTCCATAGTGGCATTATCAAGAATTTCCTGAGCCTGCTTGCTTGCCATGGTAACTACTTCGTTAGCCTGTTCATAAGCCTGACGCATGATTTCGTGTTCGCTGATCAGTTCATTGGTGTGTACGGTCGCTTCATTGATCAGTGCTTCAGCTTTGGCTCTTGCATCATTTAAGATAGCTTCCTTATTGCTGATAATCTTCTGATATCTTTTGATTTCTTCCGGTGTCTTCATTCTAAGTTCCCGAAGCAATTCATCAATTTCTTCCTTGTTAACGATAATCTTGCTGCTTGATAAAGGCTGATATTTACAGCCATCAATATATTCTTCAATTTCATCAATCAACTGTTCAATTTTACTACTCATACTTTACCTCTTTTCTGCATATCACAAGTTTACTTGTAGTACTGCCTTAATACCCATATTTTTCTCTCACGAGCTTTGCAACCAGATCCGGTACATAGGGAGACAGATTTCCTTGAAATCCCGCTACTTCTTTAACACCTGACGAACTGATGTAAGAATAAGAAGGATTTGTTGCCAGAAACACCGTTTCCAGAGCACCGTCCGACAACTGATTATTGTACTGTGCGATACGCATCTCGTATTCAAAATCAGTCATACTTCTCAATCCGCGTATATTTACCTGAATATCATTAGCCCTTGCATATTCTACCATCATTCCGCTGAAGGGTTCAATACGGACATTCGGTAAATCCTTAGTTACCTCTTTTAGTATCTTAACACGTTTTTCTACAGAAAACAACGGTGATTTTTGAACATTATTCAAAACTCCTACAATTAATTCGTCAAAAACATTGGCACTTCGGTGTATGATATCCAGATGTCCGTAAGTGACGGGGTCAAAACTTCCGGGATATATTGCTCTTTTCATAAAAATATCTATGCCTTTCTTTAACCTGCGAACTTTGGGCCAAGGGCACCAAAATTATTTGCGTTTCAGGAAAATATGTTTATTGGTCTTGTACTTTTTTTCTTTGATGATCTTAAAGCCAAGCTTATCCGCATAATCCATATCCGTCTGCAGGGATACTTCTGCAATGATCAACGTATCATCCGTAACATACTTCATATTCTGAAGAAGTGCAAGTATCCGCCCTTCATGATCATTATTGTACGGTGGGTCCATGAAAATGATATCCACTTCTTTTTCAAAGATGGATGTCAGTGCAGTTGCAGCATCCTGCTTTAATATTATGGATTTATCTGCCAATTTTGTAAAGTATAAATTTTCTTGAATACAAGCATTTGATTTCTGCGAATTATCCACAAAATAGGCTTTTCTGGCGCCTCTGCTCAATGCTTCGATACCAATACCGCCGCTTCCGCTGAATAAATCCACAAAAACGGCTCCCGGTACATCATTCTGCAGTATGTTAAAAAGGGTTTCCTTGATTCGATCCTGTGTGGGTCTGGTATCCAGCCCTTCAGGAGCTTTCAGTGGTAAACTTCTGGCTGTTCCTGCGATTACTCTCATGCTCTTACCTTGATTCCTTTCGTGTCACGCTTTCCTAATTTTATACTGTTAAGTATTAAATTTTTGCTCTTATACTGAATGGTGGATTCCACAGCATTCTGAGTATAATATACACTTTCCAGCAGATCTTTATCCGCCAGTTTCATTCCGCGGACACCGATAGCACCTTTTTTCTTTTCCGGAATCTCATCAATCGGGAATCTCAGGAAAAATCCGCCCTTGGACTGAAGCACGATATTACGCTGTTCATTCAGGCACACTACATGGATGACTTTGTCATTGTCCTGAAGCTTTGTGGCGGCTACCGTTCGTTTGGCAACATCGAACTCGCCTCCGTCAACAATCTTCAGCATTGCCTGTTCCGTTACAAATAACAAACGGCGCAGATTGATCTCCGTCTGAGAGGTTATGTACACAATAGTCTCCTTTTCGGAGCTGAAATTACTTACATTGTCAATGGGGGTTCCCTTATCTCTGAATTTGCCGTTTGGCAGATCCATTACCTTGATGGTATGTAATTGTCCGGTATCTGTAAACAAACAGATGCGGCCGGTATTCTTGCATTTTACAATAAATTTGTTTTCGTTGTCTGCAGCTTCTTTGTTGCGCTCATATACAGACATGTCAACCGTCTTGGCATAACCAAAACGATCCATTAAGAACATCACATCTGTCTCTTCGATTTCCTTCTCTTTATAGACAGCCTCTTCCCCGTTTTCGATGGCAGTTCTGCGGGCACGCTTGTACTCACGCTTGATTTCTTCCAGCTCATTAATGATTACCTGTGCCATGGAATCCCTGCGGTCGAGGATGTCTTCGTAGCGATAGATATTTGCCATGGTTTCTTCATGGTCATTGATCAACGCTTCGATTTCCAGACCGATCAATTTATACAAACGCATTTCCAAAATGGCATTGGCCTGCTTTTCCGTGAAGCAGAGTTGTGTCGCCATAATCTTGGATTCTTTTGACTTAAATTTGATACCGTCAATCTTACCTTCCACCAGACAGGCCTTTGCCATGTTCCGATCCTTGGAACCGCGGAGGATTTCGATGATCAGATCGATCACATTGCAGGCTTTGATCAGACCTTCCTGGATTTCCTTCCTCTCCAGTTCTTTTGCCAGCAGATTGGTATATTTTCTGGTGGTTACCTGGAACTGAAAGTCCACACTATGCTTGATAATATCTTTCAGCCCCAGAGTCTCCGGACGACCGTTTGCTATGGCAAGCATATTCACGCCGAAGGTATCCTCCAGACGGGTCTTTTTATACAAAAGGTTCTTGAAATTCTCCACATCGGTATCCCGCTTCAGTTCAATAACAATGCGGATACCCTCCTTGGAAGACTGGTTGGAAATATCAACGATATCCTGTGTCTTCTTGCTTTCAGCCAGCGCTGCCACATCGGAAAGGAATTTGGAGATGTTAGCACCTATCATGGTGTAAGGGATTTCGGTAATGACCAGATTGGTTTTG
>JAZNXM010000108.1:0-4605 GCA_045593865.1 Acetatifactor sp. | reverse complement strand
GTATATCCAGCTTCAAGAGGTTATGATCAATGGAATGATAGTCAAAATGGGTGGTAATGGTATCCGTGGTCATATCATTGGCCGGATGCTGTACGGGTGTAAAGGAGTTGATATCCTCACCGATAGGAAGTACGATAATACCGCCCGGATGCTGGCCGGTACTTCTTCGTACACCGGTACATCCCAAAGAGAGTCTTTCAATCTCGCATCCCCTCTTATGTTTTCCACGTTCTTCAAAATAATTCTTCACGTAACCGAATGCCGTCTTATCTGCCAGTGTGCCGATAGTACCTGCCCGAAATGTCTGCCCGGCACCAAAAATAACTTCTGTATATTTATGAGCCTTGGACTGGTATTCACCGGAAAAATTCAAGTCAATATCAGGCTCCTTATCCCCTTTAAAGCCCAAGAAGGTTTCAAAAGGAATGTCAAATCCATCCTTGTGCAAAGGCTTACCACACATCGGACAATCCATATCCGGCATATCGATTCCGGCAGCACCTAGGTCAGCATATTTTTTTACATGTTCACTGGAAAAATCAACATAATGACACTTACTGCAATAATAATGAGGAGCCAGCGGGTTTACCTCTGTGATTCCGGCCATTGTGGCCACAAAGGAGGAACCTACAGAACCACGGGAACCTACAAGATAACCATCCTCCACCGATTTCCATACCAGCTTCTGTGCAATAATATACATAACGGCGAATCCATTACGGATAATGGAATTCAACTCCTTCTGCAACCTGTCCTCTACAATCTGGGGCAAATCCGGTCCATAAATCTCATGGGCTTTATGATAACAAATATCCGTAAGCGTCTTAGCACTATTCTCAATGACCGGAGCGCATTTATCCGGTCTTACCGGGGCTATGGTCTCAATCATATCTGCAATCATATTGGTGTTGGTTATGACAATTTCCTTTGCCTTGTCCGGTCCCAAATAAGCAAATTCCTCCAGCATCTCTTCTGTTGTATGTAAGAACAACGGCGCCTGATCGTCTGCATCACTGAAGCCCTTTCCGGCCATTATGATACGACGGTATACTTCATCCTCCGGATCCAGAAAATGCACGTCGCAGGTAGCCACAACTGGCTTATGAAACTGCTCACCCAGCTTCACAATACGCCTGTTGATGTTCTGAATATCCTCTATCGAATTCACATTGGCAATCTTTTCAGATGCAATCATGAACTGGTTGTTGCCACTTGGCTGGACTTCTAGGTAATCATAAAAATTTACCAGTCTGGCAATCTCTGCATCCGATTTTTCATCCAAAATAGCCCGATACAGCTCTCCCGCTTCGCAGGCGCTTCCCACAATAATACCCTCACGATACTTCATTAGCAGGCTCTTAGGGATTCTGGGACGCTTACTGTAATAAGTCAGATGGGACGCTGAAACCAATCGATACAGATTAATTCTGCCCAAATCGTTCTTTGCCAAAAGAATGACATGGTGAGAAGGTAGCCTCTTTACCAGTTCCACACTGGTTGCTCCCATGGCATTTACCTGATTGAAAGATTCCGCTCCCTTCTCTCGAAGCAAGGAAATCATTTTGACAAATATTTCAGCGGTTGCTTCCGCATCATTCACTGCCCTGTGATGATTCTCCAGAGACACTCCCAGTGTCCTGGCAACGGCATCCAGCGTATGCTTTGCCTGATTGGGCAGCAGAACTCTGGCAATTCCCACCGTATCTACATAAGTATATTGTGCAGGAAGTCCCTGTCTGGAAGCATTTTCAATAATAAAGCTCATGTCAAAGCTTGCGTTATGGGCTACCAGTACACAGCCTTCACAGAATTCCAAAAACCGGGGCAGTACCTCCTCAATGATGGGAGCATCCACCACCATATCATCCTGTATCCCCGTCAGCTTCTCTATTTCAAAGGGTATGGGCTCCTTGGGATTCACAAAAGAAGAAAATCTGTCTGTAATTTTACCATCCTGCAACTTCACGGCACCGATTTCAATAATCTTATTATTCATCGGAGATAAGCCTGTGGTCTCGATATCAAACACCACAAAGTCGACATTCAGATCCTGTCCTGCATCATTGGTGACAATCTCCTTGGAATCATCTACCAAATAACCCTCCACACCATATATAATCTTGAAAAAGTTCTGTTTGTCCGGATTATCATCCCCGGCTTCTTCCCTCTTCTCTTTTTCCGCCTTCCACAGATCATCCCATTCATGGTTTGCATCAGTAAAGCTCTGCACTGCACCATGATCGGTAATGGCTATAGCCTTATGCCCCCACTTATAAGCACGTTTTACGATATCCTTAGCCTCGGACACTCCATCCATATCACTCATTTTGGTATGGCAATGAAGCTCCACGCGTTTGTACGGAGAGGTATCCATACGCGTAGACGTAAAATCCGGGATTTTCTTTACACCGGTTATGGAACCAATGGTCAGCTCATGATCGAACTTGTCAATCATACTGATACCCTTTATCTTAATGAAGGCTTCCGGCTTAATGCCCGCTGTAATTTCCCCCACCTGATCATTTCTGGCAAACATTTTAACCGTCAAAGTATCAGTAAAATCCGTCACGTCAAAAATCAGAATGGTCTTCTCATTCTTGATTTCCCTCTTATCCACGTTCAGAACCTTCCCTCGGATGACTACCTCGCCCATTTCCCCGAGAATTTCTTCGATCTTCATGGCTGGCTCTTCAAAATCACGTCCGTAAATCACATCCGGATTATCAGAACGCTTCAAAGCCTTGCCAAAATCACCACTCTTCTTAAATTCGCCGGATTTCTTATCCCCGGACTTTTTGAAATCTCCGAATTTCTTTGTATCCGTTGTCTTTTTAACGCCCCTGTTTGTGCCCGCCAGATCGCCTGCATCCTTGTCGCCAGCTTGCTTCTGTGCGAATTTATCCTGACAGTCGGCTGCATCTGCACCTGTTGAAATACCATCTGTAACACCGGATGCACTCTGTTCATCCATGCCGTCGGCCTTTTCACCTTCCGCACGTCTGACTCTCTTGGTAATCTCCGCGACCTCCATGCTCAGTTTGCGCTCATCCTCCTCCGTATACTTACCCGAAATCGCTTCTTTATAAGTCACATTAATAGAAACGGAGAAACCACACCGCTCCACCAGTATTTTTTCCAGAATCCGGACCACCTCGTCCTCTTTGCCCCTGGCCATTACCGTATCCTCCAAAACCAGACACACCTGCTTTTCTGAAGGGTAAGTAATTTCCGCAGCTTTAAAGGTATTGTACTCCACATGGCTGTACTCCAGCAGTTCCTCCAGAATACAATCCCGGTATACATCCATCAGCTTCTCCGGGGTATACTGAGCGGACAATTCAAACTTTTCATATATCTTAACCGCCATATTGGCATCGGGAAAGAGCTGTGCCTTAATCTGACGCTCCGTCTCCCAGACATCCTGTTTGAAGATCAAACGACTACTTTGCAGATAAATGCGCAAAAAATCCTTTCTCTTGGTAGCCGTTACTTTCTCAATGGTTGTCTGTTCCATAATATCACGGACTTTTCTTTCAAGCTTAAGAGAAGGAAATACTTCAAAAAATGGTTTTCCCACTATTCTTCTCCTTTATCTGATTATTCTCAAAGAGTTTCGCAATCACACCCAATGATCCAACTCATCTTTCAGAGTCTGTAACAGCTGTTTCTCCGGTACTTTGCGGATAATCTCGCCCTTTTTAATGAGCAGACCTTCCCCAATACCGCCTGCAATGCCCAGATCTGCCTCTTTCGCTTCTCCGGGGCCATTTACCACACAGCCCATAACAGCCACTTTGATATCCAGTGGGTAATCCTCTACCAGCTTTTCTACCTTGTTTGCCAGCTCTATCAGATCGATCCGGGTTCTTCCACAGGTCGGGCAGGAAACCACTTCTATACCGCCCTTACGCAGTCCCAAGGTACGCAGGATCAATTTAGCAGACTTAATTTCCTCCACAGGATTACCGGTCAGGGACACACGGATGGTATCACCAATACCCTGATTCAAAATAATCCCCAGACCAATTGCCGATTTAATATTACCACTCTGCACGGTACCAGACTCAGTTATACCTACATGGAGAGGATAGATCGTCTTATCAGCCAATAATTCATGAGCTTTTACGCACATCAATACATCTGAGGATTTAATACTGATAACCAGATTATCATAACCCAAATCCTCAATGATTTTCACTTTATCCAATGCACTTTCCACGATGCCTTCCGCCGTCACGCCTGTGTATTTTTCTACCAGATGTTTTTCCAAAGAACCGCTGTTAACACCGACACGGATCGGTATATTTCTCTCTTTCGCCACCTCAACGACTGCCTTTACCTTATCAATACTGCCGATATTGCCGGGATTGATACGGATTTTATCTGCGCCATTCTCCATGGCTGCAATCGCCATCTTATAATCAAAATGAATATCTGCAACAAGCGGAATATGAATACGCTTCTTGATCTCAGCAAGCGCCTTTGCCGCTGCCTCGTTCGGCACCGTACAACGGATAATCTCACATCCTGCTGCTTCCAAACGCAGAATCTGCTCTACGCATGCCTCCACATCCTCTGTCGGCACATTGGTCATGGACTGGATTA
>JAZNXM010000107.1:0-7485 GCA_045593865.1 Acetatifactor sp. | reverse complement strand
AGTAATTTGATTTTTTGAATCTTTTGTATTATGCGATGCGGCGAGGTCTTTCCTATGAATTAAAATAACCATATCGACATTTTGCCTTTTGCCGATATGGTTACTTGTTGTTTTGCTGTTTTCATTTATATATTTCCATGCCTGCATATCCGTAACAATAAGCATAGAAATTACATTCCAATTACTACCTTGCAGACGAAACTGTCAGCAGACTTCCATCTGACTTCACACCATATATGGTTGTGCCGGAAATATCAACCACAATACTTACACCTATCACATGCTCCCAGGATGCCAGTTCACTCATGACAGCTTCTGTATTGTTTAAAGTCGGACCCTTATAGAGAACTTCTCCATGCTTTGTAAGCCCCACCGCAGCATGAAAATCCTGTTCTACCATTACTACATCTTGCCAGTCAGCAACCTTAAGTCCAGGCCAAGTCTGGGATAACCCCCATGAAACCACATTGCCTTCCTTTGTGATTCCCAGTCCCTCTCCGGCAGTGGAGCTGGAATCAATGGCTATTATGTTCCAGATGTTTCGCACGAACTCATTGCACGACTAATCGCCTTTTCAAAGTTTTCCCATCGTTCATATCCTAATAAAGGCATTAGTTCTCTGGCATACCAAAATTCAATATTAACTTCTTCCTCTTTATGCACGACGGCATCATATTGTTTCATGATTGTATTTATACGTAATTTATCCATAAAAGTACCTCTCTTTCACAAAAGAACATATATTCTTCTCGATATACTATATTATTCTAAAAATAACAAGGACTATATATAAATAAATCTGAAAGCACTTTTGCCTTATAGGATGTACGTCATGCTGAATACTGTTTCTTGCGGCGTAAGGCCAGAAAAACACAACCAAAAACCAGGCAATGAACCTGGTTTTTAAAATTTTAACACATAATAAATATAATTTGTAACAGCAGTAATAATAATATATGTACTCGCCATTCTTTTATTGGGAATAATTCTGAGATGCACGCCAAGCAATACGGCAATTAACATCCATATAGCAAAGGGCTGATATTCCACATACACCTTAAAGTCTAATCTGAATAATGCAAGCAGTGCTCTTGTCATTCCGCAAGTAGGACATTCAATACCTATAAAGGTTAATATGGGGCATGGTATTCCCAATAAACACAGGGCTACTATTGCTATATACAATATATGCCTGCAAATACGTTTCTGAAGCATAGCTCTTAGAGCAGAGTCATTATTTTATTAAAATTATGTTCTTTGGCCTTTTTTGAAATTGTAAACCAATCGACAATAACCAAAATACCACAGCAACCAGCTGTCAACAATTTTAAAATACCCATGCCTGTATCGCCAAGCATAAAACGATCAATCCCCAAAGCACCAAGAAATAAAGAAACGAGAAGTAAAACTGTAGGATCTTTTAATTCAACAGCGGAAACCAGCGAAAACTTTTCTTCGTCCATTGTTCGCAACTTGTCTTTTAAAAATATTATTTTTTCCTCCGGAAAATATTTTTGGTTTGTCATGATGTACATATCGATTTTTTGTTGTTCCATATAGACCTCCTCTAAAGTAATTAACTTGACATTTACTGAATGTCATTTTCAAGCGTATTGTAACATACAATTTTGTTATCGACAAGCACTAAATGTCATTTTTCAGAAAGGACGACTATGTTTATTAATAAAACTACAAGCGGTAAAAATAATGTTTGCGGCGCAAACATATGCAAATATCGAAAAGCCTTGAATATCTCACAACGACAACTAGCAGAGCACTTGCAACTATTAGGGATGGATGTGGACAAAAATGCCATTCAACGAATGGAGTCCGGCCAAAGATTTGTTACGGATATTGAGTTGATTTTCTTGGCAGAAGCTTTAAATAAATCATTTGCTGAATTGTTAGATCAAAACTTAATTCCAAAGCAAAATTAACCTGAACGTAATAAAAAATTACATTCAAGTTAATCTCGTGACACTTATATACGTTAAATATTATACTTACTTCCAAAACTTCTTCTTTTTGTCCTTGCCATCCCTGGGATCCCCATCCTCAGCTACTTTCTTCGCCGCATTCAGGGTATCACCGCATTCCGCGTCGAACTTCTTCAGAAGCTCCCTCGCTTCATGGGACAATTTATCCGGTGTCTGGATTACCAGCGTTACGTAATGGTCACCCCTCACTTCCTTGTTGCGCAGGGTAGGTACACCCTTGCCCTTCAGTCTTACCTTGGTGTCCGTCTGGGTACCCGGCTTCACTTCGTAAATTACCTTGCCATCCACAGTATCGATCACAACCTCACCACCCAGCGCTGCCACCGCAAAGGACATCGGCACGGTTGAGAAGATATTATAATCCTGTCTCTGGAAGATAGGATGTCTGCCAACCACAACCTCCACCAGCACATCGCCTCTGGGGCCGCCGTTTGTACCCGGTTCGCCCAGACCCGGCATACGTTTGCACTGTCCGTTATCAATACCCGCAGGAATATCCACCGCATAACGCTTTCTCATGGGAACATAGCCGGTACCGCGGCAATCCGTACATTTTTCCTTGATCACCTTACCGGTTCCCTGACAATCAGGACAGGACTGTACATTACGGACAGTTCCGAAGAAGGACTGCTGGGTAAATACTACCTGCCCCTTTCCTCCACACTTAGAGCAGGTCTCCGGAGAGGTTCCCGGCTTTGCGCCGGATCCGTTACAGGTCTTACAGTTCTCTTTGACAGTCAGTTCAATTTCTTTTTCGCAGCCAAATACCGCCTCTTCAAAGGTAATGCGTACGCTGGTCCGCAGGTTCGCGCCCTTCATCGGGCCGTTATTCTGTGCACTGCGGCGTCCACCGCCAAAGAAATCCCCAAATATATCACCAAAAATATCGCTGAAATCTGCACCGCTGAAATCAAATCCGCCGGGACCGCCTGCACCGCCATCAAACGCTGCATGACCGAACTGATCATACTGTTTCCTCTTTTCGGGATCACTAAGAATCGCATATGCCTCTGAAGCTTCTTTGAATTTCTTTTCTGCCTCGGCATCTCCCGGATTTACATCGGGATGATATTTTTTGGCAAGAACACGATATGCTTTTTTAATTGCCGCATCATCGGCATTCTTTTCTACTCCCAGGACTTCATAGTAGTCTCTTTTCTGTTCTGCCATAACCAATCAGCCTTTCTATATCAACTAACATTTCTTCTTTATGAGTTATGCAAATTATCTTTCGTTTCATCTGCATTCCCTAAACATAATTTAGAAATGCGGTGGCGGACGAGCACCCACCGTCGCATTTCCCACTTAATCTTTTCCTCTTTCATGCATTTTGCAAGCCGGCTTGCAAAACTGCGCTGATACGTAGGTTGAAAATTCCATTTTCAATCTTTCATCGTACCGGAAAACCACGAAAGTATTTTATAGTATTTGTCGCTTTCCGTCAACTCTTAAACTCCACAGAATCTTTTTGGATTCTTCACATGTGAAATCATTCCTTTTATATATACTAGGAAGCGGGCGCCTCATATTTCATGTAATACACCGTAGTAAAAACAGCTGAGAAAATTGTGTGACTTTGACGGACACTCCGTGTCCGAACAAAGACACACAATTTTTGAAGATGTTTTTAGTCCGGTGTGTGAATGAGATATGAGGTGACCGGTTCCGTCACTCTTGCCAAAGGTGGCTTCTGGCTTTTATACCTCGCGGAAATCTCCGTCGATGATATCATCTTCGGGAGCGCTCTGCTGCTGATAAGCACCGCCCATATCAGGACCTGCCTGACCTGCGCCCTGTGCACCCTGCATAGATTCATACATCTTGGTAAACAGGCTCTGTGCACTGTTCATCAGTTTTTCTTTTGCAGCCTTCAGCTCATCCACATCGCCGTCGCTCATTTCCTGATTAGCGGTTCTCTCAAGGATTGCTTTTACCGCTTCCATGTCAGCCTGAACCTGCGTCTTGTCGCTCTCCGGGATCTTATCGCCAACCTCTTCCAGAGCCTTTTCTGTCTGGAATACGAATGCATCCGCATCATTTCTGGCTTCTACTGCTTCTTTTTTCTTCTTATCCTGCGCTTCGAACTCAGCAGCTTCCTTTACCGCCCTTTCGATTTCTGCATCGGACATGTTGGAGCCAGCGGTAATGGTAATATGCTGTTCCTTACCGGTTCCCAGATCCTTAGCGGATACGTTTACAATACCGTTAGCATCGATATCAAAGGTAACTTCAATCTGAGGCACACCACGACGTGCAGGTGGAATACCATCCAGACGGAACTGTCCAAGGGACTTGTTATCTCTTGCAAACTGTCTTTCACCCTGTACAACATTAATGTCTACTGCGGTTTGGTTGTCAGCTGCGGTAGAGAAAATCTGGCTCTTTTTGGTAGGGATGGTTGTATTTCTCTCGATCAATCTGGTAGCAACACCACCCATTGTCTCGATAGACAGAGACAGAGGAGTTACGTCTAACAGTAAGATTTCTCCTGCACCGGCATCACCTGCCAGCTTACCACCCTGGATAGACGCACCGATCGCCACACATTCATCCGGGTTAAGAGATTTGCTGGGCTCTTTGCCGGTTAACTGTCTTACTTTATCCTGAACTGCAGGAATACGTGTAGATCCACCAACCAGAAGTACCTGGCCAAGGTCTGCATTGGTAAGGCCTGCATCTCTCATAGCGTTCTGAACAGGGATAGCTGTTCTCTCTACTAAGTCATGTGTCAGTTCATCAAATTTCGCACGGGTCAGGTTCACATCAAAGTGCTTAGGACCTTCTGCGGTTGCAGTGATGAAAGGAAGGTTGATGTTGGTTGTCATTGCGCTGGAAAGCTCCTTTTTCGCCTTTTCCGCTGCTTCCTTTAATCTCTGAAGTGCCATCTTATCGGTAGAAAGGTCTACGCCCTCTGCCTTCTTAAATTCTGCGATCATCCACTGTGTGATCTTTTCGTCGAAGTCATCACCACCAAGTCTGGTATCACCATTGGTTGCCAATACTTCGATAACGCCGTCACCGATTTCGATGATGGAAACGTCGAAGGTACCGCCGCCTAAGTCGTATACCATGATTTTCTGCTCTTTTTCGTTGTCAAGACCGTAAGCAAGTGCTGCTGCGGTAGGCTCGTTGATGATACGCTTTACATCAAGACCTGCAATCTTGCCTGCGTCCTTGGTTGCCTGACGCTGAGCATCGTTGAAATATGCAGGAACAGTGATAACTGCTTCTGTAACCTTTTCACCTAAGTAGCTTTCTGCATCCGCTTTCAGCTTCTGAAGAATCATTGCTGAAATCTGCTGAGGAGAATATTTCTTGCCATCGATGGTACGGCCATTGTCTGTACCCATATCTCTCTTGATAGATGCGATGGTCTTTTCTGCGTTGGTTACTGCCTGGCGCTTTGCAGGTTCACCGATCAATCTCTCGCCTGTTTTCGTAAATGCCACTACAGACGGTGTAGTTCTTGCGCCTTCTGCGTTAGCGATAACGGTGGGCTTACCACCTTCCATAACTGCTACACAACTGTTTGTTGTACCTAAGTCAATACCGATAATCTTACTCATTGTTCTCTTTTCCTCCTATATTATGAATTATTGTTTACTTGTTGATTTACTACATGCATCCTAAGTCTGTTAAGTGCTCTTTTTCGTCCCTCTACTGAGCAACCCCAACCATACTGTGGCGCACCACATTGTCGCGGTAAGTATATCCCTTGATAAATTCCTGTGCTACAATACCGCTTTCATATTCTTCACTTGCTACCTGCATCACTGCATTGTGCAAGTTAGGATCAAATTCTTTTCCTACAGCTTCGATGGGCTTGACGCCGATATTCTCAAGCTCTTGTATCATCTGCTTGTAGACCATCCGCATGCCTCCTACGAAGGCATCTTCCTGATCTTCCTGTTCTACCGTCGCAAAACCTCTCTCAAAGTTATCAACCACCGGCAATATCTTTTCAATGACGCTTCTGGCACCGGTTTCAAACATGGCCTGCTTTTCCTTTTCGGTGCGCTTGCGGAAGTTTTCAAATTCTGCCATCTGGCGTTTCACTCTGTCTTCCAGCTCAGCAATCTTCTCCTTAGAGCCATCCGTCTGTTTATCCGCCTTGGCCTGCTTCTTGGCAGCTCTTTTCTCTGCCCAGGTCTTTGGCTCCCTACCGCACTCCGGGTCTTCCCCGGCTTCGTCATCGGATTCTTCTGCAGCTTCGGAAGCAGGCTCTGTGTCCTCTGCAGCTTCTGCCGACTTTTTACCTTCCGCCATCTTTTCTCCGGCTGCCTCAGCCGTTTCATCCATGTCCGGGGCTTTTGTCTCTTCTGTGGCATCCACAGTTTCTTCTGTATTTATGTCTTTGATATCCTTATCCTGTTCTGCCATACATTCATCCCTTTCCTTTCCATGTCCTTTGCAGGTGCGCCCGCAACACTGCAATCCTATTTGACTCGAGAATTTATCTCAGACTTTTTCTTTCTTATACAAATCATCCAACTGGTTCATCATGGAACGCAGGGTTCCCACTACCTTGTCATAGTCCATGCGCTTCGGCCCAATAATACCAATTGTCCCCTTCATTCCTTCTTCCAGTTCATAGGTGGCAGTTACTACACTGCAGTCCTTCATCCCCTTAACGGGGGTTTCTTCCCCAATGTAGACCTGAATACCTGTCTGTTTTTCGTTTGCCAGAGTCTCATATACCAAGTCGGTTAATGCATCCTTTTCTTCAAATGCATTGATCAGCCGGCTGGCATTGTTTCCATCCGACAATTCCGGATAGCGGAAAATGTTATTGGCACCGCTGGTGTAAATCTCCAGATCCTCTTCCGCCCTGATGGCATCTGCCACTGCATCAATCACCTCGCTGACAATATCACTGTGCACACCTGCCTGCTGTTTCATGGCCGATATCATGCCCAGATTGATTTCCTCAATGGACAGACCGTTCAGATTGGTATTCAACAGCATGTTCAGCTTCAGCATTGTTTCATCCGTCAGCTCCTGGGCAACCGGCAGAATATGATTCTTGATCACATTCCCTTCGACTACGATCACGGCAAGCAGCTGATTGTAATCCACTCTGGAAAGCTGGATGAACTTCAGCTTGTTGCGATGGGTCTGGGGAGCGCTGATCATAGTGGCGTACTGGGTATTCTGGGCCAAGAACCTGGCAACCTTTTTCAGGACCTGCTCCATCTTATCCTGACGCTCCACCAGCATTTCCTTCATCTCAACCACTTCACGCTCCTTCTGCTCCATCATGCAGTCCACATAGAAGCGGTAGCCCTTATCCGAAGGAATTCTGCCTGCTGAAGTGTGGGGCTGTAAGATGTATCCCAGTTCCTCTAGGTCAGCCATCTCATTGCGGATGGTAGCGGAGCTTAAATTCAGATCCGTGTACTTGGAAATGGTTCTACTGCCTACCAATTCACCCATCTCCAGATAGTTACGAATAATAACCTGCAATATTTTCGTTTTTCTTTCATCTAAC
>JAZNXM010000106.1:0-8783 GCA_045593865.1 Acetatifactor sp. | reverse complement strand
ATATCACTTCACCTATCTATTGTCAACAGATTTTGTGGAAAATAATTATAAACAATTTATAAAAGTACGTTTATTTCTTGATAACAAATCTCCGGTATTCAAACAAACAAAAGACTCCTGCGGGTTTGATGTATTCTTACTGTTCTTATACAATAGCATACATCAAACCCGCAGGAGTCTTCTTACGCGCTTACATATATTTTATGTGCCAAACGGCACAACTTCATAGATGACCTTACAGAATGACTTTTCAGAACAGCCTTACAGAACCGTCACAGCATTCTACCATCCCTGTTCCGGGTTCTTAGCATGCATGTTCCTCCAATCCGTACAGATTAAATCAGGAAGCTGCCTGTCTCCGTATCGTTGAATACATAATAAGCACTGCATTCTTCCGGCTTAACATATAATGCAACACTTACAAGCTCTTCTGCCTTCCGGTTCAGGTCATATACCCAAACATCCTTAGCAATCTTTACCAGATCTTCCTGAGTATAAGACTTGCCTGCGAACTGCACTGCGATTTCGCACTGAACTTCTTTCGCTGCTTTCTTAGCAGTTGTCTTCTTAGCTGCTGTCTTCTTCGCAGGATCCTTAGCTCCTTCGTTTCCTTCTTCTTTAACGGCCGCCTTCTTCGTTGCTCTCTTTACAGATGCCTTGTTTTCTACAGGTGCTTCAACGGTTGCCTCTAACGCTTTTTCGATAGTTGTCTCTTCAACGGGTACGTTCTTCTTTGTAGTTGCCATAATGGTAATGCTCCTTTCACTACACGAGATTCTTATATACAGACTCTCTTCTGTTCAGTTTCTTTTTCATTTTCCCCTCTGTGGCAGTCCCCGGAATCACACTCAGCAACAGGCCTGCAGCTTTACCACAAACTGTGTGAAGATGCTATTCTTACTGGGTCTGTCCGGCAAAACCGTTACTGCCCTTGGCAGCGCCGAGTTATGTATACCGCCACGGTCACTAAGTTTATGATAAAAAGAGGGGTTTGTCAACTAAAAAAAGTATAAACAGGCCTTCTCTCCTTTAAGCATGCTACGGAATCGAAATACCGATATATACCTCTCGCAAGCCTCTTAGCCCTGTTACCTAAAACAGTAACCCACTTGCCACCAGCACCACGACACCCAACACGATCCGATACCAACCGAACACCTTAAAGTCATGTTTCTTAACATAATCCATCAAAAACTGCAGCACAAAATAGGATACGATAAATGCCACCGCGCAGCCAAATACCAGGCAGGCTATTTCAATGTTGGTAAAGGAAAGTCCGAATTTCAATACTTTCAGCAAGCTGGCACCGAACATGACCGGAATCGCCAGAAAGAAAGTGTACTCGGAAGCCACCTTTCTGGAAACACCGATGAGAAGAGCACCGATAATGGTCGCGCCGGAACGGGAAGTTCCGGGGAACACTGCTGCAATCACCTGAAACACACCAATCCAGACTGCGGTCTGATAAGTAATCTCTGATAAACTGTTAATTTTCGCATCTTTTCCTTTGTTCATGGTTTCGATAACGATAAAAGCGATACCAAATACAATCAGTGCGATCGCAATACTTACCGGATTATAGAACAGTGCTTCAAATACTTCGTCAAACAGGATGCCGATCACTGCTGCCGGCACGCAGGAAACCAAGATTTTAAACCACAGGGTCATGGTATCCATATGAACAAAGGACAGGATACCGTTCTTGCCCACACGCTCTTTTTTCGTCAGGGCAAAGGGCCATATCTGTTTCCAGAACAGCACCACCACTGCCATGATCGCGCCCAGCTGAATCACCACATCAAACATTCCGAAGAATTCCTCGCTGGTCTCCTTGAAGGGAATCAGCTGCTCCACTAAGATCAGATGTCCGGTACTGCTGATGGGCAGCCACTCGGTGATGCCCTCCACAATACCGTAAATAATTGCTTTTATAATTTCTGCCATATCTAAATTAATTGCCTTTCTACTATACTATCTATTAAATTTATGGGCAGAGCCGCACAAACCCTTCGCTTTTTGTGCGGCTCGCTTCGCTCGGCAAGTGTGTAAAACTCCATCTGCCCATGCAAGCAGGGCATCTGTGTTTTACACACTTGCCTCTGCCCTTTGCGGATATTCTTCCGTTACGAATTTCTTCAGTGCCTCCAGTGAACGAACCACCTTCTCTGTGTCGATACAGTAAGCCATTCTGAAGTAGCCCGGTGCCCCAAAGGAATCGCCGGGAACCAGAACCAGGTCGTATTTCAATGCCTTCTGACAGAACACCTTCGCATCCTCTTCCAATGCCTTAGGGAAGATATAGAAGGTTCCGCCCGGTTTCACGCAGGTAAAGCCCAGTTCCATTAGGCAATCATAAATCAGGTTCATATTCGTCTCATAAACACTCAAATCCGATGTCTTATCCAACACCTGCGCCACTGCCAGCTGAATAATGGAAGGCGGGCAGTTGTGACCGGTGCCCCTGGAAATCTGTGTACACATAGGCACCATAAGGTCCGCATCCGTGCACTTAGGATTTACTGCCACATAACCGATTCTTTCGCCGGGCAATGACAGGGACTTGGAAAAGGAATAGCACATAATGGAATTATCGTAGAACGCAGATACGCAAGGCGCTTCCACATCTTTAAATACGATTTCTCTGTAAGGTTCATCGGAAATGACAAATATGTCATGTCCGTATTCTTCCTGCTTTCTGCGAAGCGTGTCTGCCAGACGTTCAATGGTCTCCTTTGAATATACAATACCGGACGGATTGTTCGGGGTATTGATCAGAATCGCCATGGTCTTTTCACTCAGCATGGATTCGAAAGCTTGAAAGTTAATCTGAAAATCTTCTGTTTGAGGAGGTACAACCTTAAGCACCGCACCGGTCAGATTCACGTAAGGATTGTATTCCGGAAAAAACGGCGCAAAGGTAATAATCTCATCCCCCGGTTCGGTAACAAGTCTGAAAGCATGGGATAACGCACCTGCAGCACCGGAAGCCATAAAAATATGCTTTGCTTCATAAGGGATACCGAAACGTTCTTTCAAAGAAGCAGCAACCGCTTCTCTTACAGAAGTAATTCCCGGGCTTGGGCTGTAGCCATGCAGCTCGCCGGATTCCTTTGTGGCCAGCATATGTATCATTCTGTCGGTAAATTCCTGGGGTACCGGAACAGACGGATTTCCCAAGCTGTAATCAAATACGTTCTCATAACCGATTTCTGCGCCTCGCGCAGTAGCAAATTCAGACAGCTGTCTGATTACGGATTTTCCGGACAGCATATCTTTATATTTTTGTACAACCATGATCATTCCTCTTTTCTGTGCCGCCTTTGTACGATGGGTTTGCGTATGCAGCACGGGCGCAAATCCCCACTGTCTTAAAGAGTTTTCTATATATTAACATACCTTGCAGCTTTTTTCCATATAAAATAATACCTTATCTCCCCTTAATATACATCCATGAACATCAAACAGATAATTTCTGCACGTTAATATTCTCTTTCGTGCTTATTTTATTATTGTTTATTTTCTATAATTAATGTATTATAGGTATATGTTAATTCATATATACAATTTTGCCACAGCACAAATTTATCGGATGGCACTTTACCCCGGTCAAACTGTAGGCACACACAAAGGAAAGGAATGATTTTATGTTTGAGTCCAAACACAACAGGCAAAACGGCTTCCAGACGGTGGAACCGGACAAATCCAAAAAAGCCGGCAGGGCAGCGGGCAAGCTTTTCGGAACCATGATCCTAATCATCGCAGCTGTCATAATTATTTTCGGCTCTACCTATCAGATCAAAGAACAGGAGCAGGCTGTGCTGATCACTTTCGGTCAGGCCAAGGCTGTTACCGAGCCGGGGCTTCACTTTAAGATACCCCTTGTTCAGCAGGTAAGAAAGGTAAATACCACCATCCAGGGCTTTGCCATCGGATATAGCCAAGACAACAACAAGTCTACCGACGAGTCCCTGATGATTACTTCTGACTATAACTTCGTAAATGTAGACTTCTTCGTGGAATACAGATATTCCGATCCGGTAAAGGCTCTGTACTCTTCCGAGAACCCTTCCGGCATCCTGAAGAATATCTGTCAGAGCTGCATCCGTACAGTTGTAGGCAGCTATCCTGTAGATGATGTACTTACCACCGGCAAGAATGAAATTCAGGCTGCCATCAGAACCATGATCATCAAAAGACTGGAGGAGCATGACCTGGGCGTACAGTTGGTTAATATTACCATACAGGACTCCGAGCCGCCAACCGCAGAAGTCATGGAAGCTTTCAAAAATGTTGAAACCGCTAAGCAGGGCGCGGAAACCGCTCTGAACAATGCGAACAAATACCGCAACGAGCAGCTTCCCAACGCACAGGCAAAAGCCGACAAGATCATCAAGGACGCAGAAGCCCGAAAAACAGAACGTATTAACGAGGCTACCGCACAGGTTGCCAGATTTAATGCAATGTATGAAGAATACATCAAGAATCCTACTATTACCAGACAGCGTATGTTCTATGAGGCTATGGAAGAAATTCTTCCGGATCTGAAGGTCATTATCGAGAGTCCTTCCGGCAATGTGGAAATGATTTATCCGGTAGAATCCTTTACCGGA
Organism: Acetatifactor sp.; assembly: GCA_045593865.1. GTDB lineage: Bacteria > Bacillota > Clostridia > Lachnospirales > Lachnospiraceae > Acetatifactor. The sequence goes on along the minus strand of JAZNXM010000106.1, from coordinate 4,173 downwards.
ACTTCTACAGCAGGCTCCGCCGCGGCGGGTTTTGGCAATACAACGAACCACAATATAGATGTACAGTAAGCTTCCGCACAAGACAAGCAACAACACGATTGCATATATCAGCGCAGACAGATTTTTTTCCATCTACCGTGCGCAGAAATGAGGAAATATATGAAAACATTAAAAAAAGCTTTTTGGGTCATAGTGCTCTTCGGTCTGCTGATCGTAGGCTCTTCCAGCATCGTTGTGACCTATGAAAATGAATACAGTCTGATCCGTCAGTTCGGTAAGGTTGACCATGTGGTTTCGCAAGCGGGCATCAGCTTTAAGATTCCTTTTATCCAGAGTGTGGATAAGCTCCCCCATCAGACATTGCTTTATGACTTACCGGCCTCTGATGTTATTACCAGCGACAAGAAGACTATGATCTGCGACAGCTACATTTTATGGCACATTACAGATCCGCTAAAATTCTCCCAGACTTTGAACTCTTCTGTATCCAACGCAGAGAATCGTCTGGACACTATCGTATATAACTCCACCAAGAACGTAATCTCCAGCATTACCCAGGATGATGTGATTTCCGGCCGTGACGGCCAGCTGTCTGCCGCTATTATTGCAAATATCGGTACTTCCCTGGATCAGTACGGTATCGAACTGCTGACCTGCGAGACTAAGCAGCTAGACCTGCCCGACGATAATAAAGCTGCTGTTTACGAACGAATGATTTCCGAGCGTGACAATATCGCCGCTACTTATACCGCTGAAGGCAACTCCGAGGCCCAGATTATTCGCAACTCTACCGACATGGAAGTGACCGTCATGATCTCCGAGGCTGAAAAGGAGGCCGAAATCCTAGTGGCCGAAGGCGAAGCGGAATACATGAAGATTCTGTCTCAGGCATACAATGACCCGTCCAAGACTGAATTTTACTCCTTCGTAAGAAGTCTGGATGCTCTGAAGGCTTCCCTGAAAGGTGATAATAAGACAGTATTCCTGACACCGGATTCACCAATCGCGCAGATTTTCTATACAAAATAATTATTAGAAAAGCCAAACAACAGACCGCGCAAAACCTATCGTTGTTTGGCTTTTTCTACAATATCTATCACGAACATATGCTTTCCACAAAACAGCCTTGGAATCACTCTCGTATTCTAAGACTCATAATGCAAGCACTCTTCGAACTACCTTGGAACCTTTTCCCTCCACTGCCCACCCGGCATCTGTAAAGCCCAGTTTTTTGCTTAAACCCATAGACGCTTCATTACTCTGCTCCACAAAAAGCTGTACTTTATGAAAGCCAAGTTCCGCCTTTGCATAGTCCAGAATTGCCTTGCAGACCTCAAGTGCAAGCCCCTGTCCCTGCCACGGAACACCAATCATGTAACCCAGACAGGGCAGAGAAGCTTCCTCCATCTCCCCATCCTCTGAGACGATTCTTTCCTTCCCTGAAACTATTTGTATCCCGGCAAAATCCTCAGTCTCCGAAAATCCAGCCCGGCCGATAACCTGCCCGGTCTCTTTTAACACGATACTCCACACACCATGACCAAAAAAACGATATTTCTGCTGATACTCACGGATATATGCTTCCTCCCCGGCCACATCACCATGAAAATCCGTCATATATTTGCAGATTGCCGGTTCCTGATACATGTCATAAAAGCTTTCCGCATCCTCTGGTACCATCTCTCTGACCAGACACCTGTCTGTCTTCAGTATCTCCCAAGGGATTCCTTTTTCCCTTCGGTATATCTTCTCATAAAAGTCCATGTCCAGCACTTCCGGAGACTCTACTGCATACATTGCTGCCGAGAGATCCTGCTTCCGATTTCCTTCATGAAGCCAGGCGGCCACGGGCAGTCCTTTTTCTTTCAACACACACAGGCAGATTTCGCTGTCTGTAATGTACAGAGTTCCTTCTTCGGGGGTATGTTTCTGAAATTTTTCCCGTATCTTTTCTTCCGGCTGCAACCTCCCCGGCACCTTGTCTTCCGGCCCCGTCCCTTCCGGCCACTCTCCCTCGGTGCAAAAAACCACCCTTTGTAAATATCTTTTCACGTTTTATCTTTACCTTCCACAAATTTTCGGTTATCATAGTAATGTTATCATTACATTTTAGGGCATGACTCTGCCCTTACGGACATTATAACGAATTTATCCGCAGAAAGGAAGAATATTATGGCACAGAATCCTATTGTTACAATCACTATGGAAAGTGGCGACGTGATCAAACTGGAGTTATATCCTGAAATCGCCCCTACCTCTGTTAACAACTTCATCAGTCTTGTTAAGAAACACTTTTACGATGGTCTGATTTTCCATCGCGTTATCAGAGGCTTCATGATCCAGGGCGGATGTCCGGACGGTACCGGCATGGGCGGTCCGGGTTACAGCATTCATGGCGAATTTGCACAGAACGGCTTTCAAAATAACTTGAAGCACACCGAAGGTGTGCTTTCCATGGCAAGAAGCATGTTCCCCGATTCCGCAGGGTCTCAATTCTTTATCATGCACAAGAATTCTCCACATCTGGATGGCAGCTATGCAGCATTCGGTAAGGTTACCGAGGGCATGGATGTGGTAAACAAGATTGCGGACACTCCTACAGATTACAGCGACAGACCTCTGCAAAAGCAGGTTATGAAGAGCGTTACCGTGGATACCTTCGGCGTAGAATATCCGGAACCAGAAAAACTTCCCGGCCGCTAAACCTACCAAAAAACACCAATTACCCATCTTGTAATAGGTAATTGGTGTTTTTGTTTCTTATGCTTGTTATTAAGCCTGACCTACAGATCCGAATAATTCCATCTTTTCTCTTACCGTAGCCTTGATAGCTTCTGCACCGGGAGCTAAAAGCTTACGAGGGTCAAATCCCTTGCCCTGTAAATCCTTACCTTCTTCGATATACTTTCTGGTAGCTGCTGCGAAAGCAAGCTGGCATTCTGTGTTAACATTGATCTTAGCAACACCAAGAGAGATTGCCTTCTTGATCATGTCTGCAGGGATACCTGTACCACCGTGAAGAACCAGAGGAAGCTCGCCTGTCTTTTCCTGAACAGCTGCAAGAGTTTCAAAGCTTAAGCCCTTCCAGTTTGCAGGATATTTGCCGTGGATGTTACCGATACCGGCTGCAAGGAAATCTACGCCCAGATCAGCGATCGCCTTACATTCATTGGGATCTGCACATTCACCGGCTCCGATAACGCCGTCCTCTTCACCGCCGATGGAACCAACTTCCGCTTCAATGGAGATTCCCTTCGCGTGAGCATCGTTTACTAACTGGGTTGTCTTTGCAACATTCTCTTCAATCGGGTAGTGAGAACCATCGAACATGATGGAAGAGAAACCTGCTTCGATACACTTATAGCAGCCTTCAAATGAACCGTGGTCTAAATGAATGGCTACAGGAACTGTGATATTTAAATCCTGCATCAAGCCGTTTACCATACCAACTACTGCATGATAACCACCCATATACTTGCCGGCGCCTTCAGATACGCCCAAGATTACAGGAGAGTTCATTTCCTGTGCGGTTAAAAGAATGGACTTTGCCCACTCAAGGTTGTTAATGTTGAACTGGCCTACTGCATAGTGACCAGCTACTGCTTTTTTAAGCATTTCGGTTGCTGAAACTAACATGTTCCTTACCTCCTAAATATCATATCTGTTTATCTAATCTGCTTTGCAGCATAATTGCTGTCAACTACTAATATAGCACACTTCCGGAAAATTGCAAACATTATTGTTAATTTTTTCACTCACAGAAAAACAGGCATTGAAGATGACACAAGTTCCCTTGCAGATCGTCTTCAATGCCTGCTTTGACATACAGCGTTATTGCCAATGAAAATGCATTGTCTCGCCAATTCATTGACTTACGGATAAAATCATTTATGCTTCGCCGCCCCTTAAGTATTTCTCAATGTTCTCTACTGCTACTGTCTCATCTGCTCCGTCAGCAATTACGGTAACCTCTTCCCCCAGGTCAAGTCCCAGACTCATCATGCCCATAATACTCTTGGCATTTACCTTCTTGCCGCAGGTTTCCAGATAAACAGCACTGTCGTATCTGCTGGCAACCTGAACCAGCATTGCAACCGGTCTCGCTTCCAGACCGTTCTGCAACTTGATCTCCACTACTTTCTTTGTCATAATAGTTCCTCCTCTTTTATTACC